>JBIKRQ010000333.1:0-7158 GCA_044349155.1 Myxococcota bacterium
TTCGTCCACGCCACACCTTCCCACTCCCACACCACAGACGGGCAAAAGACACTGGCCCTCGTGTTGCCGTTGACGTCGACAACACCGTCGCAACTGCCAACGCCAGCACCACCGAACAGCACCACGACTTCGCGGTCGTCGTCGTAGGTGAGCGCTGTGAACTCGCGGCCACTCGGGCGGATGGCTGGCAGTCGGGGTTCCCAGCGCTGCCCGTTCCACACCCACAGCGCGTCGTCGAAGATGGTGCCAGCGAGGAACTGAACGTCGCTCGCGGTCCCCCCCAACATGACGACTTGACCGCGCGCGCGATCGAACACAACCGACGGTCTCCCGCGCGCCGCAGGCCCCGTGGTCAGCCCGCCATCGACCAGCGTGTTGCCCTCGAGCAACCATGGACCACCGCACCGTCCTGGCCCGCACGAAAACCCTTGCCCCGTCGCGCTGCCACCCACCACCTGCAGGCCCGTCGTCGTCGACACCGCCGCGGGTGCGTTCAGCTCCGGCGGGTCGTTGTCGTTGTCTTGATCGCTGTCGATGGCCGTGACGTTCAGACGCAGAAAACGCGTGCCATTGAAGGACCACAGGTCGTTGAACACGCGGCTGGAAAACTCCTTGCCTTCAGTCCCGCCCACGAGCACGAGCTCGCCGCGACGCCTGTCGAAAGCAAAGCCACCCAGCGAACGTGGGTCGGGGTTGCCATCGCCTTCGTCGTCGCTGAGGAGCACTTCGCGCCACTGCGAACCGTTCCACTCCCAGACATCGTTGAAGTTGCTGCTGTTGTCGCGGCCACCGAACAACACGACGACACCGCGTGCTTCGTCCCACGCCATCATCGCGCCCTGCCGTGCCGATGGATGTGGACAGCTCCCCGTGCACACCGCGGTCCAGTCGCCGTCCCAGACGAAGGTGGTGGTGTCGACGGGCGGTGCGTCGAGCCCGGTGCTTCGGTTGGTGCCACCGAACATCACGACTTCGCCAGCCAGTTCGTCGTAGGCCATCGCGGGCTGCGTGAGCTGCTGCGGCGAGCAGTTGGTGCAACGCTCGACGAGGGTCCAGCTGTTGCCGTTCCATGTCCAGGTGTCAGAAATGCTGTTGTTCAGCGCGCCACCAAACAGCAGCGAGACGTCGCGGGCCGCATGGTACGCGAGGCCGCCACGACCCTGACGGTTGGGCGGGTTGCCATCGCTTTCGGGGTCGGCCGGTACGATCTGCTGCCACTGTTGGCCGTCGTGCTCCCACGTTTGTGGCTGTTCGTCCTCGCCGCTGAGCACGACAACACGCCCGCGCGCGCTGTCGAAGGTGGCGAGGGGATTGGGGCTGTTGATCGTGTCGAGCCCGCCCGCTTTCTGAAAGCGGATCGCCGACGTTGTCGTCGTCACCTGACCATCGGCGCGCGCCGTGGTGGCCCCACCCGTTTCGTTGGCCGAGGCCACCACCAATCGATCTTGTGTGTTGCCGAGCTGCACAAATCCGTGCGGATTCTCCAGCGTGCTGCCCACGACTTTCTTGCCGAGCGTGGCGGTCCACGCGACGTCGCGTACGCGCACCACGGGCGAGGCATTGCCCCCGTTGTCAACGACGTTGACGAACACTTCGGCGCGGTCGTTGCCGCCGAGGTCGAGCACCAGCCGGCCATCGTCGTCGACCACGTCGTGCGCGAGCGGTGCGGTGTTCGTGTTGCCCTGGGCCCAGGCAAACACGGTGTCGCCAGCGTTCAAGCCCTGCAGCTCGATCTGAAATTGGGCCTCACCTTCTGTTTCGGTCGCTCCCCACGGCGTGCGCCGATACACGATGGTGTCGGCGACACCGACGGGCGGTGCTGTCGGGGCCGTGGTGTCAACGACGACGCTGCCAAGGGAGGTCGTCGCGCTGTTGCCGAGCGCATCGGTGAGCACGAGCGACAGGGCAGCGGTTGTTTCCACAACGTCGGCAGGCACCACAGCTGAGGCAACGAACGACGGCACGCCGATGTCGGGCTGCGCCATCGTGAAGGTGAACGCGTTGGGGGCGGCGCGCGCGAACACGGTCGCTTCGCGGTCGTCGATGGTGAACGCCACCTGGACCTGTGCCCCCGCTGTCAGTGTGCTCACGACGTCGAGCAGCGATCCTGCAGGGGCGACCAGGTCGACATCGGCGCCCAGCAGTGTCGGCGCGGTGGTGTCGACCACAAGGCCCACCGACGAAAACGCGCGGTTGCCCACCTCGTCGCTCGCCTCGACGAACAGCACGACAGCGCCGTCGTCGTCGATGTCTTCCGCCGCGATGGGGCACGTGTAGGCCATGCGGTCGACGTCGGTGCACACGAACGCGACGCCATTGGCCAACGTCACGGTGGCATCTGCGGGTTCGGCCACAGCAAAGGTGAGCACCGTGACGTCGTGATCGGGCTGTCGCGACATCGCGGCGTCAGCGACGACGGGAACATCGCTGAAGCCTGGTGCGGTGGTGTCGATGACAAAGCCAGGCACCACGAACTCGTCGGCGAGATTGCCCGCGACATCGCGGCTGAAGACGACGTGAAAGCTCCACGCGCCATCGACGTCGGTGTCGGTCACATTCGACAGCAGGCGGTACACGCCAGCACCGGTATCGGTGACTTCGACGTCGACCTCGGTGCCATCTTCATGGCGACGATAGGCAGCGGGTGGTGCAGCAAGGCGTTCGTTGGCCGTGACGGTGAGGCTCAGAACACCGCCGCGTCCGGCGAGATCGCTGCGCCCGCTGACGGCAAGCACCGGTGGTGTGCGGTCGACGACGATGGCGGTGTTCAGCACTTCCTCGCCGATGTTGCCTGCAAGATCGACGAGACGTGCCTGTGCCGACAGTGTCCCTTCGGCAGCATCCGGCCCGACGGTGATCGTGGCAGAGAGCTGGTTGCCGTCGACCTCCGTCTCGACGACAGCACCATCAATGCTCAGCGTCGAGGCCGGGCTCAGGGGTTCGGACATGGTGAAGACGACGACCGCCGCGTCGTCTTCGTTGATGCTGCTGGCATCGGAGTCGAGCGACACACTGACCGGGACAATGGTGTCGAGCGCCACCGTGCCCACGAGCACGTCGCTGGCCTGGTTGCCGGCGCGGTCGACGAGGGTGGCCACGATCTGTGCTGTGCCGCTCACGTCATCGCTGAGCACCACGAGCTGGGCCGCAGCGTGCACACCGTCGTCGTCGAGGACCACGTCGAACGCGCGGCGCCGACCGGCGGTGACCAACGACAGTTGTGGAGCGAGCGCCAGGGCTTCGCTGGCCACGAGCGAGACCGAGACCTCGTCGTCAATGCCGGCGAGCGTGGTGTTGATCGTCGTTGCGGCATCGAGTGCTGGCGGCACCGATTCGCTGTCGACGGGCAAGCAGCGGTCGATGCGGCAGGCGAAGTCGGTGGGGCAGTCGACGTCGGTGCTGCAGAAGATCGGCGTGCCGTCGGGGATGTCGAAGCGGGCACAGCCCGGAACCACCCCAGACAAGAGCAGCGCGCCAACAAACAACCGGTTGATGTGATGCATGTGTCGACGACGGTACGGGCCGTAGCGCACTGCGTCGAATCTGGACAAACCGGCTGCTACAAAACGGGTTCAATCATCGGAGCGTCGGACTCGACGGCCAGCTTTGGCAGCCGCACGCGCACGCGGGCACCGCCCAGCGGACCGTGTCCGTCGATGGCCACCGTACCGCCGTGACGACGAACCGCCGCACCCACCAGCGACAGGCCCATGCCCTCGCGTTGGCCGCGGCTGCGCGCGAAGAACGGGCTGAACAACCACGGCACGTCGGGCGCTTCGATGCCTGGGCCCGAGTCATCGATGACGATTTCCGCACTGTCGCCGTCGTCGACCAACGCCAACTGCACCGTCGGGTGCGGCTTTTGTCGTGCTGCACGCGCCGCGTTGTCGATCAGCGCGATGAGCGCTTCGCGGATCTCGACGTCGACAGCGGTGATGACCACATCGGGGCCCGTGATGGTGATTGCCACATCGGGAAACGCACGCGCCACCAACTCACTGCGCGAGCGCAGGTGCACCTCGACGCGGGCGCGATCGTCGGTGCCGGCGATCCCGCGCAGCTGGCGCACGAGTTCGGCCAACTGCTCGGCCGACGCGAGGGCATCGCCCAGGATCACCGTCGCTTGTGGCGAGGAGCCATCACCGGCGCGGGCCAGGCAGCCCATGATCGAGTGCAGCGGGTTGTTCATCTCGGTGGCCACGCCACTGACGAGGATGCCCAGGCCGCTCAGGCGGTGCTGCACGCCAAGGGTGGCGCGGGCTTCGTTGAGGGCCTGGGTGGCGGCCTCGAGCTCTTCAGCGCGCTTTTGGCGCTCGATTTCGGCGAGGCGGGCACGGGCCACGCGGTTCACGCGCATGGCCAGGATCTCGGGCACAAACGGTTTGACGATGTAGTCGGCAGCGCCGGCCAAAAAGCCCGAGGCGATGGTCTTTTCGTCGTCGGTCGCGGTGAGGAACACGATCGGCACGTCGGCCGTGTGGTTCGTTTGGTGCAGAGCCCGGCAGATCGCGAGGCCCGACAGATCTGGCAGGTTCAGATCCAGCACGATCACGTCGGGAATGCTTTGCGCCAGGCGCAGGGCCACCACGCCGGTTTCGGCTTCTTCGACGGTGTAGCCAGCTGTGCGCAACGCCGCGCCCACCGCCTGGCGGATGCCACGATCGTCGTCGACGACCAGGGCCCGCGGCGGCTTGCCGGTCGTGGTGCGCGGCGCACTGTCGACCACCGAAAACTCGATGCCGGGCGTTCGCTTTCGCGGTGTTGTCATCTGCACCATCTCGGCACCTTCTGCCTGCGCTGGCAGCCCGCTGATCTCATCGGCACGGACCCCTCCAACTTTGAGCGCATGTGCCGATGGAAGTGTGAGAGGTCTCATTGTGAGCCGCATCGAAGACCCAAAGCGTACCCTCGACCTGCTTTTGATGCGCGAAGTGCTCAAAAGTGCACGGCTGTTTGGCAGCGCCGAAGGCCACGCCGGCCTCGCTCAGGACAACTTTGTCGACGTCATCGCCGAGGCCGTGGTCAACGCGACCGCGCACCACAGCGGCGGGACAGGTGCGACCGGCTCGAAAAAAATGGCGCCTCCGCCCAACGGTCACAGATCTGCAGGCAGCAGCGGATCTGCAGGCTCGGGCGTGTTGGCAGCGGTCGTTGACGGCCCAGCCCGCGTGAGCAGCGGCTTTGGCGAACGCACAGATCCGTTCACCGGCAAGCACACCCACCACCACGGCCTCGACATCGCCGCCGCCGAAGGCACGGCCATCACGAGCGTGTCGGCCGGCACCGTGGTGCATGCAGGCCCAGCAGGAGGCTACGGCCTCGTGGTCGACGTCAAAGGCGACGATGGCGAAGTGGTTCGCTACGCCCACGCCAGTGCGGTCAACGTGGCAGTGGGCGATCGCGTCGACATCGGCGACGAGATCGCTGCGGTGGGCAGCACCGGCCGCAGCACCGGCCCCCACCTGCACCTCGAAGTGCGCAGAAACGGCGAAGCCGTCGACCCCACCACAGCGCTGCTGGCCGCGGGCGTGCAACGTCCTCGTCCGCGCTGAAGGTCATCGACGCATGTCAGCGCACGTCAGCGCACATCAACGCCCACGCTGTCTTGGAATCCGATCCTGATGCTTCTATCGCCTCGTCATGAGGTTTCCGGCAACGTCGGGCTGCGCGGCCATCATCTCGCTCGTGTTGTTTGGCTGGAGTCACTTCGTCAGGGCACAGCCATGCTGCATGGGGCCGTGCAGCAGCTTCGGTCTCGAAAAGAGCTGTGCGCTGCCTGGCGCTGCAGCGGCGGAAGCCCAGCGACCATTGCGTCCGACGCGAGCGACGCGCGTGCCGTCGCCAGCGCCGCCGAAGCTCATGCCTGCGCCCATCGAGGAGCGCCCGCTCGACGACGAAGGCTACGACGCCCGAACGTTGCCGGGGCGCGCGCCGGACGGTGACTGGTTGACGCTCATCGACGACGACGTCCGGTCGGGGCTCTTTGTCGATGCGCGGATCAACGACATCGACGTCGTGGCCAAACTCGACACCGGCTGCACCAGGACGGTCATCGACACCGCCACCGCGCAGCGCCTTGGCATTGTCCGCGACGATCGCCTGGTTGGTGAGGTGGATGTTGACGTGTTCGGCGAGACCTCTCGCGGCCGCGTGTATTGGGCACCGCTCGAGCTGGGGTCCTGGAAGGTCGAGCAGACGAAGATCGATGTCATTGATGTCGACGTCGGCGTGATCCTCATCGGAAGCTCGGTGCTGTCGCAGTTCGACCTGTACATCGCCCCTGACGAAGGCCTTGTCGGCTTGTTCGAGCCAGAGCAGCCCTCGCCAAAGAACGCTCTGGTTGTGGAGCTGCGAAACAATGCGTTGGGCACACCGGTGGTTCTCGGCGCCATGCCGCACCAGTCGCCGCAGTGGTTCACCCTCGACACGGGCGCAGCCGTCAGCGTTGTTCCCAGCGCCTGGGTGCGCGGCCGGCCAGAGGTCAGCAAACACTGGACGACGATGGTGAACCGTCGGTACCTCGCCTCGCGCTTCAACATCGACCTGTTCCTCGGCAGCCCCGGCCTGAACGTCGGCGGGAGCCACGCATCGGCGATCGCTGACAACAGGAACATCGGGTTGGATGTGCTTCGCCGCTTCCACGTCGTGCTTTCACCGACCAGCAAGCGACTCTCCCTTGCACAACGGCCTCGTCCTCCGGCGTGGCGCAGTCATGGTGTACGCGGCGCCAACTGCACGCTCGACGGGGTGACGACGCCGTGTATCTCCGTGTCGCTGAAGGCTGGATCGACCGACGCCGCCCCGCAGCTGTGCGCCACGCTTGGGCCAGCAGCGCCGCGGGGGCAGGTCGCGCTCGACGTCGCGGCGAGTCACGCCGACGGTCGTGCTGCGTGGGGTGGCGGGTGGGCGACGCTCTACCTGCCTGCAGGGCGAGGCTGGCGCACGACGTGCCAGGACATCCCCCTCGAGGGCCCGCTGTGGTCCTTTGACGTCCTCGAGTTGGTGCGCGTTCGCCGCGTGCGCACCTTCTGGTGCCCGGGTGGGCAGGCGTGTTTGTCGCGGGGTGCGCCCTTGCCATGAACTAGCAGGTTGCTGAAAAATGGCGCTTTGGGCGCGACGATGACGTCGTCAAACTTGTGTTCGACGACGTCATTGCCG
>JBIKRQ010000334.1:0-7156 GCA_044349155.1 Myxococcota bacterium
TCCCCCGACACCACCCCATAGCGGCGCCCGATGTCGGCGCGGGCAGCAATCACCGACGACGACAGCTGCAACGGCGTTGCCGTGCTCTGCGCGGGCTCCTGCTTCGTCTGCTGGGCCTTGTGCGACGTCTGCCCACGTGAACGCACGAGCAGCGTGATGGCCCCGCGTTGCACCTCCACACCATCGACCAGCGTGCGCGTCACCATGTCGAACGTCACGCCGCGCTCGTGCGGTGTGTGCCCTTCGATGCTGACGGTGATGTCGAGCACCTCGTCGTCGCGCAGTGGGCGCTGCTCCACCAGGCTGCTCTTGATGTGCACCATGCCCACAGCGGGCAGCACGAATTGCGGGTCGCTCAACAGCTGCGCATGCAGTGGCGAAGCGAGCACCTGCGGCACGCATGGTGGCAGCACGCCGTCGTCGACAGCACCGACGAGACCGCGGTAGCTGCGCAGCCACGCCGCGTCAGCCACCACGCGCAACGAGCGCTCGATGCGCGGCAACGTCTGCCCGTCACGCAGGCCAGGGGTTCGGCGCGCGGCCACCTTCACCAGCGTGAACAGCGACGACGCGGTCTTCTTCAGCATCACGCGCTTGCTCATCGACGCGCCCCAAACACCACCGCGTCGGCCCAGGCACGCGGCCAGGCCACACCGCGGTTGCCGGGGATGTCGGTGCCGTTGTCGTCGACGACGAAGTTGCCTGCGGCCGAAAACGCCCGCTCTTGGTTGGTGCGCCCCTCCTGTTTGCGCATGGGCTGCACGCGACCAGCGGCGCGCACTGCCACCACCTCGTGGGGCCCAGGCCGCAGGTCAACGAGCACGCCTTTGCGCGCGGGGTTCATCAGCTGTTCTTCGTTGCCGATGGGATCGGCCACCGTCTTTGCCTTCAGCGTCCACACCAACAAGCTCGTCGGGTCGCGACCGTTGGCCACACCGTCGAGCAGGTCTTTGTGGCCAAAGAACGTCTTGCCGATGTCGTTTTGGTTCACCGGCCCAGCCATCAAGCAGATGCCCGCGAGCAGGTCGCAGCCCTCGGGAATCTCCGTCGTGCCGCTCACTTCGGCCACCAACGCCGCACGCGAGGCCGCCGCACCAAACGCGCGCACCGCGTGATCGAAGCCGATGCCTGCTTTGAGCACTTCTCGTCGAGAAACGCCGCCGACGTAGATGCGTTGCCCCGCCAGCGCGAACGCTTTTTTGCCGCGCGCGGTGTTCTTCGACAGCGCACGCCCCATCGGCAGATCGACCCACTGGGGCAGGTTGTTGATGACGAGGTTGGCGACCTCCTCGAGGTCGGAGCGAATGCTGCGCAGGCGCTCTTTGCCGTTGGGCGTGAGCACGTCGATGCGCTCGAGGATCACGAGCTGCTTGGCGTGCTCGCGGCTCAGCCCCGTGAAATGCGCAAACGCGTTGTACAAGGCGCGGCCGCACTGCTCGGTGAGCGCGTCGGGCACGTCCATGTCCTGGCGCGTCTTGTACGGTGCGGGTGCGGCGTCCTCGTTGTTCACGCCGGGCTGGATGCGCTCGCTGCGCAACGACACCAGCGCTGCCCCCAACCGCTGCTGGGTTTGCGCATCGATGTGCAGGCTGCTGTCGTCGACGTTGCCCACCTGCGTCACGAGCGCCACGTGCCAGCCTTCGCGGCGGTCGGCATCGCTCAAGCCCACGAGCGCTTCGAGTTTTTTGAGCGCCGCCTTGCCCGTCGACGTCGTCGGCGTCACCGGTGCCGCATGCACCTGCGCGCGCGCGCGACCGGCAGATGCCACCACCACACCGCGCTCAAACGCATCGGCCAACACGCCCAGATGCAGCTGCTGCAGCATGCCCACGGTGGGGATGTCGTCCTCGTGGAGGAACTTTTTGCGCAGCGCTCGCAGCGGCACGGTCAACAAGCTCTGCACGGGCTTGTGGCCCACGAACGTGAGCAGCATCGTAAACGGCGTGCGGTACGGCCGCGACAGCACCACATGCACGTGGCTGGCGTTGTCGAGCACCGCAGCCTGGCTCGTGCCATTTCGGGCGCTCCGCGCCCGAATCGTATTGACGATTCGATCACCTGGCGAAGCGCCAGGTGATCGAATCTCGCGCAACAGACCAGCCACCACGGCCGCGTCATCGCCGCCCACGACGACGTCACGCCAACCGCGAAAGTTCGTCGACTGCCGCGCCACCAACACGCTCAAGCTCGCTTCGTCGAACAAGCGCTGCTCGGTGATGTCGGTGGGCGCTGAAAATGTCGCGGGCCGCGGCAACGACGACGCCTGCAACAACCACTGTGCCTCGCTCGATGTGAGCGACACGCGGGTGCGAAATCCCACCGGCGACGACGAGCTCAGCTGCTCGGGCAGCGTGTAGCGCGAACGCTTGTCACCAGCGGCAGCGAACGCGGTCGGACGACGCACGCGTTGCTCGGCTGGTGGCGGAGCGATGGGCACGAACTCGATGGGCTTTGGCGCACTCATGCCGCTCGGTTGGCGGTCGCGGCTGTCGTCGTCAACGCGGGGCAGCGGCGCGCAAACGACCTTCCAGCATCGAGGCTGCGGGCACCATCAACAGCGAAGAGGCGAACGACACGGCCACCAGCAACGGCACCTGCGTGAGCTTGCCGTCGACTTCGTGCAGCAGCATCGACGACATCATCGCCCCGCACGCCGCCGCCCCGTGCTGGATCGCCGACTGGATCGACTGAAAGCCCGCGCGCTCGTCGGGGGCGGGTACTTTCGATGTCAGGGTTTGCAGGCTGACGTTTCGGCCCGACGAGAACACCATGAAACACGCGAACAGCAGCACGACGGGCGTTTTCGGGTCTTGCAGCACGCCGAGCACGGCCATCAACACACCGATGCCGCACACGCCCACGGCGATCAACGTCGTCGAGCCGAAGCGATCCACAAAGCGCCCCGCCGCGCGCATGGTGAAGAAGCTGACCGCCCCGCCAGTGAGGTACAGCAGGCCCAGGCCATCGCGCGGATAGCCCAGGTTCAACTGCAACAACGCCGACACGTTGGGGATGAACATGAACCCCGAGAAGTTCGCCGCCGCCACGAGCACCGCCGTCAGCCGGGCCTCGGGGCGCGCCACCAACCGCAGCACGCGCGGCAGGTCCATACGGTGGCGTATGGTGCTGCTGGCGAGGTGTCCGTCGAGCCGCGGCAACAACAGCCGCGCCACCACCGCGAGCACCAACCCAAGGGCAGCGACGACGTAAAACGGCGCCCGCCACGTCGAGCGCGCCGCCAGCTCCAGCCCCAGTGGCACGCCGAGGACACTCGCCACCGAAAACGCGCCCATCACGGCCCCCATCGCGCGTCCACGACGTTCGGGCGGCACCACGTCGGTGATGATCGACATCGCAATGCTCGTGGCGGGCCCACCAAACGCACCGGCGATCACGCGGGCCAACAGCAACGTCGGCAGGTTGGTGGCAAACGCGCCCGCGAGCGTCCCCACGGCCAGGCCCACCATCGCCACCACGAGGGCGCTGCGGCGCGGGAAGCGGTCCAAAAACAGCAGCCCCAAAATGCCCGAGATGGCCGCGGCGGCGGTGTAGCTGCCGCCGATCACGCCCAACGAGCTGGTCTCAATGCCCAGACCGGCAGCGAGGTCAGGGCCCAGGGGCATGACCATCATGAAGTCGAGGATGTTCACGCACTGCACAGCACCGACGACGCCGATGACGGCTGCGACCGACACGGTGGGTGCAGAAGCAGGAACAGGCGTGGTCACAACGGCCTCATGGGTTCTGCTACCGCGCTGAACTCGTCGTCGCGAGCGGCTTGGCAGCATGTTCGTTTCGGGCTGCGTCAGCGACCTTGCCCTTGCCGGTGCCACACGCTATCGACGAGGCGTCCACCACTTTGCAGGAGATCGCCCATGGCCCGCGTTACCGTCGAAGACTGCCTCGTCGAGCTCGACAACCGCTTCGCCCTCGTTCTGCTGGCCACGGGCCGCACGCGTCAGCTCATGAAGGGCAGCCGCTCGCTCGTCGACAACCAGAAGAACAAAGAGCCCGTCATTGCCCTGCGCGAAATCGCCGCTGGCAAGGTCAAGTTCGACCGCCCGGTGAACTCCGTCCTCGCGCGCCGCCTGTCGGAGCTGCAGTCGGAGTACGAAGCCGCCCACGGCATGCCCGTCTGAGCGTCCACCACGCCGACAAACGAAACAAGGACCTCTCGCGAGGTCCTTTTTTCATGGCCGCGAGCGATCGTTTTGCGATCGCCGTGCACACCGTCAGTGGTTGCAGCCTGGGCCATGCACGTGGCCACCAGCCGCGGCGGCTTTGGCTTCTTCGGCGGCGATTTCGGCTTTCACCTTCTCCATGTCGAGGCCTTTGGCCTGGGCAATGAGCTCCTCGAGGGCCGACGCCGGCAGCGCCCCCGCCTCGGCGTACAACAGCACCTGCTGGCGAAACACCGCGACCATCGGGATGGCGCGCACACCGAAGGCACGGGCAAGACCCTGTTGGGCCTCGGTGTCGACCTTGGCGAAGGTGACGTCGGCGTGCTTGGTGCTGGCTTCTTCGAACACGGGCCCGAACGCCTTACACGGACCGCACCACTCCGCCCAGAAGTCGACGACGAGGACGTCGCTGTCGGTGACGAGGCCTTCAAAGTTCTCTTCGGTCGCAGCGATCGTGGCCATCGTGGGCTCCTTGTAGCGGCGTGTGGGCGGGAACGTCCCCGCCGTTCAAATCGGGCGCCACTGTATCCACAGATGCACGAGGCCTGCTCGCGTTGTTTCGCCCACAGATCTCCCCGCGAACAAAAAAGCCCCGCAGTCGCGGGGCTTTGGACGCAGAGGGCCTGGAAGCGCTCAGTCCAGCTTGCCGAGGGCGCGCGCCAGCTCGACACCCTTCTGCTCGCACGACGACACGCCCTGCGGGTAGATGAGGCCGACCAGCGCGTTGGTGACGGCGTTGCTCACGAGCTGTTCCTTCGTCTGCCAGAGTTCCTGGTCGTCGAGGTCGTCGAGGCGGTGGAAGCGCGGCGGCACGTTCAGCGACACGTCGGTGAGCGCGGCGGTGGCCGCCTGCTGGGAAGCGAGATCGCCGAAGCTCGTCTTCAGGCTGGGCGCTGCCGCCGTCGTTGGTGCTGGCGCTGGTGTCGCCGTCGGGTCGGCCGGGCTGGCGGGGGCCGCAGGAGCTGCTGCTGGCGCTGCCTTGCCCGCGTTGGGGTCGATGAACTTGTGCTCCAGCTCCATCTCAACGATCTGGCGGCTGACCTTGGTGCCGTTGTCGTCGACGTTGACGAAGTCGATCGAGGTGTCGAGCTTCATGCCGTCGACCTCGATGTCGAAGCGGTGGCGCTCCTGGATCATGGTGAACGCGACGGGCGTCTTGTCGAGGCCGACCGCCTCTTGAAAGCGCGTGTAGTTGCCGGCCGTGTAGACACCAGCGTCTTCGAGCAGCTGACCGATGATGTTGTACGACGAGCCGTCGCCCTGCTCGTACTTGGCGATCTCGTCGCGCGAGACGTTTTTGTCTTTGAGCTCGACCGAGGCCTCGATGCGGGCGCGGATCAAGCCACAGGGCTGACCAGCGGTGGAGGCGTCGACGTCGGACTGCAAAACACCCGGGCCGGGCTTCACGTTGTAGACACCCTCGGCGATCGCGTTGCTGCGCACGCGGCGAATCACCGACTTCTGCATCTCGGACTTCGTGCCCTTGTACTTGTCTTCCAGGGGCAGCGGGTCATGGAACACGACGCCAGCGCTGTTGATGAACGCGAGCATGTTTTCGGCTTCGGCCGTGGTCTTGGCGAGCCCGCTGGCGACGAGCTTGGCCGCGTCCTTCTTGTACTCGGCGAAGCGGGGCGAATCGACGAAGGCGCCGTTGGCATCTTTGGTGGCCCAGGCGGTGTGCGGCGAGACGTGCAGCTTCTCGGCGAAGGCCTTGGCGGCGGGGCGCTTCATCTTCGCCTTGGACATCAGCTCGGTGGTGAGTGCGGTGCGCAGCTCCTGAATCAGCGGCTCGTAGCCGGCAGCGATGAGCTGCATGCGTACGATGGCGGCTTCGTGCTGGGTGACGTCGGCGACCTTGCCCTTCAACTCGCGCTCCAGACGGGTGGACACCGTCATGGGCTTGCTGGTGTTGAAGATGGTGGCGTACTTGTTCTGCACCGTCGCGGGCAGCGCGTGCTCGAAGTCGACGGGCATCTCGCTCGCGGCGATCTTCACCGACGACGCGGCCACGTTGCCAGCCTGCACAGCGGCAGCGTTGTTGCGCTTGGTGGGGGCGGGAATCTCGGTGACGCCGAGGCGGCCGTAGCCACCCCAATCGTGCCCGGCGTCCCAGCGAGCGCGCACGGCGATGGTGGCGCCAGCACCGGTGAAGTGCTTCTTGGCGTCGAAGAGCTGCAGGTCGGGATGGTGGGCCTTGAGCGCTGCGTCGAGGTCTTTGTAGGACACGACGAAGCGGTGCAGGCCGTTGTGCGCATCGACGTTGTTCGCCGGACCGGTGTGGGGCGTAGCGAGCCGGATGATGAGCTCAGCAGGGTTGCCGTTGACGTCTTTGCCCTGGACCTTGGTCTCGAGGAACAGCGTGATGCCGTCGTCGTTGCCCTTGAGCGACGCGCCCGAGTGCATGGTTTTGACTTCGATGGCGAAGGTCTTGTCGTCGATGGGGGTGGTGGCCACCGAGATGGCGCCGCGCTCGTAGCCCTTGCTCGTCGTCGCCGCGCCGGCCGTGCTGCCCGCAACGTTGTAGAGGTTGCCGCCCGCGTTTTGGCCCGCGACCGCGTAGGAGTCGGCGTGGTTGCGGATGTTCGCGCCGTAGCCGCCGTCGAGGGGCAGCAGCTGCACCACATTGGCAGCACCCGAGGCGTTCGGGTTGCCCACCACGGCGTCGGTCCCGGCGGCCGGTGCCGTGGGCGCGACGGGAGCCACAGGCGCAACGGGAGCAACCGGGGCCACCGGGGCAGCTGGCGTGGCTGCACCAACCGGCGCAGGGGGCACGGGGGTGGGGGTGACGGTCGAGCGGTTGATCGGGGTAGGCATGGTAGGGGCGTTTACCATGGCTCCTGTGGCTTTGGCGCGGCGAGGGCGGCGGATCCAGCTGACGCACACTGTCTTCGCAAAGTTCACCCTTTCGTCGCGCGCTGCCGCCCGCTACGGGTGCGCACGGTCTTTGCTGAGAAGAGCCCGTTGTGATCGCGATC
>JBIKRQ010000335.1:0-7106 GCA_044349155.1 Myxococcota bacterium
TGCTGCCGCCTGCAACGCTGCAACCGTTGCAGCGCTGCGCACAACGCCAAATACCGGCACGCCCACGCGGCCCACGGCCCAGGCCGCACTGCTCAAGTCGAAGCCAACGTCGTCGACGCTGCGGCCCTTTCGGCGGTCGCGCAGGGGCGGCAGCCATGCCGTACCAGCGGTCGCGTACAGCACCTGACTGCGCGCCGTCGCGACAGCCTGCTTCGCAAACGCGATCCCAGCGGTGGCATCGATGCCGCGTGGGGCCAGGTCCTCGACGACGAGGAGCACATCGCACGGTGCACACGCGGCAAGGATTTCGAGCACCCGGTCAGGCCGCGGCGGTGCCGACGCGAGTGGCGAAAGTGCCGCATGCAACAAGCCATCGTCGTCGACGGCGACCACCACCGTGCCGCCCTGAGCGCGTACAGCAGCCGCCGCCGCAACGTAGGCCGCAACCACGGCCGCCCAGCCTGCGTCGTCGAGGGCGAAGCTCTTGCGCGTGCTGAGCGGGTCGGTGCTGATGTCGACACCGGCCGATCGCTGCAGCGACCAGCGCGATGCGGCGGGGCCCGCGTGATCGAGCACGACGACGTCGCCAGCAGACACCGTGCACGTCGACACCACGGCGTGCTGCGGACCGCGTCGTCCGTCGTCGCACACCGCCTTGCGCATCCACGTCGTCGTCTGGGTCGTTGTGGACGCGTCGCGAAGGGTGTGCACCTGCATGCGTGCCGCTTCACGCCTTGCAGCGGTTCTCGCAAGGCACGCTCGCGCGCCAACATTGGATCGATCCTGTTGACGCTGCCCGATATGCGAGCATGAACCAACGATGCTCGTCGTCGTTCTCGCGCTCCTGACGCTCGCCCCTCGCCCCTCAGTCGCTCCAGCGATGTGCAACGATCCGCTCGCCTGCATGGATGCCTGCGAGAAGGGCATCGGAGCTGCCTGCTCATTTGCGGCCGAAGACATGCTTCTTTCCGAAAGTCAGAAGGCACTGAGCGCGCAGTGGCTGCGGAAAGGGTGCACGCTTGGCGATGTCGGCTCGTGTGCTGCGTATACGGCATACGTTGAAGAACACCGCGGGACGCAAGCCGCCCTCGACGTCATCGGGCCACACTGCACTCGTGGAGCGCGGCAGGCCTGTGACGCGGTGACCAGGCTTCTTGTCAGCGCTGACGACGCGACGCGTGCTCGGTGGGTCCCCCTTGTTGCGCGCGCATGCGGCGAGGCGTGCGAGGAGATCGCGACTACGATGAGCCAGATCGGCGAGGCCTGGACGGCGCCGTTGCTTGCCGCCACCCGTGCTCGGTGTGAAGCTGGCGGGCCGCTCAAGCGCTGTGTCGACGTCTTCCGTTTGCTTGACCCGCGAACCGCGGGCAGAAGCTTCTACGCAAAATTGAGCGAGCGAGCGGTGCAGGCCTGCCGCGCAGGCGACCTTGACGGCTGCCGGTTCTTCGATTTCACCGAGAGCCAGAGCAAGCGAATTGGTATTTCGGCAGCCGACCTGGGGGCTGCACGCGCCGAAGCACTACATGCCGCCAGGGCACTGTGCGCTGTACAGGTCGACTATTCGTTCGATGATGATGACGCCTGCTGGATCGCGTCCCGTCTCGCCGGCGTGGACGTTCGTCACGCAGCCTGCGACGACGGCGACGCGCGTGCTTGCGTGCAGGCCTCGCGGCTCGATGCCGCTTGTCGACTCGGCGACCAAGCATCCTGCATCGAAGGGTGGTTCTCTGTTTTTGGCGAACCAGATGCCGCAGACCAGCGCGCGGCATGCCAAGCCGGCATTCGTGCTCGAGAAGGCGAAGCGCGCCTCAGCGAAACTTGCCGCGAATGAACTCGAGCCTCCAGCTGAGGCCGCTTTCGACCGCGGTGTCTTTGTCCTCGATAGCGGTGTGCGTGTGTCGCTCGCTGGGCGGATGATCGTCGCACGTCGACTGACCTACGCGCGCAACGGGGCGTTGGAGCGCGAGGAATTCGTCATCAGGCCTGCCAACGTCACACCTCGCTGGGAAGGCTTCCGGGACGACCCGCTGCTCAGCTTGACCAGCGAGTCCTTCCCGCGCCGCCGCCGGGTTTGGCGTGACGCGCCAAAGCAGGTGATCGACATCGAGGTCCTTGTCATCGCAGACAAAGCTGGTGCCGTTCAGCCCTGATCCCTCGCGTCGGCCTGCTATGGTCCGCGGCCATGGCCCACCACGACGCTCGCCCCCTTGTTCGTACCGGTTTGGACGTCCTCGTCGACGAGCGCTTTGAGCGGCTGCGCGGCAAGCGCGTTGCGGTGTTGGCGCATTCGGCAAGTGTCGACCGTCACTTCGTGCATCTGCTTGATCGTGCACGCGAATTCGACATCAAGCTTGTCCGCTTGTTCGGCCCCGAGCACGGCGTGTTCGGCGACGCCCAGGACATGGCGCACGTGTCGGGGCACCGCGATCGCCGCACTGGTGTTGAAGTTGTGTCGCTGTACGGCCCCACGCGCGACAGCTTGTTCCTCAAGCAGGTCGACCTCGGCGACGTCGACGTGCTGCTGTGCGACCTGCAAGACGTTGGCGCCCGCTACTACACCTTCGCCTACACCATCGCGTTTGCGTTGCGTGCCGCAGCGGGCACGTCGACAAAGGTGATGGTCATCGATCGACCAAACCCGATCGACGGCGTGCACGTCGAGGGCAACGTCGTCGACCCGCGTTTCGGTTCGTTCGTCGGCGAGTACCCGCTTGCCAACCGCCACGGCATGACCCTCGGCGAGCTGTGCCGCTTCTTCGTCGCCCACGACGCTCTCGACGTCGACCTCGAGGTGGTGTGGATGGACGGCTGGCGCCGCAGCATGCGCATGCACGACACCGGTGTGCCGTGGGTGTTGCCGTCGCCGAACATGCCCACGCCCGAAACAGCGCTCGTGTATCCGGGCGGCTGTCTCGTCGAGGGCACGAACATGTCCGAGGGGCGCGGCACCACGCGCCCGTTTGAGATCTCGGGCATGCCCGGCATCGTCGACGCCCACGAGTTCGTCGAGCGCATGAAGTCCCTCGCGGGCGCGCGCGGCCTGCCTGGTGTGTCGCTGCGTCCGTGCTTCTTTCGGCCCACGTTTCAGAAGCACGCGGGGCAGTTGTGCGGCGGCGTGCAGCTCCACGTCACCGACGCCAACGCGTTCGACAGCCTGCACACGTCCACCGCGTTTCTTGCCGCGGCCCGCACCTTCGACGGCTTCGACTGGCGGCGCACCACATACGAGTACGTCTCCGACCGGCTCGCCATCGATCTGCTCTTCGGCGACGACACCACGCGCCTGCGGCTCGAGGCTGGCGACGACGCCACGGCCGCCACCGCGCACTACGCCCCACAACGCGAGGCGTTCCTCGTGCAGCGCCAGAAGTTCCTGCACACCGGGTACGCCACGTGACTGTTCGCCTGCTCTGCATCGACGTGGGGAATGCCGATGATGCGCTCGCCGCGTCGGCCGTCACGCGTGCGGTGGCGATGGCGTCGTCGTGGGATCGCCTGCTGTGCTTTGGCGCGTCGGCCGTGATGGCGGCGCGCCTCGACAAGCAGGAACGCGCTGAGCGCGAAGGCGTGTGGCTCGACGTCGCGGCGAAGTGGATGTTGGCGCCTGGTGCGACATCAGCGCCGCCACAGCGACCGCAGCCGGGGCCCTTGCAAGCGCGAGCACTGGTGGTGGGCAAGCCTGGCCTCGACGTCGGTGGCCTGCAGGTCAGCCAGCGGCACGTCGAGATGTACCTCACGCTGCTGCTCATGGCCGTGCCTTCGCGCGCCGATATCGTCGCGGTCGACAACGCCCATGTGTGGCTTGTGGGCGGGCAACCCTTCGCGGTCGAGCGGCCGGCGTCGTCGAGCGGCCGCTGCATCGTCGATGTTGGTGCCGCCATCGTCGGCATCACCCTCGACAAGAGCGATGTGAGCATTGAGCACTGGGATTTCGCGGGCACGCTTTTGTCGACGACCACCGTCGCGCTCGGTGGCAGCAACCGCATGTCGGTGCAGGGCAACTCATGAGTGACGACGGCTTTGTCATCGACGACGCACTGCTGCGAGCACTCGACCCATACGTGCCACCGCTGCGCGGCTTCAACCGCATCGGCATTCTCGGCGGCAGCTTCAACCCACCTCACCTTGGGCATCTGCTGATCGCCACCGCGGTCTACGCCGTCGAGGACATCGACCACCTCTGGGTCGTGCCCACGGCAAGCCACGCCTTCGGCAAAGACCTCGCGCCGTTTTCGGACCGCGTGCGCATGTGTCACCTCGCGTTTCGGCACCTCGCTGGTGGTGCGGCCGTCGTCGACATCGAGGAGCGGCTGCCCAAACCGTCGTACACCGTGAACCTGCTGCGCGTGCTGCACGCGTTGCGGCCCGGCATTCAGCCCGTGTGGATCGCCGGCAGTGACGTGCTCAAAGACCTGCCGCGCTGGAAAGACCACGAAGAAGTGCAGCGCCTCGCCCGCTTCGTCGTCGTGCCACGTCGAGGCTACGAAGGCGGCGCCAGCCTGGGCGTCGAGCTCCCGCTGTTGTCGTCGAGCGATGTGCGCGACGTGATTGGCGCCGGCAAAAGCCCCGCGGGGCTCATCGATCGCGAAGTGCTCGCGTACATCGAACGCCGCGGTCTCTACGGCATCGACGCCACGTCGCCCTGAACGGCGTCAGGTGTGGCCTGTGGTGCCCGCCACGCCACGAACGCCGCCACGCCGTAGCAGGCGGCCGCAAACAGCGTCGTGCCCGGCAGGCCCACGCCTGGCGCCAACCACGCGTGCAGCGCGGCCGCACCCACCGACGTCGTCGCGTTCAAGCCGTACAGCCACGGCCCCGCCGACGGCGACAGGCGCGACGCACTGGCCACCAGCCCCGGAAAGCCCAGGCCCAGCGGTGCTGACAACACCGCGGCCACGACGGCGACCGCGACGGCGCGTGCCGCACTGGCCCACGTCAAAATGCCCACCGCCTCCAGCATTGACGGCGCCACCAACGACGCGGCGGCGCCGATCGTCGACAGCAGCAGTGCCGCCATGAGCGACACCTGTCGCTGTGTGCGCGACACGAGCAGGCCCGTCACGCCAGCGCCCAACAGCATGCCCCCGACGACGGCGGCGAAGGCCACGGCAGGTCGACCACACAGCAGCGTCATGCGTTGCGCGAGGCTGAGTTCAAGGCACATGAAGCCGACCCCGAGCAGTGCTGCGATGAGCATGTGGCGCGGTGACGGCGCGGGCTCGGCGAACGCAGCGCTTCGTCGTCGACGCCACCACAGCGGGAGCACGATCACGGCCGCCGACAACACCACGCTCAACAGCCCCACCCACAGCACCGCGCGTTCGGCGAGTGCGGGGCCTTCGATCTGCAAGCGGGCATCGGCGTCGTCGTCGATCACGTTGGATTGACGATGAAAGAAGGGGCGCTCATCTGTTGGCAAACGCTCGTGCGTGGGTGCTGGTGGTGCCCGCCAGTGAAACGCCGTCGGTGCAGCGAGTGCCGTGCGGTCGAGCGGTGTGCGCGACACCAGCAGCCCGCGAAAGAACGGATCGTCGACGTCGCGGACCAGTTCAGCAAGATGCTCGTCGGCGTTGGCGATGCCTTCGGCGGTCAGCGCATCGCGCGCCAGGTCGGCCAGCAAATCAATCTGACCCGCAGGCCGCGTCATGTACAGCACGCCGTCGTCGTCGAGATGCTTGAGCATGGTGCGCATC
The DNA here is from genome assembly GCA_044349155.1 of Myxococcota bacterium. GTDB lineage: Bacteria > Myxococcota > UBA727 > UBA727 > VGSZ01 > VGSZ01. The sequence goes on from JBIKRQ010000335.1 coordinate 5,694, forward strand.
GATTCGCGCGTGAGCAGGAAGTCTTCGGCGAGCCGCATCGCGTTGACGGTTACGGCTGCATTGCTGATCGTGTGCACCGCCACGATGTGTCGCCACCGCCGCATCGATGACGACGCAACACCGCGCGCCTGCTGCTGCTCCAGAAATGAGCGCGCCTCTTCGAGGTGCAGCGACACGCGCGGGTCGGCGTAGACCGCAGCGGCCGAGGGAATGCTGCCATCAGTCGCCGCGCGCACCACCGACGTCGACACTTCGACGGCATCGACGTGGGCTGCGCCATGCAACAACGCGCGCGCCACTTCGAAGCCTGCTCCCGAGCCGATCACCAACGTGTCGCCGCCCACAGCACTTCGCGCGATGAACGCGGCGGCAGCAGCGTCGTTGGGCACGGTCGTCGACGGAAACAGCGGCGCACGCGTCACCGCTGCACCGAGATCGATGAGCACGGCCGGTGCTGGGCGCGCGGGCAGCACGTCGACACGCCCGTCGGCACCGTCGACGGTGTGCAGCAGGCCGCGGCTCGACAACTCGGCCAACACCGCGCCGGCGGCGTCGTTGCCGACGCGTTTGTCGGTGGTCGGGCGTGGCAGAACGCGCGCGCTCAAGGGGACGATCGCAACACCAGCGACGACGACAGCGAGGGCCAACGCCCGGGCCTTCGTGCTGCGCGCCAGCATCAACGCCGACAGCGCACCAAGCACCGCCCCCACCGCTCCGCTCGCGGCCGTACCGGCAGCATCAAGCAGGGCCACCGACGTGAACGAGCCAATCGCTGCACCCACGAGGTCAGCGCCGTACAAGCGCTGCGCGTGGGCCGGGTACTCGAGCAGCATCGCCGACAACGACAACGCCAGCCCAACAAACGGCAACGCCAGCACCAACAGCACGACGACAAACTGCAGTGTTGCCGCCCCATCGACGCCGACCTTCAACGGCTCAAGCCCCGACAACAGCACGGCGGCCATGGCGATCGGAGCGCCCACGCCCACGACGATGCCGCCGACCGCCGGCAACTCGCTGGCGCGGGCCCAGTCGGGTCGCACGACGAGCAGCGTGCCCGCGAAGCCACCGCCCAGCATCGCCGCCGACAACGCCAGAAACGCAAACGGCGGCCATGTCACCTGTGCCACCGCGCGCATCAGCGTGAGCTCGACGAGAAACACGGCCAAAGCCGCCAGCGACAAGCCCAACAGGCGCACAAGAGAGGGGGCAGGGGTCGAGGCAGACACGCGCGTGGTGTCCCACGTCTCACGCGGCGAGTCAGCTTCTGCATACATGTGCGCAGATGTGGTTGTCGGCGACAGGCGAAGCGCGCGCGGTGTGTGGCAGGGTACGCGCATGAGTGCAGATTCCTCCTCGCGCGGCGCGTTCGACCGTCGCACGGCGCTGTCGGCGGGCTTCATCGCCGCGTTG
>JBIKRQ010000336.1:0-7103 GCA_044349155.1 Myxococcota bacterium
CGGGTTCAGCGGGCCGTGAGTCCGAACAAAAGAGCAAGTTGGGCGGGGGTGCTGCAAGGCCGCCCTTTGAAAAGGCGCCCTGTTCGTCCTATCCGCGCACCCCCGTGATCGCCCTCCGTGACGGCGACGACGTCGATAGCGGCGCGGGCACCGGCAGCTTTGCGGTGGCCGAGGGCGGCGCCACGGCCCTGCCGTCGCTTTCCACGTGCGGCCCGAGCACCACGAAGTCGCTCGACGTCCGAGGCGACGGCGACAGCATCGTCAGCCTGCAGAACGGGGACAGCGGCGCCCTCGTCGTGGCGGGGATCGACGTCATTGCGACCAACATTTGGTCAGCCGACTACGACTGGGAGAGCTGCGAAGACGTGCCGGTGGGCTTCGTGACGACCTGGATCCTCACGCGTGCGCCCTGACTGCCGGCGGCCTCCAGGCCACCACGCCGGCGTCGTCGACGAGCCTGCCAGCCAAACACCAAGCAGATTGGATCGTCGATGGCGGCGCGGGCGGCGCTCCGGCCGTCGTCGATGAGCCGCGGGTGGGCATCGAGGTTTGCTTCTGCCGCGTCGATCGACGATCGCGCAGCGCCCATGCAAGGAGCTCGGCGAACGCGCCGAAGACCAGCGGCAGCGGCACCACCCGATTGTGAACTCAGCGACGTCACAGGCGACGAAGGAGGCGAGGCGGCGCTGAAAGCGCACCCCGCGGATGTCGACCGCGCCCGCCGCGTGGATGGTGACGAGCTGGTGCACGACAGCTCCACAGTCACTGCGGCTCGACGTCCCGCCAGCGGGTCAAGGACTCAACGTCGCCAGCGAGGGGCCGTCGACCCGGAGCCGGTCGTAGCCCCCCGCCGCCAGGTCGGGCCACTTCAGCTGCCGGCGGAGCTTCGCCATGTGCCGGCGGTAAGCGTTGATCTCGACGTAGGTCGAGTGGCGGTCGGAGCCGACAAAGTGGATCCCACCGGTGAGGTCGGGCCGGTCGTCCGCGACGAGGCGATCGATCCCGGCCGAGGAGCCGCGCTGGCGCGCCACGATGGTGCGCACGATGAGGTCCGCCATCTGATCGAAGAGCTTGTAGGCGCCGCCGTTGGTCTCCATGTAGCCGAGCGCGTAGAGCGACGGGTCGTCGCGGGAGAACAGGTTGAGGTAGAGGTCGGGGCGTCCGTTCTTCCAGGCGAAGCGCGCGGGATCGACGTACGGAATGTCCCAGCGATAGCCGGTGGCACAGAGGACGAGATCGAACTCGGCCGAGGTCCCGTCGACGAAGTGCACGCGGGAGCCGTCGAAGCGCGCCACGTCCGGTTTGGCGGTGATGTCGCCGTGGGCAAGAAAGTGCAGGAGCTGGGTGTTCAGGATCGGATGGGTCTCGAACAGCTTGTGGTCGGGCTTTTGAAGGCCATAGCGCGTCGTGGAGCCGGTGAGGACCTTGAGGAGGAAGCCGAAGACGCGCTGCTCGAGCCACATCGGCAGCTGCGGCCCGGACGCGGCAAAGGCGTCGCTCGGCACCCCGAAGAGGTGCTTCGGGATGAAGTGGTAGCCGCGGCGCAGGCTGATGGCTGCCGATGCGGCCGCCTGGGCTGCGTCGCAGGCGATGTCGACGCCGCTGTTGCCCGCGCCGATCACCAGCACCCGCTTGCCGGCGAACTCGCTGCGCGACCGGTAGGTGTTCGAGTGCCGCAGCTCACCGGCGAACGTTCCGGGGTACTGGGGCAGGGCCGCATGCCAGTTGGTGCCCGTGGCGCACACGAGGGCCGCATAGGTGTGCGCCTCGCCGTCGCGGGTCACCACGCGCCACCCGTCGGCGGTGCGCTGCGTCGACGCGATGCCGGTGTTGAAGCGAATGTGACGCCGAAGGCCGTAGGCGTCGGCGAACGAGCGCATGTAGGCGAGGATCTGCCGATGCGACGGGTAGTCGGGGTACGCATCGGGCATCGGGTAATCGCGACTGGGTCTTCGAAGAAATGAAGTGCGCCGAGTCGTACACGGGCGAGCCCGGATTCGACTGATCCCACAACCCGCCCACGTCGCTGTGACGCTCATAGACGTCGAACGCGACGTTGTGCGCGCTCAGCGCGCGGGCGAGAGCGAGCCCGGCCGGTCCTCCCCCCACGACAACGACCCGGGTGTTTGCAGACATCGTCGTGCCCTTTCGCCGGAACCCGCGCGCCGCCCCGACCCGGTCGTGGCGGGCCGCCGCTGCTCCGCGCCCGTCGACCCGCCGCAGCGGCTGCTGCGAGAGGCCGAACCAGGCGGCCTCGCGGCTTCGATGTCTTCGGACCCGCAGCTGGCGCCGTCAAGAGCGGACGCGGGTCGGCCCTCTCCCGACGCCGTTCGGCCGCGTTGACGGTTCAGCGCCGGAGCTCCCGCAGGAGCACCCTTGGACACGGGACCCGACATCGCCCCAGGCGCCTCAGGTTCAGCCGGAACCCGCACGCCGAGCGCACCCTCCGTCATTCACAGGTGGCGACGGATTCACGCAGGTAGAACTGAATGCCGTCGCAGCGGAACATGAAGATTTCGTCGACGTCGTCGCAATAGAAGCACTCAAAGACCCCGATGCCAAAGCAGTCGGCGTTGAGCGCGGGCTCGGTGGTTGGGCACGCAGCGCCGCTGGTGCACGCTGCGCACAGAGGCAGGCCGGCTTCGCCTTCACCTTCACCTTCTCCCTCGCCTTCACCTTCACCCTCACCTTCACCTTCGCCTTCGCCTTCGCCCTCGGCGGCACAACCCGCGTTCGACGCGGCGAGCGCGAACCCAACAGCAACAACAGCGACAGCGACAAAGGTGCGCAGCATGAGACCTCCGATTGGGGTCTGGATAGCCACGACGCCGGTTCGCAAGAAGGCACAACGGCGCACAGCGGATGTGCAGCTTTGCCCAAGCCCAGCGGTCGACGACACCGCACGCAGCAGAGGCCGCACGAGGCGTCACGGGCCTTCGTCAGGCGCCGTCGCCCGGGTCACGGCGCCGGCGCCAGTCGCCCCGCGCGAAGGTCGGCGAAGGCCCGATCCAGCTCGGCGGTGGTGTTCATGACGAACGGGCCGCGATGGGCGACCGGTTCCCCCAGCGGTGCGCCGCTGAACAGCAACACCCTGGATGGAGCGGCTGCGCTCAGCGCGAGGGTGGGTGCGGTGCCCGGGTCGGAGACGCCCACCTTTCCTGCGACGAGTGTTGTGCCGCCGACCTGCACCGCGCCGTCGAGGACGTAGAGGATGCTGCGCCACGCGGGGTCGATCTGGAGCCGGGTGGCGCCGCCGGCGTCGAGTTCCACGTCGAGGAGCGAGATGGGCGAGTGGACCAGCGTGGCCGCACCCGGGCCGGCATAGGTGGTGATGCGCGCGCCGGGCTCGACGCGGGCCGGCAGCGCCGGGCGCCGGAGCGTCTGCACGCGCGGCTCCGTCATCTTCAGCGCCGCGGGCAGGTTCACCCACAGCTGCAGCGAGTGGACCTGCGCTTCACCAAAGGCGAGCTCGCGATGAATGATGCCGCGGCCCGCGGTCATCCACTGGGCGTCGCCGCGCTCGAGCACGCTGGAGCCGCCGGTGCTGTCGCCGTGCTGCTGTTTTCCCGCCAGCACGAAGGTCACCGTCTCCATGCCGCGGTGCGGGTGCCAGTCGAAGCCCGGTTCCCTGAACCAGTCTTCGGCCATCATCAAGAACGGGTCGAACTTCGCCCACTGGCCCGGCATCAGCACGATGCGTTTCTGGTCGACCTGCCCGTCGCCGGGCAGGTCCAGGGTGTCGAGGACGTCGTGGAGGATTCGGGTGCCGGTCATGAGGACTCCGTGATGCGTTGTTCAATGACAAAGAGGTCGGCGCCGTCGCGCGACTCCAGCGCCCGGTCGTCATCGAGGAGCGCTTCGAGGCTGTCCCCCTCCGCCAGCTCCAGCCCGCCCATCTGCACGGCGCCCGAGAGCGGCATCACGAAGAGCAGACGGCGGGCCTCGCGGGTCGCAGGAAGCGTCAGGCGGCCCCCGGGCTCGACCCGGGCGCGATGGGCCCAGGCAGCCACCCGCAGCGTCGTGCGCGTGCCGTCGCCGACGAGGGTGTGCCACTGGCCCTCCGCCCGCGTCGCCGGCGACGAGGCGACCTCGACGTGGGGTGGGCCGGGCCGCTCCGCGCGCAGCCAAATCTGCAGGAACCGCGTGCGTCCTTCACAGGCGCCCCCGTGGTGCAGCCCCGTGCCCGCGTGCATGACCTTCACGTCGCCGGCGCGGATCGTCAGCGCGTTCCCCAGGTCGTCGCGGTGGTGCATCACGCCCTCGAGCATCACCGTCAGGATCTCCACGCCCCCATGGGGGTGCAGCGGAATGCCGGTGCCGTCATCGACCTCGTCGACGTTGAAGACCAGCAGGTTGCCGAGGCCGTCGCGCCCGGGCGCGTGATGGCCCCCGAAGTTGAACGACTGCAGGGATCGGAACCCGGGCCGTCGCTCGACCCGCCGGTCGCCCGCGCGAAACACGCGTTCAAACATGGTCAGGCCTCGCGGGCTGCAAGCGCTGCCGTGACGTCGCGCAGCAACTCGCTGTTGTCGTAGGGAAACGCATAGCCGGGCTCCGAGACGTGAACGCCGGGGAAAGAGCGGGCCACGTGGGCGCGGATGCGCTGCCGCTGTTCTTCGCTGTAGCGGCCGCCGATCACGACCGCGCCGATGCGCTCCCGCATGTCTTCGAGGGTGGCCATGCCCTCCTCTTCGCTCAAGGTGCCCACGACGGTGACGCCGAGCTTCCCACCCAGGAAGCGCACGACCTCGTCACGCCGGTGGGGGTTGCCGCCAAACAGGACGACGACCGGCGCACCCGCGACGTCGAACCGACTCATCAACCCAAACGCTCCTGTGGACATGGTGAACCCCGCTTTCGTTTCTTCAGTGGGAGGATTGCCATTTGTTCCGTACGGAACCAATATAGTTCCGGACGGAACAAAGACAACCAAACGAGAGAGAGACATGGAGATCCGACCCCCACAGACGGCGCGCCTCGACGCCACCGAGCTGGAGATCTGGCGCGCGTTCATCCGCGTCTCCCAGCTGCTGCCGGCCGCCCTGGACCAAGACCTGGCGCAGCGCGGGGAGAGCCTGCCCCGCTACGAGATCTTGGCGGTGCTGGCCGCCGCCGGCGCGGAAGGTCTGCGCCCCAACGAGCTTGGGAAATTCGCGCTCGTCTCCAAGCCGCGGCTCTCGGTGCACGTCAACAGCCTCGTGGACGAAGGCTTCGTGGCGCGCGAGGCGCACCCCGAAGACGGCCGCGCGTCGGTGGTGAGGTTGACGTCGTCGGGGCGCCGCCACTTGGCCAAGCTCACCAGCGGGCACCTCACACAGGCGCGCGCGCTGGTCATCGACCGCATCGACGCCGCGGATCGACAGGCCGTGCTGCGCGCGCTGTCCGGCATCTTGGAGGCACTTGGGGACTCCTGGCGACCGACGGGCGTTGGCTGATCGGGGGCCCGCTGCCGCTTTCGCGCCCCGTCGAGGGCCTGGATTTGCCAAGGGGCAGCGATCGGGCAGCAAGCGCGGACATGTCGAACCCCATCCTCTCTGCCGCCGAACACGAATCGCTCTACGCCGCCCGCCTGCGCCTCATGAGCCTTCCGGCCGAGCGCATCATCGACGTGCAGACGGCCCCGGCGGCGCTGCAGCTGCACAGGCTGAACGGGGAGCCGGCGGAGGTCCGTGAGGCGGCGCTGGCCTTCCTCAAGGCTGTCAACGAGCTGTGCGACGGCGTGCTGCGCAAGCAGAGCCGCGGTGTGAACCGCTCGTCGGTGCAGGCCGCCGAGGAGGGCTTCGCTGTCCTGGGTCGCTTCGGCCTCGGCACCGACGAGCCGGCCGCGTTTCTCCGCAGCCTGCGCGACGCGCGCGCCGCCGAGCGTCACCTCGACGTCGCTGGCATCGACGCGGCGATCACCGCGCGAGCCGCGGCGCGGGCTGAAAGAGACTTCGCCACCGCGGACCGGCTGCAGCAGGAGCTGTTGGCCAGGGGCGTGGTGCTCAACGACCATGCGACGGGCAGCGAGTGGACGCTGACGACGTCGGCACCCCGCTGACGTCGAGGCCCTCGCGTCGCGCCGGCGCCCCCGTCCACGACGATCTCGACGTCCCTCCGCCGCGGCGACGACCTCGAGCCACCGACGCTGCCCCCATCACCCCGACGACGACCTGGAGCGAACGCCGACCACGAGCAACCAGCCGATCATCCAGAACTCGCCGACCGTCGCTGGAATGGCAAGGCCGTCGCGCAGCCACGTGGGCGCTGCGACCAGCCCATGGCCGACGAGGGCCGACGCGACGTAGCCGACGCCGCCCACCATGAGCACGATGCCGAGCGCGCGCGGCATGTGACCCGAGCGAAACGCGGCGTGCCCCATCGGGATGAGCCAGAGGCCAAAGAACACGCCGCCGAGCGACCACGCGCTCGAACTCACCGCCGAGAACAGCGCCACTCCCCCGACGACGTCGCCGCCCGGCGCGACCAGCGCCCCCGTGGCGACGGAGATCGCGAGCGACGTGGCGGCGGCGCTCACGAGGACGAGGAGGGCGTTTGCGAGGCCGAAGGCCGCCGTGCTGAACCCGTCCGTGCGATCGAACGCGCTGAGCAGCTTGTAGAACCACACCGCCGCAGCGGCTTGCGTGACGCACACGGCGATCTCCAGCGCGACGACGAGGCGGGCCATGGACTCGCGCTCCGCGAGGGCGGCGGCCATCTTGACGCCGTCGTCGACGAAGAGCTGCGGACGCAACACGAGGAACCCCGCCATGCCCGTGAGCCCGACCAGCAGATACCAAACGCCGGTGCCGCGCGCGGTCCGTCGCAGGCTGGGGATGTCGAGGTCGAGCGCTGCGTGATCGGGCGAAAGCGCGTGAGCAGTCATGTCTTCTCCTCGTGCGGGACGGCTTCGTATTGAAAGACCTCGTCGAGGGGCACGCCAAAGGCGCGGGCGATGCGAAACGCCAGCTCAAGGCTCGGCGCGTACTTGCCCTGTTCGATGGCGATGACGGTCTGACGCGTGACGCCGACCTTCAGGGCGAGCTCCGCCTGCTTCATCTCGCCGTTGGCGAAGCGCAGCGCGCGGATGCGGTTCGTGACCTGCGTCGGCTTTGGGCTCTAGG
>JBIKRQ010000338.1:0-7091 GCA_044349155.1 Myxococcota bacterium
CAACGACACCCTGCAGCGGGCGCTGGCCAAGGCTTTCTTCGACACGCGTGAAGCACCGTTGGCGTTCGACAAAATCGAGGGGCTCAACAACATCGACAAGGTCGTCGACATCGACCAGACGCCGATCGGCCGCACGCCCCGCAGCAACCCCGTCACCTACACCGGCGTCTTCGACGACATCCGCAAGCTGTTCGCCGCCACGCAAGACGCGCAGGTGCGCGGCTATGGCCCCGGTCGCTTCTCGTTCAACGTCTCGGGCGGCCGCTGCGAGCACTGCGAAGGCGACGGCGTCAACAAGATCGAGATGAACTTCCTGCCCGACGTGTACGTCGTGTGCGAGGTCTGTCGCGGCGCGCGCTACAACCCCGAAACCCTCGGCATTTTGTACCGCGGCAAGACCATCAGCGACGTGCTGAACATGGAAGTCGACGACGCCTGCGACTTCTTCAAGGCCGTGCCCGCCATCAACCGCAAGCTGCAAACGCTCAAGGATGTGGGCCTTGGCTACATCCGTCTGGGCCAGTCGGCGACGACGTTGTCGGGTGGTGAAGCCCAGCGCATCAAGCTCAGCAAAGAGTTGAGCCGGCGCGCCACCGGGCAAACGCTGTACATCCTCGACGAGCCCACCACGGGCCTGCACTTCCACGACGTGCACCAGCTGCTGGGCGTGATTCACCGCTTCGCCGATCAGGGAAACACAGTGCTCGTGATCGAGCACAACCTCGACGTCATCAAAACCGCCGACTGGGTCATCGACATGGGCCCCGAAGGTGGCAGCGGCGGCGGCGAGATTGTCGTTCAGGGCACGCCCGAGCAGGTGGCGGCGCACAAGACCAGCCACACCGGTCGCTTCCTGCGCGCGTTGTTCGATCGCGACGGCCACGCCTGGCAAACCACGGAACGGCCGGCGACGAAGGGCTCCACCCCCGACGTGCTCAACAAGGTGCGTGGGCGTCGGGCGCGCGGCGAGCGGCTCGAGCAGACCTGACCGGTCGGGCTCCCGGGCTGGCGCGAGCCTTCAGCCCGCTTTGCGATTCCCCGCGAGCTGGGCGCGGCACCAGTTCGTCGCTTCGTCAACGCTGCCGACGATCGAGCACTCAACAGGCAGCGGTTGAAACCACAGGATCGCCGTCAGTGCGCCGCGTACCAGCGGATGGGCGATGGCAAAGGCGATGCCGCAGCACACGGCCATCTCGTGCTGGTGTTTGGCGGTGAAGTCGATCTGCATGCGCCGTTGCGTGGGCGGCGGCACGCCCGCAGCGAGGGCGTCGATCATCAGCGCGTAGCGTTTGCCTTGCTTCATCCGCGCGTAGACAGCGTCGAGGTAGTGCTGAAACTGCGCGTCGTCGACCGAGCCATTGAAGCGAACCGTCAGCAGCTCTGGATCGCTGCGGTCGATGTCGATGCTGCCCACGTCCGCCTCGTTTCGTTGCCCCGATGGCAGCCTCGCGGCCGGCGCCTGGGTCGTGGCGATATAGCACTCCGATCTTCGGTCGCCGGCAGAGATCTGCAGCGGTGGCGTCGGCTGTGTCGTAGCTGACGTCGACACGGTCCGCTGCTACGACCGCACACCCCGGAGGCCTCGATGTTCTCGTTGTTCGGCAGCCCCAAAGCCACGATGGTCAGCAAAGAGGCCGCCCTGCCCGGTCGCGGCGCCGCCATGCCCGTCGAGGCCGACCACACCGTCCTGCACACCTCGATGACGAGCTGGCCCGCCCAGTTCGAAGTCGTCGTCCTCGCCCTCGGCTGCTTCTGGGGTGCTGAGCGTCGTCTGTGGCAGCAGCCCGGCGTGCACACCACCGCCGTCGGCTACGCGGGCGGCTTCACGCCCAACCCCACGTACAAAGAGGTCTGCACGGGCCAAACGGGTCACACCGAGGTCGTTCGCGTCGTCTTCGATCCCACAAAGACGTCGCTGTCAGCACTGCTCAAGGTCTTCTTTGAGGCCCACGACCCGACTCAGGGCATGCGCCAGGGCAACGACATCGGCACGCAGTACCGCTCGGCCATCTACTGGACCACGCCCGCGCAAGAGGCCGTGGTGCGCACCACAACGGCCGCCTACGCGTCGCTGCTGCGCGAGAAGGGTCTGGGTGCGGTCACCACCGAATTGCGCAGCATGAGCGATGTGGGCGCGTTCTACTTCGCCGAGGACTACCACCAGCAGTACCTCGACAAGAATCCCGATGGGTACTGTGGGCTCGCCGGCACGGGCGTCAGCTGCCCCATCGGTCTGGGCGTGTCGGCCTGAGGTTGCGCAACGGGGGGCGTCGCAGCATCTGCCAACGATGTCGCGTGCCCCGTCGTCTTCTGCGCTTGCGCTGCTGCTCGTGGCGTGCGTCGTCGTCGTCCTCGTCGCCACCGGCCTGCGCGAGTATGTGATCACAAACGACGGACCGCAGCACGCCTTCGCCGGCGAAGTCATCGCCTTCGGCAACCCCAACTACGTGCAGAACACCACGCCGAGCGCCAACGGCGGCGTGCAGGTCTACGCCGCGGTCCGGCGTCTCGGCGGTTCCACGGGGCTCGCGCAAACCGTCGCCACCGACGCGCCCCTCGTGCTGTGGGTGGTGGGCTTTTCGGCCCTCGCGTTGGTGCTCGATCGTCGACGCTGGCCGCTGTTGCTGCTGGGTGCCGCGTCGGCGTTTCAGTTCGCGTCGGTGTTGGGCCTGCTGCAGTTTCAGCTCGCCATGGGCGCGGCGATGCTTGTGTTGGCGCACGAGTGCTCGTCCGCGTCACTCCGTCGTCGAGACGCGGTCCTCGTCGTCGGCGTCTTCGTCGTCGCCTGGTTTCACCTCATCGTGATTCCCATGCTCGCGCTGGGCGTCGTCGTCGCGCGCGCCACCAGCCCTTCACCGATTGCGGCGCTGTTTCGCGGGGCCCTCGCCGCTGCACCCGCCGTCGTGTGGACCGCCGCCGCCGTCTTGCGCTTCCGCAGCGTCGAAGAGGACTACACCCACGTCGCCGTCGAAGCCTGGAGCCTCGTCGATGGCCTGACTGCCGTTGTGCGCGACTTCCTCGTCGACCCGCCGTGGCGCGGGGTTGTCGCCGTCGGGATCACCGTCGTTGCCGTCGCATCACTGCGCTTCATGCCGGCGCGGTCGAAGTGGTTGGCGGTGGCGGGCCTGCTGTTGGTGATCGCGACGGTGCTGTCGCCGGAAAACCTCTCCAGCTGGCAGCTGCTGCGCCCGCGTTTTCTCCCGCTGGGCTGTGCGTTTCTGTGGGTCTCGCTCCCACTCGAGCGCCTTGCACCGCGGTGGCATGCGCTCACGGCGGCGGCCTGCGCGGTCTTTGCCCTCACCAGTGCGGGATGGTGGCGCCACAACCTCCAAAGCCAGGAGCAACAGTGGGCGCCGGCCATCGCTGGCCTGAGTCAGGCGCCGAAGCAGCAGGGCACGTGGACACCGCTGGTGCTGGTCACCGACGGCGACGTCGAACTTGGCCGTTTCTCGACGTGGATGCACATCGGTCAGCTTGCCGCCCTCACCCTCGGCGGCGCGCCCGCGTACATGCAGGACATCAACCCCATCAACCACCAGGTGCACCGCATCGGCGCCGAGGCCGCGCCGCTCTACACGCCCACCTTCCCGGGGCGCTGGCCGAAAGCCTGGAGCGCAGAGGGCGCCGAGCGCTTCCGCATCGTGCGCGCGCTGTCGACGTGGTCGGCCCCGTTTCGCAACATTGTCGCGTACGCGCGCCCCGACGACGTCGACGCCATCCGCGCCGGCGGCCTCGTCATCGACAGCGAGCAGGTGGTGGGTTTCGACCGCGTCGTCGTCACCGGCCACTTCGTTGGCTGCCCCATCGACGTCGAATTCGCCGACGCGACTGCCGGCGACGTCGTCGAGCTGGGCTTCGTGCCCGCCACAACTCCGGTCGATGCTGCGATCGTACGCACCGGCAGCGACGTCGTGCACTTCGAGCACGGGCCCTGCGGTGCCATCTGGGTACGCAGCCCGTCGTGTGCGGGCGAAGAGCGCCTGACCGGCCACGCCGACGTCGACAGCGCAACGACCACACTGCGCTGCCAACTCGTGCTGCAACCCGAATAGCGGCGCTTACGGCGCGAGGCCGCCCTGCTCCAACAACTCGAGCGGCATCGGCGGTGCGTCGTCGGCGTTCTGCACGGGTGCTGTGCCGGCGGCGAACACTTCGGCGATGACACCTTCGGGCAACTGCTGCGGAATCGGGTCTTCGCCGTCGTCGAGCACTTCGACCACCGGCAGTTCCCCGGGCTGCAACACCGCATCGCTGCGCGCGAGCAAACCAGTGCGCACGTCGACACTCTTGCGCTCCACGCCTTCGGGCATCACGAAGTCACGCACGGGCTTTCCCGACGTCGCTGTCTCCATGAACTTGAGCCACACCGGCACGGCCGCACGACCACCTGATTCGCTGCGCCCCAGCGGCTTGTTGTCGTCGAAGCCCACGTACACGCCCGCGACGACGTCGGGGGTGAAGCCGACGAACCACACGCTGCGTGCTTCGTCGGTGGTGCCGGTCTTGCCCGCCACAGGCCGGTTGAGCTGACGCGCCCGTTGCGCGGTGCCGTTTTCGACGACGGACTTCATCATGTCGCTCATGATGTAGGCGGTCTGCGGCGAGAACACCTGCACGGGGGCGGGCTTCGGCGCCTCCATCAACGTCGAGCCGTCCTTGCGCTTCACCTTCTCGATCAGCACCGGCGGCAAGTAGCGACCGCTGCCGGGGAAGATGGCGTAGGCGTTGACGAGGTCCATCAGGTGCACGCCCCCCGTACCAAGGGCCAGCGTGAGGTTTTCGGGAAACGCTTCCTTCGTCGGCAGGTTCAGCTTCTTCGCGACGTCGAGCACGGCATCGACGCCGACCTTCTCGAGGATCGTGATGCTGCACGTGTTCACCGAGTGCGTCAGACACGTACGGGTGGTGATGTCGCCGAGAAAACGCCCCGACGAATTCTGCGGCGCCCACTTCTTGCCGGTCCAGCGGTCCAAAAACACCTTCGGCGCGTCGGTAATCAAGCGATGGCGCGGGCCGGTGTCCTCTTTCATCAAGAAGCCCACCGACGAGAACGCGCCCGTTTCGATGCCGGTGCCGTAGATGAACGGCTTGAACGACGAGCCCGCCTGCCGAATCGCCTGCGTGGCGCGGTTGAAGCTGCTCGCCGAGAAATCGCTACCGCCCACGAGGGCCAACACACGGTGGTCCATCGGATCGACGGCGACAAACGCAGCCTGCGCCTTCGGATCCTGTTCGAGCGACACCTCGACATGCGCAGGTTTCGCGGCGATCGCTTTGCCCGCCTTGTCCTTCGACGCGGCCTTCGCCGGCACGATGCGCTCGACCTTGACGACGACGATGTCGCCCTTTTTCAGCACATCACCGACGCCGCGTGGCTTCTCGGTGGCCTTCTCGGGCGAAAACGGCCGCGCCCACACAAGTCCTGAAAGCGGCAGCGTCGCCGTCGTCGTGCCGAGGTCGATGCGCGCGAGTTTGTCGCCGTTGTCGGCACTCACCACCGCCCCACCCAGGCGAGCCCCCACCTCAAGCCGACGGGTGCGCACGCTGCGCATCGGCGGTGTCGTCGACAACTTCGCCTTGTCCGCAAGCATCGCGTCGACCTTCTTCTCCTCCTCGCTGGGCTCTTCCTCGTCGTCGTCGTGGGCCGCCTTCACGAGGCGCTGCGCTTCGGCGGTCGTCACCTTCGCGAGATCCCACACGGGCCGGCCTTCCTTCGGCTCGGCAGCGAGGTCGGGCGTTTCGTCGGCGGGAAAGCGGCGCGCGCGTTCGTCGTCGAGCACGGCCAACAATTCCTTCGCTTCGTCGGGGTCGAGGCGCACGTTGGGCCCGCGGTAGCCCTGGCGTTTGTCGAGTTCGCGCAGGCCCATGTCGACGGCTTCGTTGGCACTCTTCTGCAGCGCCCCGTCGACGGCGGCGTACACGCTCAAGCCACCGCGGGCGACTTCGTCAGCGCCGACTTTCTCGACCAACTCACGGCGCACGTGCTCGGCGTAGTAGGGAGCGACGTCGAGGAATTCGGGCGGTGCCACGTCGAGGCGCACGGGCTCGGCGTTCGCGGCCTTCTCCTGTGCCTCGGTGATGTGCCCATGCTTGCGCATCTGCTCGAGCACGTACGCACGACGAGCGCGCACGCGGCGCGGGTCGGCCCACGGGTTGATGCGGTTGGGCGACTTGGGGATCGAGGCGAGCACGGCGGCCTGCCCGAGTGTCACTTTGTCGACGCCACGGCCGTAGTAGGTGCGCGCGGCTTCCTCGATGCCGTAGGCCCCGTTGCCGAAGTAGATCTGGTTCAAATACAGGCCAAGGATCTCGTCCTTGGTGAAGCGCTCCTCGATGCGCTTGCTCAGCACCATCTCTTTCACCTTGCGCGACATCGTGCGCTCAGGCGTGAGCAGGAACGTCTTCGCCGTCTGCTGCGTGATGGTCGAGCCACCCGACTGCGGCCCACCGACGAGCTTGTGGCGCACCTGGTAAAGCACTGCGCGCACGATGGCGAAGTAGTCGACCCCCTTGTGCGTGTAGAAGTCGGCGTCTTCCGCCGAGATGAACGCCTTCTTCACATGGTCGGGCACCTTGTCGATCGGCACCACGGTGCGGCGCTCGTCGTAAAAGCGGGCCACCAGATTGCCATGGCGATCGAACACCTTCGACGTCGTCGGCGGATCGTAGTGCTCCATCGCCGTCAGGTCGGGCAGCTCGCTCGACAACACCGCAAGGTGGGCCAGCACACCACCAGCCCCGAGTGCAAGCACGGCCACAGCGACGAGGATCAAGCGTTTCATCACGCCCTTGAGGCCGGTGTCGGTCACGAGCTGCACCTTTGAAAACACATCCACCCCATCGCGGGCAAGCGGCGCACGTTGTTTGGCGCCAGCCGAAGAAGCAGTCAGAACTTGTCAGACTGGCATACAGCAACAAGGAAACGCCGACGGCACCGATTCCCCGTCGACGATGAGCCCGGTCACCGTGCCACCTCGTCAGCCCAGATCGACCAACACCTTCGGCGGCATCAACCACACGAGTTCACCGTGCGGCCTGGGGAGTTCGTCGAGTTCGAGCAGGGCAGCGCCGGCCTTCTTCAACGTCGTCAC
>JBIKRQ010000337.1:0-7091 GCA_044349155.1 Myxococcota bacterium
CAACGGCAACGGCAACGGCAACGGCAACGGCAACGGCAACGGCAACGGCAACGGCAACGGCAACGGCAACGGCAACGCTGACGGCGGAGAAGGAGAAGGAGAAGGAGAAGGAGAAGGAGAAGGAGACGGAGAGGGCGAAGGAGAAGGAGAACCCTGAGCGGTCAGCTCGTCACGTGCCGCCGACGATGGAGCGAAACGTGAGATTGATTCGCTCGCCGCGCACCCGTTTCTGCTTTGGCAGTTGATGCCGCCAGTACTGCTGCGTCTGGCCCGCCATCACCAACAACTGGCCGTGCTCGAGCACGATCTGCACGTCGTCACCCGTGCGCTTGTGGCGAAAGTCGAAGCGGCGTGGGGCACCAAAACTCAAGCTCGCAATCGTGGTGACAACACCGAGCGCTGGTTCGTCGTCGCTGTGCCAGCCCATTCCTTCGTCACCGCTGTGGTAGCGGTTCGCCAGGCATGAGTTGAACGCCACACCGATGCGCGCTTCCACCAGCGTCTTCAACGTCGACAAGAGCGGCGTCCACGGCAGCGGTGTCTTCGTCGAACCCGAGTAGCGGTAACTTTTGCCGTCGTCGCCAAACCAGGCCACTTCCCGCGCCGTCACGATGGTCTTGCCGTAGAGCACCACCTCGTCACGCGTCCACGGCACGTCGGTTTGCAACAGCACCAATGCGGTACTCAGCAACGCTTCGTCGACGACAACGCCGTGGTCGTACACCTCGCCGTCACAGGGCAGCAGGTTGCGCGTCGGGTCGACGTCGACGTCAAACAACGAGCGCGTCATGGCGTGCGTGCTCCTTCGCGCACGAGCAGCCTGGCCTTGCGTTCAACGCCCCAGCGGTAGCCCGACAGCCCGCCGTCGCGACGCACCACGCGATGACACGGCACCACCACCGCCGCTGGGTTGGCACCGCACGCCTGCGCAACCGCCCGTGACGACGTCGGGGCGCCGATCGCGTCGGCCAACTCGGCGTAGCTCACCGTCGCGCCTGCTGGCACCGCCCGCAGCGCCTGCCACACGCGCTGCTGAAACGCCGTCCCACGCAGGTCGAGGGCAAGGCTGCTGCCGGGGGCCTCTCCGTCGACGATCGCCAACACCACCGCCGCCACCGCATCGTGGGCGGCATCGGCCCCCACGATCACAGCCTTCGCGAAGCGCCGTTGCAGGTCGAGCACCAACGCCTCGGCGTCGTCGCCCAGGGTCACAGCACACACGCCCCGTGTCGTCGACGCCACGAGCACCTGCCCCAACGTGCACGCGCCCACGCTGAAGCGGATGGTTTCGCCAGCGCCACGCTGCTGAAACGACGTCGGCGTCATGCCGAGTGCGGCATCGGC
Source organism: Myxococcota bacterium (assembly GCA_044349155.1). Lineage (GTDB taxonomy): Bacteria > Myxococcota > UBA727 > UBA727 > VGSZ01 > VGSZ01. Next base: position 1,345 of record JBIKRQ010000337.1, read on the forward strand.
GGCCTCGTAGAAGCGACCGCTGCTGCTGTAGCCCGCCGCGTACATCGCCGTCGTCACCGACGTGCCTGCTTCGAGCTGGGCGCGCACATGTCGGGCCTTCGCTGCTTGCACCCAGGCCTTGGGCGACACGCCGGTGTGCTGCTTGAACACACGCTGAAAGTGCGAAGCGCTGTAGCCGCACGACGACGACAACGTCGACAAATCCGGCGGCGCCTCGCCTGCATCGACAGCGTCTTGCAGCACTCGGCACGCGCTTTCGACAACGGCTGCAACAGAAACGGTGGTCATTGGCGCACTGTGCCGATGACCACCGCGGTGCGCACTCCGCTTCTTGCGGTGCGCCATTTCTCGGGCATTTCGACCGCTTGCGGTCGAATTCATATTGATATTCGTGCACTTGGCGGAACGCCAGGTGCACGAATTACAACTACTTGGCGTGCACCATCTTGAGCACGGCGCGCTGCTTCTTGCTGGCGTTGTAGGTCAGCATGGTCTTTTGTGTGGCCGCTTCGTCGTCGCTGCCTTTGCCGGCACCAGCGAGCACGTCGATGAAGTGCGGGTCGCTGTCGCCGTCGTCGCCGCCGCCGAAGCGGTGCTCGCCTTCGAACTCGTTGACGGTGCGCGCGAGCACGCCGTTTTGCGGCTGGTTGTCGTAGCCCTCGTTGCTGGCGACGAGGATCTGCACGCCCGCCTTGCTGGCATCAAAGCCCGCGCCGAGGTCGGACTTCTTCACGATCGCGGTGATCTTCTTGCCCTTGGCCGACACCTTCGTGGGCAGCACCACGTTGGCCTTCTGGGCCTTCGCCTTTTGCTCGAGGCGGCTGGTGATTTCCTTGTTCGCCTGGGGCGACACGACGATCACTTTTTCCCAGCGGCTGTCGTCGGCAAACGTGCCGTTCATGCCGGGCAGCGTGGTGTTGTCGCCGGAGCCGGCCTTGCCGTCGGTGTCGAAGTAGATCTGAAACATCTGCAGCGAGAAGCCGTTGCCTGGTGTTGGCCACTTCGCGCTGTCCCACGGATCTTCGATGCTGGCGTTCATCGTGATCTCGATTTCGAGCTCAGCGCCCTTGTCTTTGATCTCGAGGCCCACGAGGTCAAACGAGCCTTTTTTGTAGTCGGCCTTCGTCGGGTAGACGTAGGTGCCGGGGCCGTTGTCGTCGCCCTTTGGGTCCGAGAACGAGACATTGCCAGCGTGGGCGGCAACACCAGCGACGAGAGAAGCCAACACAAACGACAGAGGGGTGCGCATCGATGACTCCGTGTGCGAGCGCTCGAGAAACCCGCAGGGGTTGTCGCCGAGGCGAACGCTTGAGGTGATCCGTCGAGCCCTCATAGCAGGTTGCCCAAAGCGGTCACCCGTCCGGCACGACCACCACCAACCGGCTGGCGGGGCTTGCACACAGCACCTTGGCCAGTGACGCTTCGCTTCATGGCCGTCTCTCGCCTCAAAGAACGTCGTCGCCCCGCTGTCGCCCTCGAGTCGACGATCTACGCCTTCGGTCTGCCCTGGCCGAAGAACGTCGAGCTCGGCTGGAAACTCGCCAGCACCATCGCCGCCACCGGTGCCGAAGCGAAAACGTTCGCGGTCATCGACGGCGAGTTCAAAGTCGGCCTCTCCGACGACGAGCTCGACCGCATTGCCCGCGCTGGCGAAGTGGGTGCAGAAACCGTCGTCAAACTCAACGCGAGCGACCTGGGCCCCGCGATGGCGCTCGGCATGACGGGGGCCACCACCGTGTCGGCGACGATGGCGCTCGCGGCGGGTGCTGGCGTGCGCGTGTTTGCCACCGGCGGCATTGGCGGTGTCCACCGCGAAGCGAACCTCACCTTCGACGAGAGCCAGGACCTCACGGCGTTGTCGAAGTACCCCGTCGCCGTCGTCTCGGCGGGAGCCAAGGCCATTCTCGACCTCGCCTTGACCCTCGAGCGCCTGGAAACCCTTGGCGTGCCGGTGATTGGTTTTGGCACGCGCGACACGGGCTTTCCGGCGTTTTACACGCGCCGCTCGGGCCTGCCGCTGCCCTTGTCTGTCGACGACGTTCCAACGTTGGCGCGCGTGGTGCGGGCCCACTGGCGCATCCACCCCACGGTGGGCGTGCTGATCGCCAACCCCATCCCCGAAGTCTCAGCCCTCGACCCCGAGTACATCGCCCGCGGCATTGCCACCGCCCTCGAGGACGCAAAGTCCCACGGCATTCGTGGCAAGCGCCTCACGCCGTTTTTGTTGGCCCGCCTCGACGAGCTCACCGACGGCAAGAGTGTTGAAGCCAACGTGGCTCTTGCGCAAAACAACGCACGCCTCGCGGGCGAACTCGCCGTCGCCCTGCACGAACTCGACGAGGAAAAGGCGTGAGCACGTCGTCGATGTCGTCGCTGGTCCTCGCCTCGCGCTCTGCGGTGCGCGTGAAGCTGTTGAACGACGCGGGCATTCGCTTCACCACCGACGCGGCCGACCTCGACGAAGACGACCTCGTCGCTGGCGTGCGCAACCCTGCCGATCAAGCCGCTCGCCTCGCGCGCGCGAAGGCGCTGCATGTGGCTGCCCGGCACCCCGGCTGCTTCGTCCTCGGCGGCGATCAGGTGGGTGCTGGCGACGACGACGGCGAGCAGTGGTTGTTGGCCAAGCCCCGAGACCGCGACCACCACATCGCGATGTTGCTGCGCATGAGCGGCCAGCAGCACACGTTTCACCCCGCCGTCGCCCTCGTGAAAGACGGCGTGGTGTTGGGCGAAGCCGCCGACCGCGTCGTCGTCACCTTCCGCGCCTTCGACGAGCGTGTGGCCGCCGCCTACGTCGACACCGGCGAAGGTGTGGGCTGTTGTGGTGGCTACGAGAGCGAGCACCGCGGTGCTCAGCTCATCGACCACGTCGACGGCAGCCTGCAAGCCGTGTTGGGGTTTCCGCTGTTGTTGGTGCTGCCGTTGCTGCGCGTGCACTGCCCCGCCGAAGCAGGCCTGCTGTAGGCAACGCTGCCTCAGCGACGACGACGACTGCCGCCATCTTGCAACAAGCGCGGCGGAATCTTCGACGACCGCGGCTCGGCCACGAACGCTTCGGCCACCACACTCGCCCACTCTTTTTGGTTGAGCCACGCCCCGTAGCGTTCAGGGTGCACGTCGACGTCGTGGCCGACAAACGACATCAGCTCGAGCAGCACTTCGGCCATCTTGGGCCAGGCCTCTGGCGATGCGCCTGGCAGGTCGGTGCTCTCAAACCACGCCATCCCCGTCGTGGGCGGTGCTGGCAGCGCCATGAGGGCGGCGAGGCCGTCGGCGAGGGCGCGGTCGCGACGACGGTTGCGCCGGCCAAACAGGCCCAACGAGCGCGTGTGGGTCGCGGTGTACAGCGACGCGAGTGCTTCGAGGTCGGCAGCGACGGGCAGCTTGTTGGCGAAGCTCTTCGACAGCTCGCGCAACTGCTCGACGCGCTCGAGGTCGGCACTCGACTCGGAGGCGAACAACGTCGACGGCGGATGCGGAATCAGCGGATTCAGGCCCAGCTCGAAGGCCGCAAGGATATCTTCGTCGAGGTCGAGGGTGAGGTCGATCTCCTGCAGCCCGCGCGACAGTTCGGCGAATTCGTCGTCGTCAAACAGGTCGATCTCGATGGCGTCGAGGTCGTCGTCGGCCGGCAGCGGCGGCGGCGTGCGCATGTCGCGGGTGCGCGCGTGTTGGCACAGGGCGGTCCACAGCTCGACCACGGTCATGCTGTTGTCGATGAGGTCCGACGCACTCGTGTGTTCGCCCGCCAGAGACGCATCAATCAGCGGATCGAGGGTGGGCAGCAACAGGTGCAGCTCGGCCTCGCGGCGTTCGTCGCCTCGACGGGCGAGGTCGAAGCACAACAAGCAGGCCGCGACCTGGGCCTTCTCGCCACCGCGGCCGCGCAGCGCCTCGAGGTAGATCGAGACCCGCAGGTCGTCGGGGTTGCCGGCGTAGCAGAGGTCGACCACGTCTTCGACGTCGAGGCGGGCGGCGTTGTCGCGCAACAGGGCGACCGCCTCTGCAGACGGAGCCGGCCGGGCCGAAGGAGGGGTGGAGGGTGCCACGGCGTCGACACTGACACGCCACCAGCGCTCGCCCCAGTTTCCGACCGAACCGCTCGGCCAGCGTCGTACTCCGGGCAGCGTGGCGTGCCAGCGCAACAGACGCGCCACGGTCCCGACCGACGCCCTTGCGACTGATGTCAACATCAGTACGATGACCCGATGCGTGCCGACCGTGACTCCGAGCCCCGCCGCGATACCCGCGAAGAAATCCTGCGCGTTTCTGGCCACCTGCTGCAGACGCGGGGCTTCTCGGGGTTCTCGTACGCCAACGTCGCCGAGGCCCTCGCGGTCAAGCCGGCCGCCATCCACTACCACTTCCCCCAAAAGCACGACCTCGGCATCGCCCTGATCGAGCGCTACCGCGCCCGCTACCGCCGCTGGATGCTCGAGGCCGACGACCAGGGGCTCTCGCCCACCGCCACCCTCGAGGGCTACATCCGCATCGCCTCGCGCTTTGGCGAAGACGGCCGCGTCTGTCCGATCGGCATCCTCACCGCGGAGCTCGCGGGGCTTCCCGATGAGATGCACCCAGCCGTGGGCGTGATGGTTGAAGAGCTCCTGACGTGGTTGTCAGGGGTGATGAAGGCCGGAAAGGCCACCGGCGAATTCTCCTTTGCCGGCACCGCCGACGACGCTGCGGCCTTGATCGCGGCGGCCCTGCAGGGGGCGTTGCAGATCTCGCGCGGCACCCGCCGCCCCTGCTTCGATGCCGTCGTGCGCGGCCTGCGCGAGGTGTACGGCGTCCACCCCTCGACGTCGGCGGCGGCCACCTGACCGCTCGGCGCGGCGCAGATCCATGCTTGCGATCCAAACTGATCAAACAGTAAGTTGTGTTCATGGACACGACATCGATCGTCAAAGGCGCCTTCTCCCTCCTCGGTGAACTCGCTCCGCAGACCATGGCTGGCGTGGCGATACGGCTGTTCACCAGGCCCCAGCGGTTTGCGGCACCGCCCCGCGAGCGACCGTTTCGTGACGAGGCGGAGCGTTCGATGGTGGACACGCCGGTCGGCCCCGTCGCCGTGCTGACGTGGAGCACAGCCGAGCTGCCGTGGGAGCCCCGCCACACGCCGCGCGGCACGGTGCTGTTCATGCACGGCTGGCAGGGTCGCGGCAGTCAGCTGTGTGCGTTTGTTGAGCCGTTGCTGGCACAGGGCTTCCGCGTCGTCGCTTTCGACGGCCCCGCCCACGGCGACAGCCCCGGCGACACCGCCGACGCTCTGGTGTTTTCCATCGCCCTGCGCGCCGTCGCCGAGCACTTCGGCGATGTACGTGTGGTGATTGCCCACTCGATGGGTGGTGCTGCCACCAACGTGGCCCTGGGCGACGGCCTCGACGTCGACGCCGTGGTGCTGTTGGCGCCGCCCTACACCGTCGACCTGGTGACTGATGACTTCGCAAGTCAGCTGCGCATGACCCCGCGCACCCGTCGAGCCCTGGATCGAGAGATCGCCAAGCGCTTCCACGTGTACGCCTGGCACCGGCTGGGCAAGGCGCCCGTCGGCGGCCGCAGCACCGTGGCCCCCACGTTGATCGTGCACGACGAAGACGATGACGAAGTCCCGTTCGTGCGCGGCGAAGCCCTCGCCAACGCCTGGCCCGGCGCGCGCCTGCACGTCACGAGTGGCCTTGGACACCGCCGCATCCTGCGCGACCCCGACGTCGTCAGCCACGTCTGCGCCTTCATCGACGGGCACG
>JBIKRQ010000046.1:0-25404 GCA_044349155.1 Myxococcota bacterium
TGTGGGGGGTGGGACCGGTGCGGCCACGACGGGGGCGACCACCGCGGCGACCACGGGCGCTACGGCAGCGCTGGATCGCACCGGAGCCACGATCGTCGAAGGCGCCAGCACCGGAACCGGCGTGGGCACGAACGCCTGACTGGCGATGCCCTGGGCCGTCAGCGTGGTGCTCGGGGCGCGTTCCACCAGCGGCGGAATCGCCATGCCCTTGCTCAAGCGCTCGAGGCGCACGAGGGCTTCGCTGATCAGCAACGCATCGCCAATCGGCGGCCGACGACACAGCTTCAAGAACACGAGCTCGATGGCCAACCGCGGGTCTTCAGCGCGCGCGACGAGGTCGATGCCGTCGAGCGCCATGCCCAACACGCGCAGCGCGTCTTTCGGATCGGTGGCCGCAGCACGCGCGTCGATGCGGGCGATGTCGTCTTCGGCGAGGTCGGCGTAGCCGCGGATGCTGCCTGTGGCCTGGGCAACGCTGAGGTGGCGCAGCTCTTCGGCCACCATCGTGAGCAACTGCTTGAGGTCGAAGCCGCGCGAAAACGCCAGCTGCACCACCTGCAACGCCGAGGGCGCATCACCCAGAATGACGGCGTCAACCGCAGCAGCAATCGTGCGGCGGTCGATCAAACCGAGCGCGTCGATCACCTGCTCGGCACTGACCATCGGTCCGCCCGACGACAGCGACGCCGCACCCGCGAAGCTCAACACCTGGTCGGTGAGGCTGAGCGCGTCGCGCATGCCGCCTTCGGCCGCGCGAGCGATGACGTCGAGGCCAGCGTCGTCGATGCCGATGTCTTCCACGCCCAACACCGTCTTGAGGCGGCTGATGATGAGCGGGCTCGGGATGCGGCGGAAGTCGTAGCGCTGACACCGCGACAACACCGTCACCGGGATCTTGTGCGGCTCGGTGGTGGCGAAGATGAACTTGAGGTGCGGCGGTGGCTCTTCGAGGGTTTTGAGCAGCGCGTTGAACGCCGACGTCGTCAACATGTGGACTTCGTCGATGATGAAGATCTTGAAGCGCGCCATCTGCGGCAGAAACCGCGCCATCTCTTGCAGGTCGCGCACCTGGTCGACGCCGGTGTTGCTGGCGCCGTCGATCTCGACCACGTCGGTGGCCTGCCCCGCGTTGATGCTCGTGCACATGCGACACACGCCGCACGGCGTCCCGGTCGGGCCCTGCTCGCAGGTGAGGCAGCGGGCGAGAATGCGCGCCAACGTCGTCTTGCCCACACCGCGGCTGCCGGTGAACAAAAACGCGTGGGCGATGCGGCCCGTCGACAGTGCACGCGTGATCGTCTGCACGACCGCGTCTTGACCCACGACGTCGTGAAACGTGTGCGGACGGTATTTCCGGGCCAACACCTGGTAGGTCATCGAAAGCTCCTCAAAGGCCCGAGCTGCATCGGCGTTTTCGTCGACAAAAGCAAACGGCGTCGTCGACGAGGACGGCGCCGTTTTTCGACCGGTGCAACGACCGTCACAGCCGCCTTCAGCACCCAGCAGGGCACGCACCGCAGAAAAAGAAACGGCCCACTGTTGTGTGGGCCGTCACCGGTGCTGTCGTCGTCGTCAGCGCCGACGTTCAGCGCAGGCACATCGCGCGGTCGCCACCGAAGCGACGGCGGAAGTCGATGTACAGGTGGCAGCTGTCGTTTTCTTCAACGGCCTTCAACGTGCCGTCGGCCTTCAACGCGCCCAGGGCCTTGTCGAGGGCCGCGCGGAAATCGCGACCCGAGGTGGCGCCGTTGAACTGCAGGTACTCGTCGGCGTAGCGGCGCGCTTCGAGGTCGCTGATGCTCTCGAGGCCGGGGATGGCCGCGAGGGCCGCCTTCACCTTGGCGAGGGCGTCGCCGTCGAGGCGCTGGCTCTTCCAGCACACCTTCGTGCACTCGGGGTAGTCGATGGTGTGCAGCCACTTTTCAGAGTGACCGTCGGTCGTCGAGACGAGGCGGTTGTAGGTCTTGCCGTCTTTGCCGCCACCCTCAGAAGCGCTGTGCAGCGACGACAACACGTACGTCGGCACGCCGTGGGCCCACATGCCGCGGCGGTTCTTGATCGCAATCTGCTGCGCTTCAACGAGCTCGGCGTCGGCCGGCACTTCGTCAACGCTCATGGCCATCGCGAAGCCGTTTTCGATGTGGCTCTTGGCGAGGTCTTTACAGTGCATGAGCAGACGACCGTAGCCGTCCTTCTTGCTGTCGGTTTCGCAGTGCCACACGCCGTGCTGGGCGTGCTTGGTGGCCTGCTTGGCGATGACCCACATCTCCTTCTCGGTCCACGTGCCCCACGAGTGGACCGGACCAAACGACTCGAGGGTGTTGAAGCCCGCCAAACGCGACTGGCTGCCCTTGTAGGGGCCTGCCAATGGCTTGAAGGAGTCGCCGTCGTTGAAGTACACCGGCGTGGCTCTGCCGTTGATGAACACCTTGGTGGCTGGCTCAGCAGTGGCTGCTGTGGCGAAGGTGACGACGACGGCGGCGAGGGCGAGGGCGAAGCGCATCGGGGGAGCCAACGGCCTTTGGTCGCGGCTGTCAACGTCTTCTTGCTCTTGCCCTTTGTCCTTGTTTTTGCCCGCTTCGCGTCGCCGCGTCACACGGTTGTCGTCGATCAGTGCGCTGTCGTTCGCCTTCCGCGAGCCGGTTTCCGCTTCACGTCGCCGCGTCACACGGTTGTTGATCAGTGCGTCACCGCTGTGGGCATTCGGCGTGGCCACTCAGTCGTGCTCCCCGGCTCCTTCACGTCGCCGCGTCACACGGTTGTCGTCGATCAGTGCGTCTCCACTGTGGGCATTCGCCTTCGGCGCGACGAGGGGGGCTCGCGCGGCCCCCCTCGACCCCCGCGCTCGGGCGGGGTCTGTGCGCTTCCCCCCGCGCACTTTGAGCGTCGGCGGTGGGCGTTCCTCCGTCGTCGATCGGGCTGGCGCCTCCTGGTTCAAAGTGCGTCGGCCAGGCGCCCCTTCGGCCAGCTTTGCGCGTGCTCGCGCGTCCAGCCGCGTCGTGCGCACTCGCGGTTCATCACCCCGCCCGGCTGCTCGTTGAACTGCTCTGGTGTGGGCGGTTTGTCAGGGGATCAACATGTCGTCCCAGGCGTCGCACAAGGCGTCTTCGGGCTCGTCGACGGCGACCAATCTTGCGTCGAGCAGGCCGGCGTCGAAGGTGAGCTTGTTGTCGCGGGTGCCGTCGTACTGGGTCCAGCCGCCCAGGGTGACGCCGGGGTCGTGGTGTACTGCCAGGTCCGACCACGCTGCGCGCATCGCGTTGGCGAGGCGCTTTTCGCCTTGTGGCGGGATGTAGCCGAAGCGGTCGTACGACCCGAACAACAACATCAACTCCGAGGCGTGAAAGGCGCGCAGGCCGGCGAACACCGGGTCGAAGCGGGTGTGGTTGTACTGGTAGCGCCACACCGGCGAGCGCTGGCCTGCACTCAACGCGCGCGCGATGCGGCGGGCCGGGCAGCGAAACATGAAGTCGGTGCTGGCGGCGACAAACGAATGCCGCGGGATGCTCAAAAACTCGCACGGATACAGCTCGAGCACGTCGTCGGCCATCGGACCCAGCAGGTCGCGCATGGTGCGCTCGACCTGGCCACACGTCAGGATCTGCGGAGGCGTGAACAGCTCGGTCTCGTGGGCGTTGTTGCCGATGACCACGGGCACGTCGTTGTGCGTGCCGTCGCGGAATGCCTGCAACGGCTCCTTGTCGAACACCACGCCGTCGAGGTGCGGCACCCAGGGCAAATCGCGCCAGCCGCGCGGGCCACCAAGGGCTGTGGGGTCGAGCGAGAGTTCCACTTCAAACGCCGACGGCGGCAGGGAGCGCAAGCACGAGACCACGTCGTCGCTGTCGCTGCAGCCCTGCTCGGCGGCGAACGCGGCACCGCGCTCTTCGGCTTCGTCGCGGCCAATCAGCGAGCACTCGCCCGACTCGATCAACGCGGCGTGAAACAACCCCTTCGCCAACGGTGATGCGAGCAACATGCAGGTGTTGAACGCGCCGGCACTCTCGCCGAACAACATGACGTTGTCGGGGTCGCCGCCGAAGGCCGCGATGTTGTCGCGCACCCACTCGAGCGCTTTCACCTGGTCGAGGTGCGCGAGGTTGCCGCTCGCTTCAGCGCCGCCGCGTGCGGCGTTGTCGGTCGCCAGCTGCTCGTGCGCGAGGAAGCCCAGCGGGCCCAGGCGGTACTGCAGGCTCACGAACACCACGCCGAAGTCCCTGGCCCACGACGCGCCGTCGTAGGGCAGCAGGTCGGCGGTGCTGCCGAGCAGGTTGGCGCCACCGTGGATGAACACCATCACCGGACGGCGCGCGCTGTCGTCGACGACGTCGGTCCAGACGTTGAGCGTCAGGCAGTCTTCGCTCTGCTCGGCGAGTACTGAGCCGGCGATGTTGAGCACGCGCGGCTGCACGCACGTGGGCCCGAACTCTGTGGCCTCTCGCGCGCCGTAGAAGCACTGCAGATCGGCTGGCGGTGCCAACCGACGATCGCCCGTGGGCGGCAACGCGTAGGCAACGCCCTTGAACGTATGCACGCCGTCGTCGTCGACGGTGCCCTCAATCCAGCCGGCGCGCGTGGCCACCGATTGTGGCGAAGGCTGCGGGCCCAGCTCGCACGACAGCAGTGTGTCGTCGTCGTTGTCATCGTTGTCATCGTTGTCGTCGTTGTCTTCGTTGTCGTCGTTGTTGTCGTTGCCTGAATCGTTGGCGTCGTTTGCGTCGCTCTCATCGGCGACGACGGGATCGGGCGTACAGCCGACATCGACCAAGGCCACACACGCGGCAAACGCGACGGACAGCACAGACAACGGCTTCATCATGCCCCCCGCCTACGTCGGGGACAGCGCTGGCGAAACGTCAGCAAATGCAGACACCTCGGGCTCAGCGTGTGGGGGTCCACCGCCGCATGAACTCGCCACGGCTGTGCACGCCGGCCTTCTTGAAGATGCGCGTCACGTACGTGCGGACGGTGCTCAGGGGCAGCGTGGTGTGGGCGGCGATCTCCTTGTCGCTCATGCCCAACGCCAACAGCTCGCCCACACGCGCGAGGCTCTCGGGCAGCGGCACGGGCGTGGCGTCGTCGGGGCGGGGCACCAGCTCTGCTGTGGGCACCACGAGGGCGACGGCTGCGCCAAGGTCGAGAGGCACCAGACGCACGCGTGCCTTCAGCTCGTCGTGACCAACACCCATCGCGTGCAGCAACCACGGTGGCGTGTGCGGAAACGCATCGCGCGCGACGGGGTTGGCGTACAGCAACGCGCCGTGGCCATCGACGAGGAACGCGGGTTCAGAAAACGCGCTCATCACCACTTCGATTTGCGCCTTGCGGGCTTCATCAATGGTGCCGCCGCCGATCTCGGGCGCGCTCGCTGTTGGCTCGAGCACCAACAAGGCCGCGGTGCGTGCATCGTCGAGCACGACGCCGCGTTCGGCGAGGCGTTGAGCACACCACGCGACGGCTTCGGCCATCGACGACACGACAGCACCACCGCTCTTTGGCCGACGCGTGTGCAGCATGAAGCGCGCAAAACCGCGCGCGATCGGATTCTGCGCGATCGTGCACGTGCCGCAGCTCCACTGCTCGAGCACGGCGCGGTTGTCGTCGAGCCAGGCCTCAAACGCGCGGATCATGCGGGCGTCGGGCAGGCGGTTGAGCGACGTGTTGTCGAGGATCGAGACGAAGACGTCGCAGCGCGCCAACAGCGGGGCCATCTGCGCTGCAAACGTTGCCGCATGCTCAGGGGTCAGCGCGTTGCCGTGCGTCTTCAGGCGCACCACCGGCCAATGACGACTGTCGACTTCGATGTGCGCCACCGCCACAGCGTGAACCCGCGCCGTCGACGGAGCAACCACACCCAACCACCTGTCGACGATGTCGTGCGCTGTGTGTGCGCCGCCTACCGCTCGCTACAGCCAGGCGCCGCCGCGGGCTTCGACGAGCTCGTGCACGTCCTTCTGCAGTCGATCGCGGATGGTGCCCGCGAGGGCGTTGATGGCGACGGCGTCGTGCTCGTCTTTCACAAACGCGTGGGGGTCGATGGGCTCGCCCAGACGAATGCGCCAGCGGGCCGGCAGTGGCAGCAAGCCCAGCGGGCCCAGCAGCGGGAACGTCGGCGTGATGGGCAACCACGGCATGGTGTCGGGCAGCAGCGCGCGCAGCGCTTCGAGCTTGCCCACCAGCGGCGAGGTCTCTTCACCGCCGACGACGGCCACCGGCACAAGCAACGTGTTCGTGCGCACTGCCAGCCGCACAAAGCCGCCGCGGCCGAAGCGCTGCAGTTGGTGACGACGTCCCCAGCTCTTGCCCAGACCTTGAATGCCCTCGGGGAACACGAGGCATGCTTCGCCGCGCGTGAGCAGTCGACTCGCGTTGTCCTGGCTCGCGCGCACGCTGCCGAGGCGGCTCATCAACGTGCCCAAAAACGGGGCGGTGATCACGGGATCTTCGACGAGGGGGCGCACTTCGCGGCCCGCACGCGCGAGGGCGGTCATCAACACCAACGCATCCCACGGCAGCGCTCCACCATGGTTGGCCACGAGGATCACGCGGCCCGTGGTGGGCAGCGATGACTGGCCCTCGACGACGACGCGGAACCACTTGTCGAGCAGTTGCTCGAGGCGCGGTTTGAGGGCGGAGATGACCTCGGGGTCTTTGCCGAATGGATCGAAGCTGCCGTCGTCGTGGATGCTCATGCGTGCTCCTTCGGTGCTCGCGCGGCGGCGGCGATCGTCAACAACGTGGGCAGATCGTGACGGGGTTGAAAGTCGGTGGCCCCGCGCACGCGGCGATCGTCGGCGAGCCACGGCCAACGCAGAAAGCCGAAGTAGTGCTGCGGCATGTCGATGAGCTGGGCCTGCCACAGCGCGCCAATCAAGCTCTGCCCAACGCCCGCGGGCAAATACAGCGGTGCGCGCTCCAGCCGCGTGAGGATGTGCGACAGCGGCAACTGCCCCTTGCCCACGACGTTGAACGCGCCGCGTGCCGAGGCCTGCCACAACGCGAGCAGCGCATCGATCGCGTCGTCGGGGTGCAACAGCTGCAACAGCGGGTCGTAGCCCAACACCGCGGGCACGAAGCGACGCGAGAAGATGCGCGTCCAGAAGTGGTCCTTCGCCGTCGGCAACATCGCGCCGAAGCGCGCCACTGCCACCGCGATGTGCGGGTGCTCGGCAGCAAAGCGGCGGGCCTGCTCGTCGGCGTCGGCCTTGTCGCGCAACGCGCGCGATGGTGGTGGACGCAGCGGGTGGTCTTCGGTGAGGAAGGCCGGATTGTCGGGGCGCGCGCCGTAGCACATCGTCGACGACACGCTCACCAACCGCGCAATGCCCGCTTCGGCCGCCGCATGAAGCACGTAGTGGGTGCCGATGGTTTCAAGCTCGTGGGCCATCTCGTGGTGGTGCGTTGGCGTCGACAACAGCGCGAGGTGAAACAACGACCCCGCCTCTTCGACGCGCAAGATTTCGGCGAGCTCGCGGTCGGCACCAGGCGTGGTGAGGTCGAGGTTGTGGGCCGACAGCTTCGGGTGCCGCAGCAGCAACGAGCGTTCGTCGTCGTCACCGCTGTCTTCCAGCAGGCTCAAGCCGCTGCGCACATCCACCGCGACGATGCGGTCGACGCTCGGGTCGGCTTCAAGGCGGGCCAGCAAACGACGGCCCAAAAAGCCGAAGGCGCCCACCACCGCGACGACGCGATCGCTGCCACGACGACGCACCGGTTCGACGACGACGGGGGCCTCGAATGCTGGCACATCGAGCGCCACCGGCTTTTGCGCAGCCGCCCGCTTCTTCGGTGCGGGCTTCGGTGTGGTCGTCGCAGTCGGCTTCGCTGTCTTCGCTGTCTTCGCTGTCGGGACTTTTTTCGTCGCCATGCGCGGTCAGTAGCGCAGCCAGCGTCAACCCGCGAGGGCCGCCACCAGTACGTCGGCGATGTGTTGCGCGCGCGCGCGAATGACCGCGGCGTCGTCGCCTTCGATCATGACCCGCGCTTTCATCTCGGTCCCCGAGTAGCGCACGAGCACGCGACCGCGGCTGCCCAGCTCCGCCTCGACGTCGGCGATGACCGCCAACACCGTGGGCAGCTCCGCGAGCGGCGTTTTCTTGGCGACGCGCACGTTGATGAGTTCTTGCGGTGACGGCGTGAAAATCCCCGCGAGTGCACTGAGGGGTTGGTCGCCGCGCAACATGGCCGCGACAATCGCGAGGCCCGCCACGATGCCGTCGCCGGTGGTGGCGTGGTCGAGAAACACGACGTGGCCCGACTGCTCGCCGCCGAGGTTCAAGCCCTTTTCGCGCATGCGCTCGACGACGTAGCGGTCGCCCACCTGCACGCGCTCGACCGCGATGCCCACGGGGGCCAACGCACGCTCAAGGCCCACGTTGCTCATCACGGTAGCCACGATGGTGTCGCCGGCGAGAGCACCTTGTGTTTTCAACTCGCGCGCGCAGATGGCCATGACGGCATCGCCATCGACAACACGGCCGGCTTCGTCGACGACGATCACGCGGTCGGCATCGCCGTCGAGGGCCACACCCAGGTGCGCACCATGCGACACCACAAGCTTCGCCATCTGCTCGGGGTGCAGCGAGCCGCAGGCCTCGTTGATGTTGGTGCCGTCGGGGTCGCCGCCCACTTCGATGACGGTCGCGCCCAGCTCGCGAAACACGTGGGGGGCGACGGCGTAGGCAGCTCCGTTGGCGCTGTCGACGACGACCTTGAGCCCCTCGAGCGTGAGCGACGCGGGGAACGTGGCCTTGAGGTGAACGATAAAGCGGCCCTTGGCATCGTCGATGCGCGCCGCACGGCCGATGTCTTTGCCGGTGGGCTGGTACTTCTCGAGGTGGCGCGGCTCGAGGATCAGGCGCTCGAGTTCTTCTTCGACGTCGTCGGGCAGCTTGAAGCCGTCGTGGCCGAAGATCTTGATGCCGTTGTCTTGATAGGGGTTGTGGCTCGCCGAGACGACCACACCAGCATCAGCACGCATCGAGCTCGTGATGAAGGCAACACCAGGGGTCGGCAGCGGGCCGGTGAGCATGACGTCGACACCCATCGACGTAATGCCCGCACAGATGGCCTGCTCGATCATGTAGCCGCTGATGCGCGTGTCTTTGCCGATCACCACACGACCACGGTGGTTGGTCATGGTGGGCAGCAGCGTGGTGGTCGACGACGACGACGGCTGCGCGCGCCCCAACCGCCCCGTGCCCACCATGAACGCCAACGCACGACCGGTGCGAAAGGCGATATCGGCGGTCATCGGATAGCGGTTCGCTTCGCCGCGAATGCCGTCGGTACCAAACAGCTGCCGCGCCATCTCAGCGACCCGCCTTCTTCGTCGCTGCCTTCTTGGCAACCTTCTTCGCCGCAGGCTTCTTCGCCGCCTTCGTCGTCGTGGCCTTCTTCGCGACCTTCTTGGCTGCGGGCTTCTTGGCTGCGGGCTTCTTGGCGGTGGGCTTCTTCGTCGCCTTCTTGGCAACCTTCTTCGTCGCCTTCTTGGCGACCTTCTTCGCCGCAGGCTTCTTCGTCGCCTTCTTGGCGACCTTCTTCGCCGCGGGCTTCTTGGCTGCGGGCTTCTTGGCTGCGGGCTTCTTCGCCGCGGGCTTCTTCGCTGCCGGCTTCTTCGCGGCTGTTTTCGTGGCTTCCTCGTCGACGACGACCGGCTTCACCTCAACGGCGGGCTCAGCGACGTAGGCCGCAAACGACGCGAGGGCGGCGAAGGGCTTCTTCGTGACCGGTGCTGCTTCAACGGCGGCGGGCTTCTTCGCGGCGGGCGGCGTGGGCTTCCTGGGCGCTGGCGGCGTGGGCACCGGCTTGGGTGTGGCGACCTGCGCCTGGCGGACGTCGGGCTGGGCGGCGACGACGGCGCGGGCGTCGGCGATGGTCTTGCTCTCTGCTGGCACCTCGAGGGTTTTGACCGTGCCGTGGGCGCGGACTTCGTCGAGCAGGGCGTGCACGCGGGCGGCGCGCTCAGCGCTCTCGTCGAGGATGAAGCTCAAGGTGGGCGTGTGGCGCAGGCGAACGTTCTTGCCGACTTCGCCGCGGAGAAAGCCACGCTGGGCCATGAGGCCGTCGATGGCCGCCTTCTTTTGCGCGTCGCTGCCAAACACCGACACGAACACTTTGGCGTGCGTGAAGTCGGAGGTGACCTCGACGCCGCGGATGGTGACAAAGCCGGGCAGGGGGTCACGCAGGCCGCGCACGAGGCGCTCCCCGAGGACCTTTTGGATTTCTTCAGCAACGCGAGCAGTGCGAATCGACATCACGTGGTCAAAGCAGACCCCGCCGTCGTCGGCAACCCGGTCCAGCGATGTCAGGGCAGGTCGATCTCGTAGGCGTGGCCGACCGCCGGTGTCTGCGCGCCTGTCGTCGCACAGCGCGACGACGAAGCTCACTGCAGCGGTGCTCGCCAGCGCAGGCTGGTGGTGCGCAACACGGCCTCATCGAGCAGCGCGATGAACGCGTCGACGTCGACAGCGGCTGGTGCGCCGGGCTGCAGCAGCTGCAGGAAGTGCCCCAGCAAGCGGTGCGGCGACACCTGCTCAAGCATGGTGCGCAACAGTCCTGGTGCGGTGGGGCTGCGTTTGCTCAGGCGGTGACCGTCGTCGTCAACGAGGAGGGGCAGGTGCGCAAACGACGGCGGTGTGCGGCCAAGGGCTTGGTGCATCAGCACCTGCCGCGGGGCCGACGACAGCAGGTCAACGCCGCGTACCACTTCGGTCACCCCCTGCGCCGCGTCGTCGACGACCACGGCGAGTTGGTAGCTGAACAGGCCGTCTTTGCGGCGAACGACAATGTCGCCCACGTCGGCCACCACGTCTTGCGCGTAAGCACCCTGCCACGCATCGACGACGTGGGGCGCGCCGAAGCGTTGCACCAACAGGTCCATGCGCACGCGCAGCGCAACATCGGGTGCGTCGAGCGGCAGGCCCAGCGTGCGGCAGGTGCCGGGATAGGGCGGGCCGTCGTCGCCGACGTGCGGAGCCGAGGCCGTGCGCTGCAGGTCTTTGCGCGAGCAGCGGCAGGCGTACACGAGTCCCTGCGCGATCAGGTGCTGCAAGGCCTGCTCGTACGCGCGCGTACGACGGCTCTGCCACACCGCGCCATCAACCACGGCGCTGTCGACGTCGAGGTCTGCCGTTGCAAACGCGTCGAAGTGCACGCCGAGCGCGCGCAGGTCTTCGACAATGCTGGCGGCGGCACCGGGCATCACGCGCGGCGTGTCGAGGTCTTCGATGCGCAAGAAGCAACGCCCGCCCTGTCGACGCGCGCGCGCGAGGGTGAGTGCTGCGGCAAACGCATTGCCGACGTGCAGCAGGCCTGTTGGCGAGGGGGCGTAGCGGCCAATCACCCCACAGCAGTGCAAGACGCGATCGCGGCTGACAAGTCCGTCACATGCGCTCTGTGCGTGGGTGCGATCTGCGGTACGACATGGGGATGAGCAAGCAGCAGAACCTGTCGTTGTGCGCGTGCGTGGCTGCGGTGTTGTCGGCGCCAGCGTGCAGCTGGTGTCCTGCGCTGACGTTCCCCGATCCGTGCGACCCCGAGAACAGCACGCCCACCGAGCACAGCGGCACCATCGTCGTCGACGAGGTGTGGGGTGCTGGTCTGCATCTCGTCACGAGCACGGTCACCGTCGGGGCTGGCGCGTCGCTGCAGGTTGCAGCCTGCGCGGTGGTCCGCCTCGCTCCAGACGCGAGCATCGTTGTCGATGACGAGGCGGCGGGCCTCGGTGCCCTGGGCGACGTTGAACAGCCGGTGGTGTTCGAGCGCGCCGACGCGTCAGCAGCGTGGGGCGCGTTGGTGGCCTTCGCCCCGGCGACGATCCAGCTGTACAACACAACACTGCGCGGCGGTGGCGGCACCATCGCCGACGTCGCTGCCGCGGAAAACGCGGGCGCTTCGATCGCCGTGCGTAACCAAACGGGCTCGCTGGTGGACCAACTGTTCGTCGACAATGTCGTCGTCGAAGACAGCACCGGCGTGGGTGTCATGCTGCAGCACACCGGCTTTCGTGGCTCGTCGACGGGGCTGATCGTCCGTGGCGCTGGCAGTCACCCGCTCTACCTTGGTGCGGGCAACGCGACCCTCCTGCCGCTGGGCGACTACGTCGACAACGCCACGCCTGCGATCCTGCTGCAGTCGGTCGGTGTCGCTGCCTACGACAACACCGAAGCCATCCTGCACGACGCCACGCTGCCCAACCGCGGCGTGCCGTATCAGGTGGGCCCTGCCGACGTCGGGGCCGACATCCTCGTCGGCGATGGCCGTGTCGAGTCGCCGAGCGCCACACTCACCATCGAGCCCGGTGTTGAGCTGCGCTTTCGCAATTCAGCGAGTGCCCTTGGCCAGCTGTTTGTGACCGGCAAGCTCGTCGACGGTGGCTCGACAGAGCAGGGCGCGCTCATCGCTGTGGGCACCGCTGACGCACCGATCGTGTTCACGTCGATGAAGCCGTCGCCAGCTGCAGGTGATTGGCTGGGGCTGTCGCTGCGCGTGCAGGTCTCGGCGGTCACGCGCGTTGAGCATGTCGAGGTGCGCTACGCCGGCGGCCAGAGCCTGACGACGGGGCGCTGCGTGGCTGCCCCAGGTGCTGCCAACAACGACGCCGACGGTGCTGTGGTCGTCTCGGTGGAGCGCGAGCCGCCCGCGTTCCTCGCTGACAGCCTGGTGGCCAACAGTGCTGGCTGCGGCGTGTACCGCGGGTGGTCGGGCGGTGTGGTCGACTTCGCGAGCAGCAACACGTTTGTCGACGTCGCCGGGTGCGAACAGAGCAACGTTCCCGACGATCTCGGCAGCTGCGACACGGGCACGTGCCAATAGTCGAGCACCGACGAAAACACCTGGCGCTTGCTGAAGGGCAAGGCCAGGTGACGTGTTCACGGCGAGGCGTGCAGCCGCTGCAGCGCTCAGTACGCGCCCTTGTCGGACTTGCCTTCGGCCTGGTCTCGGCGGGGGCCTTCATGCCGCCAGCGAGGATGAGCGGGATGCCGACGATGCAGGTGGGGCCGAGCAGCGTGAGGCAGACGCCGCCGATCATCGGGGCGAGGTCGACTTCCGAACGCTTGATCTCGATTTCCTTCGTGGCGTCGCCCTTCTTGAGGGTGAGCTTCTCGCCTTCCCAGATCCACTCCTTCGTCGTGTAGTCGTAGGGCGTGGTGCCCAGGACCTTCTTGTCCTTGTCGAGGACCTGAGCACCTTCCGGATCGGAAACGATGCGCGTGGTGGTGGCGCAGCTCGAAGCTGCAAAGACGGTCACGGCGGCGAAGAGAGCGAGCAGCGGACGGGTTCCTGGGCGGCCTTTACCACTTCTTTGGCCGTGGTGCGCCCCTGTTCGCTGCTGCTGTGATCCGCGCACGCACATTTCGGCCTCAGGGACTTGCACTCGAGGACAAATCCGGTGGCATGACGCACCGCAGGAGTCCGATCGCGCCTGGCGTTCGGCCGATCAACACGCACGCGGGCACAGGGCAACAGCAGGGTGGCGTCGCTGCCACACCGTGTTGCTGGTCGGCAACATCCCGATGACGACGTGACCATGGCCGCTGGTGCGCAACGCGTTGTTGGCGAGTTGTCACGCAACGGCACCGCAGCAGCGCAGGCGTGTCACAGGGCATTCCCACAGTGCGGGCACTTCACTGAGGTGCTCCATGCGTTCGCTGCTGCGCTCTGCCTTCTGCCTTCCCGTCGTGCTCGCTGTTGGCTGTGAGACCGAGAAGTCGCCCGACACCACCGAGGGTGTGTCGTGTGATGGCGACGTCTGCACGGTGACCGGGCCGCTGCTCACAGACACCACGTTCACCGCCGACAAGAAGTGGGTGCTCAAAGGTGGCGTGTTCGTCGGCGACGACACCGACCCCACCGCAGCGCCCACCACGCTCACCATCGAGCCGGGCACCACGGTGTTTGGCGATACGGCGTCGTTGTCGTTCTTGTTGATCACGCGCGGCAGCAAGATCGTCGCCGACGGCACGGCCGAAGCCCCCATCGTGTTCACCTCGGCGGCCGACGAAGGTTCGCGCGCGGCGGGGCAGTGGGGTGGCATCGTCATCAACGGCCAGGCCCCGGTGAACGGCTGCGCGGGCGACCCCTGCACGCTGCAGGGCGAAGCCGGCACCGGCACCTACGGCGGCAGCGCCAGCGACGACAACAGCGGCGTGGTTCGCTACGTGCGCATTGAATTTCCCGGCAAGCTGATCGACGGCGAGAACGAACTCAACGGGATCGCGCTGCAGGGTGTGGGCTCGGGCACCACCATCGACTTCGTGCAGGTGCACAAGGGGGCCGACGACTGCATCGAGTTCTTTGGCGGTACGGCCAACGCGAAGCACATCGTCTGCACGGGCAGTGGCGACGACAACCTCGACTGGACCTTCGGCTGGTCGGGCAAGCTGCAGTTCCTCGTGGCCCAGCAGCACGACGGTGTTGGCGAGCGCGGCATTGAAGCCGACAACAACGAAGACAACTTCGCGATCACGCCCATCTCGAACCCCACCATCTCGAACGTGACCTTGATTGGTCAGGGCGAGGCTGACGGCGTGAAGCTGCGCCGCGGCACGCAGGGCGAGATCAGCAACGCGATTGTGGCGAACTTCAACAACTGCATCGACATCGACGACGCCGACACCTTCGCCAATGGCGCTGCGGGCACGTTGTCGTTCGACACGAGCCTGCTGTCGTGCACGTCGCCGTTCACCGTGAAGGTCGACGACGAGACCACCACCGAAGACGAGAGCGACCCGGCAGGCGCTGAAGCCACCTTCACCAGCGTGCTCGGCGACAGCGAAGAAGTTGACCTCGCCGATGTGCTGCCGGCAGCGGTCACCAACATCACCGCACCCGACTTCAAGGTGGTCGCTGGCAGCGTGGCCGCGACCGGTGCCGACGTGCCCACCGATGCGTTCTTCGACGACGTGGACTTCCGCGGTGCCGTCGGCAGCGACGACTGGACCACCGGCTGGACCGCGTACCCCGCCAACTGAGCATCGCGTGCTGTTTGGAGTGTGAACCTGCCCGCCGAGCAGCTCGGCGGGCGTTCGTGTGGAGGCCCCCATGTTGTCTGCAGCGCTCGCTGTTTCGCTCGTGCTGGTGAATCAAACGCCTGAGCAACAACCGCCACCGACATCAAGTCCGACGTCGAGTCCGACCTCGATGTCGGGGTCGATGTCGACGCAAACGGTGGTGAAGTTGTCGCAACAGGTGGCAACGCTGCGCACCGAGGTCGACGCTCTCGCTGATGATGTGGGCCAACAACGCCGCGCGCTCAATGATGAGCTCGCGGCGTTGTCGCGTCGGAGCACCGAACTGCAAGCGCGCCTGGAGCAGGCGCAGACGTCTACGCGCGCGTACGAGGAACGGCGCCGTGTGGTCGAAGCCGACGTCGCCACCGGGGTCGACGAAGCCACCGCCACCCTGGTGCCCGTGCGCGAGGCACTGGCGAAGCTGGCGCAGCACCAGCAGCAGGTCCCGTTTCGCTTGCATGCGCGCACGGCGGCCCGCCTCGTCGTCGAGCGCAGCCTGCCTGGGCTTGGCGCAGAAGCGGCGGCCGCGGCGGTGTGGCCATTGCTGCTCGACGAGGCCCGCCTGCTCACCGAGCAGGGGCGGGTGAAGCAGGCGATTGTCGTCGACGGCACACCATTGGTGGCCGAGGTGGCCCACGTGGGTCCGTTGATCGTGTGGCGCAGCGGTGACCGTGCGGGTGGCGTGCGCACCACGGCCGATGGCGCGGTGGTCTTTGTCGACGCGTCTGATGCCGCCACGCGCCAGCAGATCGCCGCGTTCCTTGAAGCCTTCAAGCGCGACCGCCTCGCCGGCACCTGGGTGCTGCCCGCGAGCCCACCGTCGTCGACAGCCGCCGCCACGACGACCACCACGAAGACCAGCGGGAGCACGCCATGACCACTGCACTGGCCTTGTGGGCAGCACTCATCGCTGCACCCACAGCAGCCTCGACATCAACACCGACGACGGCGCCGTCAGCCCTCGAGCAGGGCCTGCAACGCGAACTCGTGTTGCTGCTCGGCGAACGCGACGCGCTCATCGCTGAACGCGAACGCCTCGAGGCCCTGCGCGCCGCCCGCGTGGCAGCCGCACAGCAGGAGGTTGCAGCGCTGCAGGCAAAGCTCGTCGTCGCCGCCGCCGACGAGGAGAAAGCACGCCTGGCACTCGCTGCCACCGCCGCCCCCGCCGCCCCCACGCCCGTGCCTGCGACGGCCCACGACACGCTGCGCGCAGCACTGTTGGCCCTGCACCTCGACGACGATCAAGTTGCGGCACCCGGCACGACGCCACTGGTGTCGCTGCTGCCCACCGCACTCGAGCGTTTGTCGGCGATGGCATCGACCCGGACCATCGACAGCGGCTTCTTCGCCGCCGACGGCAGCTGGCACACAGGACGCGTCGTGCGCTGGGGCAGCTTGAGCACGGCGACGTCGAGCGATGGCCTCGCCGGCGCGCTGCTGCCGGCCCTCGACAACACGCTGCAGTTGGCTCCCCCGACGACAAGTCAGGCCGAGGTGGCCGCCGCCGCACAAGCGATTGCGACAGGCACCGCATCGACGTGGCCCGTGGCGTTTGCCGCGACCAGCAGCGCTGACGACGACGAAGGCTCGGTCACCGCGCGCTTGTCGCACCTTGGGCCTGCCGGCATCGCAGCGGCGGTGCTGGGCCTGCTCGCGCTGTTGACGGCACTGGTGGCGACGACGTCGGCCCTGTTGCGCAAGCGTGCGCTCGACGCTGTGGCCGTGCGGCTGACCGCGCTCGTGGCGGCCGGTGAAGATGCAGCGGCGTCGGCGTTGGCCCGCACCGTGGGTGGTCCTGCTGGTCGATTCCTGCAGGCCGCCGTGGCCCTCGCCCGCCACAACGAACCAGAAGACGAAATGGCCGCGTTGTCGGCAGAGGCCGCCACCCACACAGGATTGGGCCTGAACGTGGCGCGGGGCGCGTTTGGCTTCGCCACAGCGGCATCCTTGTTGGCGACCGCGGTGGGCGTGGGTGATGCGCTGCGGGCAGACCAGGCGGTTGGTTCGGCCCTCGCCGGGGCGTTGGTGCCGCTGCAGGTGCTGTTCGCGGTGGCCGTGCCGTGGGTGCTGCTGGTGGTGGTGGGCGGGTGGATGGTGTCGTCGACGCACACCCAGCTCGAGGCCCTGGCGTTGCGCGTGTTGGCGGCCGCCCGCTCGACGACGGCCGGGGACGGCTCGCAACCATGAGGCGCCCCGGGGAGCCCGGCGGTGCCTTCGCGCTGGCGGTGCACGCTCGACGTCACGCGGCGCGTCCGCGGGTGGTGCGGCCTGCGCCAACACCGCCGTCATCGTCGGCCACCATCGGCATTGCCGACGTCGTCGCGGGCCTGCGCCCGGCGCGCGCGCTCAAGCTGGCAGCGTGTTGCGCGGGACTCGCCTTGCTGTTGCACCTGGGCGTGGGCGCGTGGTCGGCGAGCATTCGCCCGCGCAAGAAGGTGAAGACGTCGACGACGTCGTTGGCCGTCGCCGACACCACTGCACCACTGGCCGAAGACCTGCCGCCGCCACCTCCACCGCCGCCCGCCCCGCCACCACCGCCATCGTCCAACGCGCCGCCTCCGCCATCGTCTGCAGCACCCTCGTCGTCGACAGCGAGTGCCGCACCAGCCCTCGCGGGGCTCGACCCCAGCAGCTTCAGCGGCACGGGTGGAGGTGCAGGTGGGCCGCGTGTGGGCGTGGGCAGTCCGTTTGCCCAACCACAATCGTCGTCGTCGGCAGCGTCGTCCGCGGCCGACGCGCCACCACACCTTGTGGCGGCGCGCCCCACCACCCGCACACCGCCGCGCTATCCGGCTTCCGCCCGCGCGGCAGGCACCACCGGCGTGGTCGTGGTGCAGATCCACATCGACGAAACCGGTGCGGTTGACGACGTCCGCGTGGTCGAGAGCACCCCACCGGGTGTGTTCGACGAGGCGGCCATCGAGAGTGTGCGCAGCTGGCACTTCGAGCCCGCCACCAGTGCTGGCCGACCCACCGCCTCGTGGGCGCGCCAAACCATTCGCTTCACCCTGGAGCAGACATGAACGCGGCCATTGTCGTCGTCATCGCTGTGTTTGTGGGCAGTGCGGTCGATCCGAACTCGGTGCGCGGACGTGCCGAACGCGCGCAACACGCGATGCAGCAGGCGGAGCAATTGTTGGTGGCGGGCGATGCTTCAGCAGCCCTCGCGTTGGCCCGCACCGTCGACGAGCAACAGCCCCGCATCGACCGCCGCGCACTGCTGTGGCTGCGGGCCCGCGCCGCTTTCCCGATCGGCCTTGCTGCCGACGCCACCGCCGACCTGACCACCCTGCTGACGTTGCCGGGCACACAGCCCGCGCCCGACGACGTCCGGCGTTTGTTGGCGCAGGCGCAGCACCAGCAGGGCCACGACGACGCCTGTGCTGATGCCTTCGCGGCGATGACACCGAACACCGTGCTCGACGACGATGCGGTGCTGTGGGCCACGTGCCTGCGCTCAACCGCTGAGCGCGCAGGCCTCGCCCACGACGCGTTGGCGGGGCGCACGTCTGAAGCGGTGCGTCGGTTGCGGGTGCAGCTGCTGCTCGACGACGGACTGCCGCGCAATGCCCGCGACGACGTCGCTGCCCTGCTCGAAGTGCTGTCGAACGACGAACTGTTGGCGCTGTCGGCGCGGTTTGCGGCGGCCGACGACGATGTGTTCGCCGACGCGCTGCTCGACGTGGTGCTCGCGCGCACAGCAACGTCGGGCAGCATTGCTGGCGCGACAGCCACGCGGGGCCGCAGCGGTTGGCGACGTGTGGCCGCCGTGGTCGACGACGTCGGTGCGGGGGCGGCGGCCGATGGCTTGCGCGACGGCGGCGATGCGGCCGGGGCGTGGCGGGTGCAGCTGGCGTTGGGCGGGCCGCAGCGGTTGCGCCAGCGGGCGGCCTTGCTCGTCGAGCAGCAGCAGTGGGCGCGGGTGTGGGCGCTGTTGCCGCGGTTGCGCGGCGCTTCGTTGTTGAACGACGCCGACATCGCCTACGCGGTCGCGTTCGCGGGGGTGTCTACGGGGCACCTCGACGAGGCGGAGCGCGTGCTCGACGACATCACCGACGCGGCCGCCTTTGCCCGCACCACCGAGTTGCGCGCCGCCATCGCCCGCTGCCGCGCGAAGCACCAGAACCAGGAGCAGCTGTGCGCGTTGTGATGCTGGCTCTGCTGCTGTTGTCGTCGTCGTTGGCCCGTGCTGCCGAGGGCGAAGGCGACCTCACGATCGCCGCGTTCGACGACGCTGGTCTTGCCACCGTCGATGTGGAACTCGATGGTGCCCGCCACCGCACCCCCACCGTGGTGCACCTTGCGGCAGGCGAACACCGCCTCGTTGTCGACGGCCGCACTGTGCTCGTGGCGGTGAACGCCGGCGGGGTCACTGATGTGGTGCTGCACCTGCAGGCCGACAGGAGTGCAGACGACCGCATCGTCGTCGACGCCACTGGTGCCGCCGAGCAGCACGCGGCACCAGTCTCAGCGGCAACGCATGCCGTGACCGTGCAGGTGCGCTCGGCCCTCGACGACACGCCGATCGAAAACGCCGACGTCGTGGTGCGCGGCGCTGGACGCATGGGCCGCACCAACGCGCAGGGCGTGCTTGAGATGCAGGTGGCCGACCTTGGCGACACCGACGTCGCGGTGGTGGCCGCCGGCTTCTTGCCGCGCACGTCGCCACTGCCCCTCAGCGATGTGGAGGCCGTCGCTGTCACCGTGCTGCTGTTGCCTGAAGCCGACGAGCTGTCGACGTTGACGGTGCGCGCCCCACATGTGCGTGGCGGTATGGCGGTGTCGGTGGCGCAACGACGCGCGAGCAAGCAGGTCGTCGAGGTGGTGAGTGCTGAGCAGATGCGCAAAAGCGGCGACAGCGATGCGGCCTCGGCGCTGCGGCGCGTAACGGGGCTGACCATCGTCGACGGCAAGTACGTGTATGTGCGCGGCCTCGGCGACCGCTACAGCTCGACGCTGGTGAACCAGGCGGTGATTCCGTCGCCCGAGCCCGAGCGCCGCGTGGTGCCCCTCGACCTGTTTCCGTCAGCACTGCTCGATTCGTTGCAGGTGCAAAAGACGTGGTCGGCCGATCTGCCCGGCGAGTTCGGCGGTGGCTCGGTGCAATTGCGCACGCGCAGCCAGCCCGAGCAGCGGGTGTTGTCCGTGAGCGTGTCGACGTCGTTCGTGCCGGGCACCACGTTTGCGTCGCACCTGATGGGGCCTGCCGGTTCGCTCGATGCGTTGGCGGCCGACGACGGCACGCGCGCGGTGGCGCCGTCGATCGTGGCGGCGTCGGCCGATGCGCCGCTGGCAGCGGGCAACGCGTTGACGGGTGGTGGCTTGAGCCAACAGGAACTCGAGACCCTCGGCGAAGACGTCGGCCCGGGGTGGACGCCGTCGTCGCAGCTGGCGTTGCCGGGTGGCACGCTCCAGGTGGCGGCGGGCGACGTGTTCACGGTGCCGTGGGGCACGCTTGGTGTGTTGGGCGGTCTGACGTGGAGCACCGAGACGCGCCACACCGACATGAGTCGCCAGCTCACGGCGTCGGGTGCTGACGGGGTGGTTGTCACCGACGATCTCGACATCGACACGACCGTGCGCAGCACGACGCTCGGCGGTGTGCTGTCGTTGGGCACGGCGTTTGGGACGCGGCACCAGCTGCGCGCGGTGACCATGCTGAACCGCTCCGCCGACGACGACACCCGGCTCGTCAGCGGCTACGACCAGGACATCGACGGCCAGTTCCGTCTCACGCGCCTGCGCTACGTGTCGCGTCAGTTGTTCCTGCAACAGGTGTTGGGCGAGCACGCGCTGACCTTCGCGCCGTTTGCGGTGCCGAAGACAACACCCAAGGACCCCGTCGACGACACCGACGACAGCAGCGCCGGCGAGGCAAAGATCCTGTGGCGCGCGGGCTACGCGCTCGCGTTGCGCGATGAGCCAGGTCAGCGCCTCACGCGCTACGACCAGGACGACGATGGCGTGTACCGCCTGTCAGACCGCAGCGATGGCAACCAGCTGTTGTCGTCGTCGTTGGTCGACCACGCTGTCGACAGCGCGGTCACGTTTCGCCTGCCGCTGTTCGCCCTGTTGCCCTCGGCCGTGGCCGAAGCGGGCACGGCATTGTCGCTCAAGCTGCGCGACGTGAAAACGCGCCGCTACAAGTTCCTGTTCACCGGAGATGCGGCCACCGACAACGACGTGTTGGCCAACGACGCCGACGACATCTTCGTCGACAAGCACATCGGGGCCGACGGCTTCACGATTGCCGAAGCGACGCGCAACACCGACAACCACACGGGCAGCAGCACGATCGGTGCTGGGTTCGTCACGCTCGACACGCCGGTGTTGGCGGGCTTTGTCGACGACGTGCACCTGAATGCCGGCGTGCGCGTGGAAGGATCTCGGCTCGAAGTGACCACGTATGAGTTGTTCAACGCGTCGGCTGCACCCGTGGTGGCGCAACTCGACGGGCTCGATGTGTTGCCGGCCCTGAGCGTGCGTTGGGAGATGCTCGATGACGTGAAGCTCACGGTGGCGGGCTCACGCACCGTGGTGCGTCCTGAGCTGCGCGAGTTGTCGCCGGCCGTGTACACCGACGTTGCTGGTGGCCGCGCGCGCTTCGGCAATCCGGATCTGCAAACAACAAGCATCGTTCACCTCGACGTGCGCACGGACTGGGCGTGGTCGGTGCGTGATGGGGTGTCGCTCGCCGGCTTCGCCAAGCTGTTCGACAAGCCGATCGAATCGGTGGTCACGGCCGGTGCTGACCAGGCCATCACCGCGGCGAACGTCGACGGTGCGACCAGCCTTGGCGTCGAGGTCGAGGGCCGCTGCGGGCTCGACACCGCGTTGCGTGCGCTGTCAATCGATGCACCCACAGTCCCCGTGCTGTCGGGCCTGTTTGTGGGTGCCAACGGGGCGCTCATCTGGTCGCAGGTGCAGATTGGCGAAGAGCAACAAGGCACGTTGACGTCGACAACGCGGGCCCTCGAGGGGCAGTCGCCGTGGATGGTGAACCTGCAACTCGGCACCGACGACGACCTCACGGGGCTGTCGATCCTCGCGCTGTACAACGTGATTGGCCCGCGCATTGTGGAAGTCGGCGCGCTCGGTTTGCCCGATGCCATCGAGCAGCCGTTTCACCGCGTCGACGTCGTCATCAAGCAGCGCTTGCCCCTCGGTTTCAGCCTGAGTCTGCAGGGCAAAAACCTGCTCGACCCCGCCGCGGAGAAGACCCTCGGCGAGCGCACAGTGGAGTCGGTGCAGCGGGGCCGCACGTTCTCGATCGGCTTGAGCTGGGCGCTCTGATCCCGTCTCGGCCTGATGTTGCTTCGTGCGTCAGCGCATGACTTCCGGCGCTTCGCTCGCGACATCTGGGATCATGCGTCGACGTCGACGTCAAAACTCGAGGATGAGCGACACCCGCGTGCCCACCGCATCGCGGCTGTCGAGGCGGAACGGGCGCTGCGTGAGCGCATTGAGCACGCACGCCTGTTGCGCCGTGGTGAGCGGCACGCTGCGCAAGATCTGTTCGAGTTCGGAGTCGGTGGTGGCACCGCTGGCGGGCACGATCGTCGTCGTCCAGCGCAACGCCCCGGGCTTCTCCATACCGTTGAAGCAGCGGGCCAGGTCGAGGCTGCGGGCGGTGACCTGCAGTCGAAGTGCCGCCAACCAATCGGGGTTCGCGCGGGTGGTGACGACGAGGTCGTCGCGTGCGTCGGCGCGTGCTGCGCCGGTGGGCTTCTTCCTCGGCTTCGTCGGCTTCGGCTTTGGCTTTGGCTTCGCAGGACCACACTCGGGCACGTCGGGGCATGTTGGCGCTTCGCCCTCGACGTACACGACCTGCACCTCGGGGGCGCAGGCGTTGCAGTCGCGCAACAACAACGCGAGCAACAGCAGCGCCAGCACCACGAGGCCAACGGCGATGCGCTGTCGTCGACGACGTTGTTGCAGCGCCAACACCCGTGGGTCTGTGGGCCGCGCGGGCAGCTCGGGCAGCGTCGGCACGGTGGGCCGCTCAGGCAACTTCAACGTCGGCAGCGTCGGCAACGCAGGCGCCGTCGGTGCTGTGGGCTTTGGGCGGGCGCGCAGCTCGTCGACGGCGGCACGCGCACGCTCGGCCAGGGCCTGCAGGCGCTGACGATCGACGACGGGCGGGCGACGCGGGCTCACTCGTGAATGCTCCAGCCAAACACCAGCTTGCCAGGCGCGCCGGGCGTGCCTGCCTCGCGCCACTCCAACGGGGTCAGCACGATGGGCGTAAACGGATTCGGTGGCGTCGTCGACGGCACCGCGAACGGCCACGGCAGCGGGTCGGCAGGGGCCAGACGCACACTGCCGGCGTAGGCCTCAGCACCCGGCGCGTTCATCTGCACCCGCCCAGCGATCGAGAGGTCGAAGTCGCCGACGTCGTTGCGCAACGTGATGGCCCGGTCGCGTATGCGATCGATGCGCCGCAGCTGCGATGGCGTGGCGCGCTCGTGTTGCTCGTCGAGCAACTGCACCATCCCCGCGAGGGTGTCTCTGTGGTTGGCGCGCACGTCGACGGTCTCCAGCGCCAGTTGGTCCAACAAACGCTCGATGAACCGCAACACCGCGGTGTCGCTTTGGTCTTTCGTGACCTGCGTCCACAACGCGGTGAGGTCGCCCGCAGCAAGGGGCGCCAAACGCTTGCCCAGGTTCACCAGCGTGGTCTGTCGACGTCGCTGCGCCTCGGCCACGAGCTTGTCGTAGCTCTTCGTGTCGCCATGTAACGCTGCACGCCACAGCAGGGTTTCCACGACCGCCGCATGATCCACCGGCGGCACAAACCGATCGAGCACCGCCAGCACTTCGTCGTCGGCCGCGTACTGCGCCAACACAAACGCCAACCAGCGCCGCGACAAGCTGTGGACGTCTTCGGCCAACGTGCTCTCGTCGGCGTGGCCCAACGCAAACGCGAACGACCGCAACGCCTGCATGGTGTCGCCGGCCTTCAAAAACGCCACGCCACGGTGAAGTGCAACGACGCTGCGCTCGCGAAAGCCGCCCTCCACACCCAACAACCGCTCGCCGCGTTCGCCGTCGACAATCGCGTTCAACAAGCGCGCGCGGTCTTCGTCGAGTTCGTTGTCACTCGCGGTGTTCTTGCTGTCGACGTGGCGCGGCTTGGCCCGTCCCGCAAACCCCAACCACGCTGTGAGTTCAGCGCCGTTGTTCTTCGCGGTCGCCGCGTCGATCATGTTGAGGATGACGCGCTCGCGAGCGACCCAGTCGTTCAAGCCGACGTCGACCTCGCGAAACAACGACAACCGCCGCTGCTGCGACAGACTCAACCATTCGCTCGCTGGCCACTGCATCGCCTTTCGCCACAGCTCTGTGGTGGGCGAAATGCCAAAGGCCTGCTCACGCTGCTGGGCCATCGTGAAGCGTCCCTCCGTCGACACGCCTGCGGCACGCAGCACCTGATCCATCGTGCTCGTTTGCTCGCGTCGCTTCGCGGCCTCAAGCCGCACAAGGGCGACCTCGAGGTCGAAGCGGCGCACCGCCAACAGGGCGGTGCCTTCGACTTTGTCGCGCACGAGGCTGGTCTCTGCAGTCACGAGGAGGTCGCGCATCATCGCGCCCACCACGAGGCGATCGTCGAGGTCGGGCCACACCGGGTTCGCCGAGCGCACCTGCCACAACCACGGACCAAGGCAGCGCCCGCGCGAAAACCGCACCGCGCGCAGCTCCTCGGTCGACAGCACGTCGAACAGCGACACGGGCCGTTGCTGCATGCCGCCAGCAAACGCCGACCAGCCATCGGGCTGCTCCTGCGGCGACTTGTTCATGTTTTTGAGCAGCCAGTTGTGCAGAGCCAACGGCCACAGGCCCGCACCGTCGACGTCGTCGGGGAAGCCATCGGGGCAAAAGCCCGTCTCGCCGAGTGCTGCCCACACCACCGAGGCGAAGTCGCCATCGTGCGTGGGGCGCAGGCCCGTGTCGGCGAGCGTGTTGTGCACCAACCACAACCGCAGCGCCCCTTGCGGCGTGCGGTCACGCAGTTGCAAGCGCGCGTTGGCGAAGAGTTGAAAGTGCGCCGTCGGCGACGTGCTGGCGCCTGGATTCGAAGTCGCGGTTGCCGTCTGCTGCGAGGTCGTCGTCGTTGTCGTCGTCGTCGAAGCAGCGGGGGCAGCGATGCTCTGGCCGGCGACTGACAACGCCACAGCGATCGCCAACAGTCGAGCCTCGAAGAGAAACCCGCTTTGGGGTTTGTCGCCGAGGCGAGTTTCCCGAGGGGTGGGCGGGGAAACGTCCCCGCCGATCAATTGAGCCTCGAAGAGAAACCCGCTTTGGGGTTTGTCGCCGAGGCGAGTCTCTTGAGGGGTGGGCGGGGAAACGTCCCCGCCGATCAGCACGCGACGACGCGACGTCACAGCGCGTA
>JBIKRQ010000081.1:0-20072 GCA_044349155.1 Myxococcota bacterium
CGGCACCCATGAGATGTGCTCGACGCCAGCGGACTCGAAGAAGCGCAACGCCGTGGGCACGCCGACGTTCGCCAGCACGCGCAGGGCAGGGATGTTGCGCGAGTTGCCCAACGCTTCGCGCACCGACATCGGCCCCATGAAGGTACGGCTGAGGTTCTGGGGCAGGTAGCTCTTGCCGCCGTCGGAAATGATGTCCATCGGCGTGTCGGCCAACGGTGTTGCCGCGGTGTAGACGACGTCGTGGTTGTTGAGGGTGTTGCGGTGGGGGTCGAGGGCCAACGCGTAGATGAACGGCTTGAGGGCCGAGCCCGGCGAACGCCGCGCGCGGTTGTAGTCGATGGGGCCGTGGTGCTCGGTGTCGAAGTAGTCGACGGAGCCGACCCAGGCGAGCACGTCGCCACTGCTGCTGTCGAGCACGATGGCCGATCCGTTGGTGGCTCCTGCGGCGCGTGCGCGGTTCACGTTGTCGACCACGATCTGGTGCACCGTTGCTTGCACGTCGAGGTCGAGCGTGGCCGTGACCGTCGTGGGCGGTGCAGTGTGCGCAGCGATCGCGGTGGTGCGCGCGCGCTTGACGTCGTTGGCCAGGCGCAGCGACAGGTGCAAGGCACTCCCCGGACGCGGTCGACGATCCACCAGGCCAAGGTCACTGCTGAGGGCAATGGTGAGCTCGTCGTCGTTCATGTAGCCGCGCTCGCGCAACGAGCGGAGAATGCGGTGCGCGCGGGCCAGACCACGCTGCAGGCCACCCTCGACGAACGGACCAAGCTTCGTTGGTTGCTGCGGCAACCCCGCGAGCCACGCCGCTTGCAGCCAACTCAGATCGCTCGACGGCTTGTCGAAGTAGAAGCGTGCTGCGCGCTCGGCCCCGTGCACGCGCGCGCCGTAGGGGGCGAGTGTGAGGTAGTGGCGCAACACGTCGTCGTGGCCGAAGCGGTGGATCAAGATCAACGCTTCTGTCGCTTCCTGGATTTTGGAAGTGAAAGAGCGTGAGCGGCCCGACTGCAAACGCGCCACCTGCATCGCGATCGTAGAAGCACCCGACACCCGACGACGCGCGACGAGGTTTTGTTGGATCGCGCGGGCGATCGACGACGGCGAGACCCCGGCGTGCTCGTGAAAGCGGCGGTCTTCGGTCTCAATCGTGGCCACGGCCAACCGCATCGGCAGCACCCAGGGCAGGGGCCAGTAGCCGAAGCGGTCGTCGTTGATGCCGCCTTCCACTTCGCCCAGCGGTTGCCCGTGTCGATCGAGCAAGAGCGTGGATGGCATCGGCGTGACGAGCGTTGTCTGCAGCGACCACGCAAACACCCCCAGCACCACCGCGGTGGCCGCCACCATCGCCCAGCGGCGACGACGACGACGAACGCGATCTACACCGGGGGTGGTGGTGGTCATCGGCTCACTTCTTCTTCGTGGTGTCGGCCTTTGCGTCGTTGCGCACGACGATGGCGCGGCTGCCGTCGGAGCGACCGTTGACCGCCTCGTCGTACATGAGCTCGGCGTGCGCACCCGGGTGCGTGAAGCTGCCGGGCGTGAGCGCTTTGACGCGGAAGTGCAGCGACGTGCTGCCCTTTGGCAGCACGTCGAAGTAGTAGCGGACTTCGTCGTCGACACGCGCCACCGCACTCGGCTGCAGGCTGTCCTGTTCGGCCGGGACCGCTTCGCTCGACGCGTTCGACAGCGTGGGGTTGAGCGGCTCAAAGCCCGCAGCAAACGGCACCACGATCGCCACATTGTAGCGGGGCTCGTCGGTGGTGACCTGCGTGTGCAGCTCGACCACATCGCCCACGGTGAAGCGCTGCTCAGCCGCACGCACGTCGTCGACACGGCGGACAGCCCCTCCATCGACGGGGTAGATGCTCATGCTGCGCTTCACGAGCAAGCCAGCACGCTCCGCTGCAAGCCGGTCGCCAGTGGTGGCGGGCAACGAGCGCCACGACTGCCGCGCAAACATGGGCTGCTTCGTCGTCGACGCGGTGATCGGCACGCCACTCTGCGTGACAACGCGCGCAACCTTCGTGGTGCCATCAAACGTGGTGCGTTGCGCACCGAGCGCGACCACCGCCGTCGACGGCGTTTGCGCCAGCGTGACGTAGGCGGTGATGGCGCGGATGGCGGCAGCGTTGTCCCACGTCGAGCCGAAGCCGCGCGGGCCCGTGCGTGCGGTGCGCAGCAGGGCCTCGAACACGAGGGGCAGGTCGGCGTTTTTCGGATCGAGGCGCACGAGGGCTTCGAGCACGGTGGCCAACGTCGACGTCGACGACCCCAGCACGCGCCGGCCCCACACCGCGCGGGGATCGTTGATGCCCACCACGGTGCGACGGCCGTCGACGAGGTTGAACGTCACGCTGCTCCAGAGCTCGTCGGTGAGTGCTTTGAGGTCGGCGTTCCAGGTGGTCTTGCCCGTCGACAGCACCGCGAGGGCGAGCTCGGCGCGGGCGGTGCCATCGATGGTCTTTCGCGCACGCAACAGCTCGGTGAGATACGCGTCGTCGGCCGAGCCACCCACCGCGAGGGCGCGCAGCGACGACGCCATCAGCGATTGCCGCCAGCTCGACAGGTCGCTCGACCAGCCGTAGTCGGAGCGCAGGGTGGCCGACAGTGCCGCGCGGGCGCGTTGCATGACGGCGTTGTCGACGACGAAACCAGCACGCTGGGCATCGGCGGCAAACCGCAACGCGAGCCCCGTGACCTGCACGCTGCCTGAACCGCCAGGCCACAACGAGAACAAGCCACGGTCGTCCTGGTGGGCCGCGAACTCCTGCAGCAAGCGCTCGACCTGACCGCGCGCGGTTTTGCCGTAGCGCTCGCCACCAAGCTGTGTCGCCAACGACGCCATCACGACGACGGGCGACAGCTGCGCGAGCTTCTGCTCGAGGCAGCCATGCGGATACGCATCGAGGTACTCGAGGGCTGCAACCGCTTCGAGCAGACCCACCACGTTGGTCGCCACCGACGTTTGCGTGGCGGTGTCGGCGCGCGGTGCGGCACGCGGACCAGGCAGCGGTGTCGTCGTCGTCGACAACTCGACCATGCTCGCACTCTGCTGCCATGGCACATCGGGCAGCACGGGCAGGGTGACCTCGAAGGCATCGCCCACGCCGTCGGCCTTGCGCGCCACTTCCATCTTCACCTTCAACGGCGCGGTACTCGCCGTCGAGGCGACCTCGACGGGGAAGGTGACGCTGGTGGCCGCATCAAGTGCCAGCGTGATGTCTTTGCTGCGCTTTCGCTCAACGACGGGGCCGGTGTATTCGGCCTTCACGTAGCCCGCACCACCAGCACCCTCGACGAGTCGCGCGACCGCACCACCTTCGAAGCGGTCGCCCTGACGCACAAAGCGCGGCAGCTGTGGCTGCACGATTACCGGCAGGCGCACCTTCAGCTTGCTCTCGACATTGCCGAAGCGCGACGCACCAGAGGCCGCCACCGCACGCACCACGAAGGTGGTGAGATCGTCGCTCAGCGGGATGCTCACGTCGAGACGACCGCTGGCGGGCACGACGAGAGTGGCCTTGTAGTACGGCACCGTCTGAAAGTTCTTGCGCACGCGGCGCTTTGCGGTGCCATCGCTGTCGTCGCCGCCGTCGCCGCCGGGGGTTTCTTCTTCGAGCACGCGACCAACGACGCTGTTGCGCGTGTCAGACACGCTGGTGTCAGACGCGTTGCGCGTGACCATCTCGCTGAGCGGATCGAGGGTGCCTTCGCGGGCGAGCGACAGCACCGCTTCATCCACGAGCCACAGCGTGACTTCGCCACCGACGGGCTTCTTGTCGTCGTCGGCGAGGGTGACCGTCATCGGCACGGTGTCGCCGGGGCGGGCCTGGGCGGGGTGCTTCACCACCACGCTGAGTTGCTGCTCGCGCGGGCTCACCTCGAGGTCGATCGAACTCGCGGTGGTCTGCGGGCGCCATGCGGCATCGTCGCTGCTGCTCTCACCAAGGCGACCACGCGACAACACCACATGCACGGGCACGTTGGGCGTCATGCTTGCTTCAATCGTCACGCTGACCGCGGCGTTGCCGTCGACGACGTTGAAGGGGCGGTACTCGTTGCCGGTCGGACGCTCGACGATGAGCAGGCCGCTGGCGGTGCGAAACGGACTCTTCACGACGATGTTGGCCGTTTGGCCCGGCGCATACGTCGACTTGTCGGGCACGAGCTCGAACACGCCGGCCTGGCTCTTTTGCCAACTCACGGGTTCTTTGCCGCCGATGTAGAGGTCGGCCGACAACGTTTGCACGCGGCCGAGTTTGTCTTTGCCGCTGACCTCGACGACGTAGACACCAGCACCCTGCACCGCGAGCGGCACCGCCAACGCCGCGGTCGTGGTGGTGACGTTTTGCTCGAGGAGCTTCGTGTCCTGCTGCTCGGTGACGTAGCTGGCTTCACCGGTGGCGAAGTGGCTCTCGCGCAGGTGGCTGTGCCAGGTGCGCTTGAACAACCGCACGGTGAGCGCCTGACCGGCGATGAGTTTGTCGTCGACACCCACCGCAATCAGCTCGGGTGTGATCGACGTCGCAGACTTTTTGAAACGCTCAAGCTTCATGCCCAGCACAAAGGGCGGCAGTGCAAGCACCTCGGTCACCGACGACACTTCCTGATCGTCGGCACCGGTGACGGTGGCCTCGAAGCGGTAGATGCGCGGGCTGCCGTCGAGGTCTTTTTCAGGGTTCATCGTGATGGCGTCGCTGCCGTCGTCGTTGAGGGTGCCGGTGCGCTCTGTCTGCTCGAGCTTGTTGGCCGATTCGGCACGCGCAAACTGCGACGACGACGCGAACAAGAAGCCCTCGCGGCCCTTCGGGGTGTGCCACGCGGGACGACGGCTCACGTTCCAGCGCACGGGTTGGTTCGCGACGTTGCCACCGGCGTAGTAGCGGGCACTCGCACGCACGCTGAAGGGTTGGTCGAGCCGCACGCGCGACGCACCGTTGAGCTGCACCTCGAACGTCGGCAGGCGATACGCCTCGATCTTGAACGTGCGGCTCGCGACCGGCGTGCTCGTCGCCCCCAGCGACAGGTACGCGGTGTATTCGCCCGTCGGTGGGCTCGCCTCGGTGAACACCGCGTCAGCCCCACCCAGGGCCGAGGTGGTGGTCTTAAGCGAGTACTCAGCGCCGTCGGGACCCACGACTTTGATCGTCATTGACGACGTGGGGATCGACAGCACGCCGTCTCTCTTCTGCCGCGCCCAGCCCTTCAAGAACACCTGCTCGCCGGGGCGATAGATGGGGCGCTCGGAGAACAAGAAGCCCAACATGCCGTCGTTCTTGTTTGCTGGAGCGGGCTTCTCGGTGAGCATCGACAACCACGAGCCGCCACCCGACCAGTGGCCATCGAAGAAGCGCGGCGGTGGGGTGTTCGGATCGATCACAAGCACGTCGTCACCGCGCGACACGGTGATGCGCACGAGGTTGTTCCACTTCGGCTCGGGCAACGCATTCGCGCGACCGGCGTTGTCGGTGGTGAGCGTGCGCTTCTGCACCACGCCGGTGCCTTCTTCGACGGCTTCGATGGTGATGGTGGCGCCACCAACAGGAGCGGCCGTGTCGAGGGCGCGGACGTAGAAGACCACCTGCTGGCGCTCTTCAAACGCCGTGACGGAAAGGTTCGTGGCCTGCACCAACGACCAGTGACGCT
This sequence comes from Myxococcota bacterium, assembly GCA_044349155.1. Classification (GTDB taxonomy): domain Bacteria; phylum Myxococcota; class UBA727; order UBA727; family VGSZ01; genus VGSZ01. Next base: position 5,644 of record JBIKRQ010000081.1, read on the forward strand.
GCGCGCGACCCTGCAGACGACGCACACCGACGAGGTACGCCCCTGGCGCGTTCTTCTTCAGGCCAGGGGCGGTGTCGATGAGCGTGCCCACGTCGAGGCCGAAGTGCATCGGGTTTGCTTTGCCCTTGAGGGGCAGGTCGACGACGCGCGAGACGAGCGGCGAGCCGAGCAGGCGGATGTGTTCGACGATCTGGCTTTCATCGACCCACTCACCAACACGCTCGGGCAGTGCTGGCTCTTCGCCAGGACCCGGCGGTGACGTGTCTTCGTCGACGTCGACGCCGCCTTCGCGAAACGGCCACAGACCACCAAAGCGCGGGTCGATGCGGTGGATGCGCACATCGGCGCGCGCGTCGGCGTAGCCGCTCATCGGCAGCAGCCGCGGGCCATTGGCCTCGACGACAACGTTGCTCTGCAGCGTACGCAACCACGGCTGCTTCCAGCCGACGAAGAAGTGCACCGAGGCTTCACCCGGGTCTTGCAGCGGACGACCGAGATCGTCGCTGATGGGCGCTGCACCAATGCGCAAACGGTAGAGCGTGTCGGGTACAAACGAGCCGCTCAGCGACACGCGGTGACCAAAGACGACGGGTTTCAAGTCGGCGACGGCGGGTTCAAGCCGCACCAGCTTCTTCAACGCCGACAACGAGATGGCGCCCACCGGTGCCGAGAACAGCAGCTCGGGTTGTTCGCCCGAGGTGCCGCAGTCGAGCGCCTGATCGCCCGCCGTGTTGGGGCTGCCCGCGATGCTGAGGCGATGGCCCGCGCACACCACTTCGTCGAGGCGGAAGTCGGTACGCGTGGCCACGCGACCGGTCCACAACGCACTCGTTTCGTCGCCGAGGGCGAGGGCCACCGTGACGACGAGCAGCGAGCCTTCAGGCACGTCTTCGCCAAGCTGCAGCGCGTAGATGGCTGGGTCCTTTTGATCGTTGCGCGGCAGCAACGACACCTGCACGTCGTCGAGCTTGCGGCGCGCGGGGCCAACGCCCGGCAGCGGGCGCACCTCGAGGCTCAGCATCGAGCGCAGCGCTTCGATGGGCAGCGGCTGGGGGAACGTGAGCGTGAGCGTGCGAAACGGTGGCAGGTTGCGCGCACCGTCGGCGGGCTGCATCTCGGTGGGGGCCGTCATCATCGTCGACAGGACGGCGTTTTTGCCCTTCGCCTCAATGCTGAAGCGACGCAGCGGCGGCCACGCTTCCGCCGGACGAAATTGCGCCGTGCGTCCATCGATGCGCGACCACGCACCAGGCCACGCCGGCTTGATGGCGATGGTGCGCGCGATCTCGGCTTCATCAGCGCCCAGCGTGTTGCTCGGGAACGTGACGGTGATGGGGTCGAAGCCGCGCAAGAAGCGCTCAGGCAGGATTTCCGTCGACGATGGTGCGGTACGCGCCAGGCGATCGGCGGGCGTGTAGGCATCGGCCAACGCCAGACCAACAACACCGAGAACCGCCACAACAGCAAAGGGCACGAAGCGAAACTGTGGGCGCATCAGTGCACCTCCGAGGTCGATGAAGTCGATGAAGTCGATGAAGTCGAGGCTGTGGCGGGCCGTGGCACGCGCCGGAAGAAGTCCTGCAAGAAGGCGTCGGGCACATCGAGGGCCGCACCCTGCAGGCCAAACACAACGGGACGGAAGCGCCGCGGGCCTCCGTCGTCGTCGACGCTGACGCGCAGCAGGTAGTCGCCCTTTTTGTAGCGCCCAAAGACCTGACAGCCCTCGGCCACCACCGCACCACTGCTGTCGAGCAACGAACACGCGAGCACTTCGGCGTCGACCTGGATGCCGATGCCCAGCTCACCGTCGTTGGCCAACGCGATGCGCATCACCCGCGCTTCGCCAGGCAGCACCAGCACTTCGTCGCCCACGCCTTCGGCGAGGGTGGCAATGCCATCCACGCTCACGGCCACGGTGCCCGTCAACGACGACGTGGCGAACCCGCGCACCACCACCGTGTGGGTGCCGGCCTTCAGCGTGGTGGGCAGGTCGCAGCCATCGCCAGTGCCTTCCACAGCGACGGTATGCCCATTGCTCACGACACCGCACACACCACTGGTGGCCCGCACGCGCACGACGGCGGGGGCTTTGAGGTCGAGGCGACGGGCAAACAACGTCGACGACAACGGCGTGACCACACCCGTGGGCATCGCTTCAGACGCGGTGGGCAACGTGCGCAAGCGCGTGTCGTTCAACGTGGCGGCGGCACCAATCGCCGCGCGCCAGGCGCCTTTGTCGAACTCAACGACGAGCTCGCCGCTGCGCCCCGCATCAATGCGCTGTTGGCAGCCCTCGATGGCATCACCGTCGTCGTAGATGACGCGGCAACCACGCAGGGCGTCGCCTTCGACGAGCAACGTGCGTGTCGCGTCGGTCTTTGGCAGCAGCAGGCGTGTACGGCCTGCACTGCGTGCGGTGCTTTCACGCAGGCCCGACAGCAGGCGTGGCTCGTCGTCGGTGCTCGAGAAGCGCAACACATCGAAGCGTGCGCGGCCATCACCCACGACGACCAGACTGCCGCCACGCCCGCGAACCGTGCAGCGACGCAAGCTGCTTCGGTGGTCAGCGCCGCCAGGGCCGCACACGGCCAGGGTCTTGCCGCTGCCGTCGACGAACACGCCCCACGCCGTCGCTGGCAGGGCCGCATCAAGGCGGAAGGGGGCATCGGGCAAGGCAAAGCGCGCCGTCCCGGCGATGGTGGCCGTACCTTCGGGCAAGGCTGTTGTCGTCGCTGGAAGTGCCACACCACGTCGACGAATCTCGACGTCGAGCGTGTTGCCGGGCTTCGTCCACAAGCGCAGCAGGCTGTCGGTGCCGACGTTGCTGGCGGCGAAGCAACGCTCGCCCTCGATCACGCGCGGACCACCATCGAGCCCACAGCGGGGCGTACCAGCAATGCCCGCCACCTCGACGAGGTGCAGCTGGGGCTGGTTGGTGTGTTGACGCTCGACCCGTTCGCCGTCGCGCAGGCGCAAACGCACCGGAGCGCTGCGTTCGACATCGTGGGCGACCTCGGCGAAGTCGACGTTGGCGGTTTCGCCGAGCGGCACGGCCAACAGCATGCTCTTGCCATCGCGCACCGGATCGACGTCGACGGTGTTCGCACACGGCAGCAGCGCGCCACGACGTTGCCGTGGCAAGCAGCGCGCGTTTTCGGCCGTGGTGTAGCGGCCCGCAGCGACGATGGTGCCTTCAGCAACACGGCTGTCGTTCAGGCTGCCGCGATCGAGCAGACCGCCGAGACTCGACGGTGATTGCTGCTGCACGCGCGCCTTGATGGATGCCGGGCGATCGGCTGTCCACATCAGCAACGAGAACGGACGCACGTCGTCACGGGGCCACGCGAGGAGCGGACAACGACGCACGTTCAACGCGCTGTCGAGCACGCGACCATCGTGATCGAACAACGCACACGAGAAGGTGCCGTCGCTCGCGGTCAACTCGATCGAGGTGACCTGATTGGCGACGGGGAGGACGTCGGCACGCGCCACCTTGCCCACGACGCGAAACGCATCGCCATTCTTGAGCGCGCCGGTGCTCTTGGCTGCGAGGAACTCGGCGGTGACCTCGGTTGGTCCCGGGCGCAGCACCTCGGCATCGATGAACAAGCGGTGGTGGGTACCCGGGGCCAGCGGTACCGCCAGCGCACAGTTCCAGTCATCGCCCGACGATTGGCTGCGGGCCACCAACGCGCCGCTGTCGTCGACGAGGCGACAAGCAACATCCGTTGGACCGCGCGTGCGCAGACGCATCAGGCCCGCTTGTTCACCCGCAGGTGTTTCGACGTCGAGCACCGAGGGCGCGCGCAGCTTCATGGCCACGCCGGGGACAAGGATGTTGGTGCCAACGCTGACGGTGTAGCCCACGCCCACATCGCCGCGGCTGTGCTCGGTGTCGAGCAGCCATGTGCCCGCCGACAACGACACCACCTCGCCCGCCGGCATCGCGATCGCTTGATGCACCGTCGCGGCCTGCACCATCGCGCGGGAGTACTCGCGGTCGTCGCGCACGGACTCGCCGTATTCGCCGACACGGTCCCAGGTATTTGAGCCGATCCCGCTGTCGCCTTGTTCGCCGCTGTCTTCTTCGACGAACTCTTCGTCACCTTCTTCGCCGCCTTCACTGCCCTCTTCGCTCGCGAGACCAAAGGACACGCCGCCCACAGGAGCGATGGTGGCCTCGACGTCGCCCGCACTGCCGTCGTCGCGCTGCCGACGCAGGCGGCCCAGCATGCCGTTGGTGAGCGAGATGGCCACGTCGACGTCGGCACCAACGACGAAGCGGAAGCGGTCCTTGCCGTCAGCCCCAAGGACGGCGCGTGCTGGTGTGTTCAACGTGAGCGCGTGGGTGGCGTTGCCCGAGAGCACCTGCTCGTCGCTGGGCACGCGCAGCAGCAGTGACCGCGCGCTGTCGACGGTGAGCGGCAACACCACCAGGGTGTGCTTGCCCGCCTGCAGCTCAAGCTCCTGTGTGCACGCATGGGGAACGGTGGCGAGTGGCCAACCGTCATCGTCGTCGAGGCGGCACAGCAGCGGCGCCTCACCAGCCGTGACGGCGAGAGAGAAGCGACCATCACTCTTTGTATCGATGCGGTGGGTGGTGAGCTGGCCCGCTGGCACGCTGAGGAAGCGCTCGTCGCCGAGCACGATCGCCCCGCCGTCGACGCTGGCCCGCTTCACGACACTCAAGCCTGCACGCCCCGCACTGCGACCCTCGGCGGCGACGTCGACGATGTAGCGCCCCGGCTTCAGCCAGGCCTGCACCAGACAGTTGCGACCACGGCCGTTGGTGCTGCCGGCGAACAACGACGCAATGGTGGGCGTGCGCACCTTGCACGACGTGGCCAGCAGGCCTTCGGTCTGGATGTCGTAGAGGCCATCGCGCTCGACGTCGACGGCGAAGGTCCGCGGCGTGTTCACGCTCAAGTCGAACCAGCTCGCCGAGGCGGCCGACAACGACGGTGCGGCGGGCTCGAACGACAGCGGTGCACCAACGGGCGTTGGCGATGGCACGCGCGTGACGATGACGGGCTGCGGCGCGCTGGTGGTGTTGGTGAGTTCAACCGTCACCGCCGACATGCGCTGCGGCACGACGTTGTCGGCGTTACAGCCGCTGCACTTTGGCAGGCCCGCACCACCCATCGCGTACACCTTTACCGAGGGACCCGCCGACAACGGCACGCGCACCGTTTGACCTGGATCGACGGTGACCAACGTCGCCATCGAGGGCGTGTTGGTGGTGAGGTCGTGCACCACGAGCAGCGAGGCGGCCGCGTCTGTCGACGTCGAGCGCGTGGTGCGCAGGCGATAGCGACCCGCGGGCAATGCTGCTTTCAACGCCGGCGACGGTCCAGTGGTCGAGAACGTGCAGGCCGTGCGCGGTGGTGCAGCAGCGTCGTTGCCCAGCAGCGAGGCGAGCCCCGTTTGGCCGATGCGGAATTGTTCGATGCCCGGCTGCGAACCCGACAACGACACCTCGATGAGTCCGGCGGGCAATGGCACGCGCGCACTGCACACGCCGCTGCCCGTGCCGTCGACGTGACGGCGGCCGTTGCTCATCGTGAAGACGTCGCAGTGCGCCCCCAACCGCGCGTCGGTGTTGAGGCTGTACACACCGGCGCGCTCGATCAGAAACCACAGCGTGGTGCCGCTGCCGTCGACGTTGAAGCGACGTTGCCAGGCCTGGGTCCAGCCGACGCGCGGCGCGTCCACGGCGACCAGGCGCGGGTCGTTGTCGTTGTCGTTGTTGAGCGCTTCGAGTGCACACGACAACGGAGCGGTGTCGATGTCCACGGGCAGGCTGCTGACAGCAAGGTCGCTGGTGGACGACGTGAGCTTGAACGTGGGCTCGCTGCTCGACGACACCGCGGGCAGGCGATCGCCAGCAGCATCAGGCAGCGCCACGAGCCGCACGCGCGTTCCCGCAGCACCGCGCACCTCCCAGCTCACGCCCACCTGGTCGCTTTCGTTCTCGAGGGCCGCCACACAGCCGCGCTTCGTCGTCGCCGACGACACCACACACTCCGCAGTGCGGTAGCCGCGCGCCACGCTGCTGCCGCTGCGCACCACCGCCGTGCCCACGAGGCGCAGGTCGGCCCCCGGCGCGCCCGCCACCTCGATGGCCGCCGTGCTGTGCGGCGAGGCGACGACGACAAAGCCCCACGGCGGCAGCACCACCTCGGTGGTGTTGCTCTCGGGCAGCATGGTGCTGTCCCACTGGATGAAGGCGGTGTCGTCGTCTGTCCCCGACGTGAACGCCTGCGGATTCGCGCCGTAGGCGACCAGTGCGTACTCGCCCGCGTCGACGGGGGTTTGGATGTGGTGACGCCAGCGCGGGTGGCCCGCTTCGCCAACCACAACCGTCGATGTCATCGCCACGTCTTCGACGAACGCGCCGTTGCGCCACAACTTCACCGCCCCGATGCTGCGGCCGACAACGTCGAGGGTGAGTTCTTCGCGTTCAAAGATCTTGAGCCAGCGCACCACCTGACGACCTGGCGGCACCTGCACCGTCGACGATTCGTGACGACGCAACAGCAGCGGCGCGCTCGCAAACGGATGCGGTGTGCCGTTCAGCTCGACGTCGATGCTGTACAGCGGCTCGGCGATGACTTTCGCGGCAGGTGCGGCCTTGCCACCCATCGGGGCGTGCAGGCGCAGCTTGTAGATGCCCGCATCGAGCAGCGCGTCGACGACACAGTCGGTGCTGCCGCGCGCGCCTGCTTCGAGAAACGGGCCGCGGAGGTGGTCGACCAACGTGCACGACACACCAACGCCACTTTTGACGGCGATGTGCACCATGCCGGGCCGCGCGACTTTGACGACGACCTGCTGCTCACCATCGGCGGGCACCGACGCGGGCGAGACGGTCACCGCGGCGGCGGGAGCTGCGGGCGTGGCGGGTGGCGCGGCGGCGAGGAAGGCGAGGGTGAGGGCCACGATCATCGGGTGCAGCTCCAACAGCGGGGGGCCCGCGGCGCGTACCTTGGCACGCACCGCAACAGAAGCGCTGCGGCGGCGACACAACCGGACGCAATGCCGCACGATTCGGCAGATCTCCGTCGAGAGCTGTGCTGTTTGGGTGTCCGCATGCGTCGCAGATCACAGCAGCGATCAGATCTGGCGGGGAAGTTTCCCCGCCCGCCCCTCAAGAGACTCGCCTCGGCGACAAAACCGCAAAGCCGGTTTTCTCTTCGAGGCTCGATTGCCGACTTGTGCTGATGGCTGCTTGTCGGCTGCCGCGCGGTGCCCAACGTTTGCAGCACACCGGTTCGAGGCTGATGCCCGAGCCACTTACACGCCGTCGGAGCGAACGCCCGGCGAGCAGGAGTCAGACATGTACCCAGGTTTCATCCATTGGTGGAAAGAGGCTCAACGCCAGCACGCCCAGCACCACGGCGCCGAATTTGGCTGCGGTGCTCGACGCGGCGAGGGCCACCACCCCCACGAACGTCACGGCATGGCCTTTCACTTCGGCCCCGGGCCTGAAGATGGCGGCGGTTTCGGTGTGCGTCGGCCGCTGCGCTTCATGGCGTGGAAGCTCGACCTCAACGAGAGCCAGGTCGAGCGCCTCGCGGCGATCCTCGACGACCTCAAGACCGAGCGCGCCCAGGCTGCGGTCGATTTGCGTCGCAGTGTTGGTGCCTTCGCCGATGCCATCGTCAACGACACCTTCGACGTCGACGCCGCCAGTGCTGCAGCGTCGTTGCGCGTGACAAGTGCTGAGCGCTTGAAGGTCTCCGTACTCGACGCGCTGAAGAAGACCCACGCCATGCTCACCGCCGAGCAGCGTCAGCAGTTGGCCTACCTGTTGCGCTCGGGCCAGCTGACCATCTGACCGTATGACGCACTGAAAAGCGCCCGTCGTCGACGACCTTGACGGCGGGCGTTGTCGTTCGCGTCGACTTCGCCTACTCCGCTTGCATGCTGCCATCCATCGGCGCCGTCATCGCCGTCGTCGTCGTGATCATCAGTGCCGTCGTGAGCGGCCGCTTCCCCCTGTTGAGCAACCCCGGCCCTGAAGCCGGCATGGTGCTCGCCGTCGTCGGTGGCCTCGCCATCTCGATCGCCGGTGCGGTGCGCGGCAGTCGGCGCAACCGCGAGGGCTTCGTCGAAGACTGGCACTCGGGCCTCTTCATCGCCGGCTTCTCCGTCGTCATCTTCATGGTCTCGACAGCGATTGGTGCGGCCATGGCGCCGTCGTGCTCGCCCAACGCCGGGCGCTGGCCCATGGTCATCGTTGCTGTGCCTGTGCTCATGTTGCACGCCGCAGTGGGGCCCTTCGCTGGGCGCGTGGTGGGTCGTGCGCGCCGTTCGGTGGGTGCTGTGTTTCTGCTCGTGGCTGCATCCGTCGGCAGCATCGCGTTCGAGCTGTACACCGAGCCCGGCTTTCGTGCGGCGTCGCACCTGTTTGTCGTCGTCAGCGGCGACCTGCTGCAAGGGGCACAGCTGCCCGAAAGTGCGATCGCGTTTCGCGCGGCGACAGCACTGTTGGCAGTGGTGGTGGCACTCATCGGCATCGCGCTGTGGCCGGCGCACAAAACCCGCGGGCTCGTGTCGGGTGCGTCTGGCGACACCTTGCCGGTGTGGATCGCTGCGGTCGCTGTTGGCGTCGTCTTTGTCATCGCCCACCGCGAAGCACGCGCCAGCCTCATCCCCGGGCGCGCCGCGATGGAAGAGGCCTACACCCTCGTCAAACAGCGTGGTCCCCTCGTGGTGCACGCCGACCCGCTGGCCACCACACCACGCGATGTCGACGCCGTGTTGGCCGAAGGCACGTTGTGGCTCGATCGCTTGCGCGATCGCCTCGGCCCGTTGTCGAACGACGACATTCACCTCTGGTTGCACGCCGACCGCAGCGATCAGGCCCACTGGACCGGTGCTGCTCACGTCGACTTCGCCATGCCGTGGCGACGTGAACTGCACGTGGCCACCGCACGCGTCCCCCACGGCACGTTGGGCCATGAACTCGCGCACATCGTCGCGGGCGAGAAGTCCGACACGTTCTTGCGTGTGCCGTCGAACCTTGTGGTCTTTCACAACGCGGCGATCACCGAAGGCCTGGCGATGGCGCTCACCCCCGAGCTCGTCGTCGACCAGGGCTTGACGCTGCGCGAGCAGGCGGCGGCCATGCGCCAGGGCGGCAAAGCTCCGCCGTTGTCGCGGCTGTTTTCGTTCTCGCGTTTTCTCGGCGAAGAACCCGGACGCGCGTACGTCGCTGCTGGTGCGTTGATCGAAAGCATCGTCGCTGGTGCTGGCGATGCAGCACCCGCAGCGATTGCCCGCTTGTACGGCGGTGGTGGCGACCTCGCGCTGGTGGCCGACGGCGACGTCGACGGCCTGCTCGCGCGTCACGAAGCAGCGCTCGAGACTTTGCCGTTGCCCCCCGATGCCGCTGGATTCGCCGCGGCACGCTTTCGCAAAGGCAGCGTGCTCGACGAGGTGTGCGATCCCGAAGAGGAGAAGGTCGCCCACGCGTTGCGCGCCAAAGCCCGTGGTGGCGATGTGCGCGGTGCCGTGGCCGACATCGAGCGCATCGTTGGCGACGACGCCGACGGCACCTACCACGACCTGCTCAACGACGTGCGCGCTGCGGGAGACGTCGCTGGCGCGGTGCAGTTACTGCAGCGGCTCGTGGCGTTGTCGCCGTCGCCGGCTGAACGCGCGGTGCGCATGCTGGCGCTGTCGATGGAGCAGTGGCGCAGCGGCGATGAGCGCGCAGCACAGGCCACCCTCGAGCAGATCGTCGTCGCCGACGCCACCCTCGACCTGCAACGGCAGATCATTGCCGCGCGCACGTTCGTCGACAGCGCGGTGCGCCTGCAGGCCGACGCCGTCGTGTCGCGCACCGCGTTGCAGTTCTTCATCGCCGACGGGCACACGCGCGATGGTGCGCGCGCAGCCCTGGCCGAGGCGATCGGGAGAAGTGGCGTGCAGTTCGTCGTCGACGGCATGTACACGCCACCTGCCGTGGCAGTGCCGGCCGTTGCGTTGCCGCCGCCCGTCGTCGACGCGGGCACGCTCGTCGACGCGGGCACAGTCGTCGACGCAGGCGCAGTCGTCGATGCAGGCTCGGTCGTCGTCGACGCCGGGAGTGCGAGTGCTGATGCCGCACCACCCGTCGAAGCCGCAGCACCGGTCGTTGTTGCCGCACCGGCGTCAGCGCCCATGCCCGACCACTGGGCCATGTCGTCGACGTCGAAGGAGCCGCCGGCGGTCATTGCGCTCGCGCTGTATGTGCATGCGCGGCAGTTGGTGGTGCAGGGCGCTGCACGCGAAGCAGCGTCGACGTTGTTGCCGCTGGTGGGCAGTGGCTTGCTTGCACCCATGTTCGCCGAGCAGGCAGCGCTTGGTCTTGCCAGTGCATTGGTGCGCCAGGCCGGGCAGGCGGCGTCTCCGTCGTCAGTGGCAGACCTGCAGACCGCCGAGCGCTGGTTGTTGCGCGCCGCCGATACCGCAGCGCGTCCAGCGACCCGCCTGTTGTTGCGCGACCGCGCCGATCGCGTCGGACGCGCCCGCACCGCACCGCCCGTGCCGGCGGTCGTGACGACGACGAGCGACCCAGCGTGGGCCGACCGGCTCTTGTTGGGCGCCTGGCTCGATGGCGGCTTTTGAGCTCAAGACCGTGACGCGCAAACGACGGCGTCGACCGCGTCGGGTGGCCTGCTACACTCCTCGCCAAGCCGCACGCCGCACGCGCCACACCGGGCGCGAAAGGAACCAGACAGATGGGTCGCATTTTCGAAACCCGCAAAGCCACGATGTTCGCCCGCTGGAACAAGATGTCGAAGGTGTTCACGCGCATCTCGAAGGACATCGTCATCGCCGCGAAGGCTGGCGGGCCCGACCCGGCCACGAACTCGTCGCTGCGCCGGCAAATCCAAAACGCTCGCGCCGTGAACATGCCGAAAGACAAAATCGACGGCGCCATCAAGCGTGCGCAAGGCAAAGACGCCACCGACTACGCCGAGCTCATCTACGAAGGCTACGCGCCCCACGGCGTCGCGTTCCTCATCGTCACCGCCACCGACAACCCGACGCGCACGTTCACCAACGTCCGCACCATCGTGAACAAGGCGGGCGGCAACCTCGGCACCACGGGCAGCGTCGCCTTCTCGTTCAAGCGCATGGGCGTGTTTCGCCTCGACCCGAAGGACGTGAAAGATCAAGAAGAGCTCGAGCTCGAATTGATCGACGCTGGCCTCGAGGAAATGGGCGAAGGCACGGGCGAAAAGGGCGAGCCACAGCTCATCATCCGCTGTGCCATCACCAGCTTCGGCACCATGCAGGATGCGCTGGAAAAGCGCGGTCTGCAGACGTTGTCGGCGCTGTCGGAGTACATCCCGCAGACGCCAACCGAGTTGCCCGAAGACAAGGCCACCGAGGTCCTCGAGATGGTCGACAAGCTCGAGCAGGACGAAGACGTGCAGCAGGTCTTCTACGCCCTCGCCTGACGTCGACCACGTCGTCGCGCCAGCAACGCCAGGCCACACCGGTCTGGCGTTTTTCGTTCAACGACACGGCGCGTTTGCGTTTGTTGCGCAGCGTGCGAATTCCGACCCATGACGACGCGCGTACCGCCCGCCGACGACGCAGCCTTCCTCGCTGCCTACCGCCTCGAGGACTACCCGCGGCCCTCGCTGGCCGTTGACGTCGCCGCCCTCACCGTCGTCGACAGCGCACTGCACGTGGCCCTCTATCGCCGACCGGCAGCACCATCAGCGGGCGCGCTCGCGTTGCCAGGTGGCTTCGTCGGTCTCGACGAGGGCCTCGACGACGCTGCGCGCCGTGTTCTCGCCGACAAAGCCGGTTTGCGCGAGGTCTTCGTCGAGCAGCTCTACACGTTTGGCGCGCCACAGCGCGACCCACGCGGGCGCATCATCTCGGTGGCGTACGTTGCCCTCGTCGACGCCGCACGCTTCGCGTTGGCCGACACCGACCACCGCCGCTATCGCCTCGAGGTGCCGTGGGCGGGCGAAACGGGCGGGCCGGTGACCGTCGTCGACGACGCGGGTGCCGTGCAGCCGTTGGCCTTCGACCACGACGTCATTTTGGGCATGGCGGTCAAGCGGCTGCGCGGCAAGATTGACTACTCGCCCATCGGCTTTCAGCTGTTGCCGCAGGCCTTCACGTTGCGACAACTGCAAGACGTGCACGAGGTGGTGCGCGGCGAGAGCGTGAACAAAGACTCGTTTCGTCGTCGCATGCTCGCCACCGGGCAGCTCGAGGCCACCGGCGAGCACGAGCGCGACGTCACCTGGCGCCCCGCCGAGCTGTACCGCTTCGTGCGGCGCTCGGCGGTGTAGCGCTGAACGCTGGTCAGGGTGCTGCGACGTCGTCGGGCCACACAGCGCCCTGTTCGATCCAACGCTTGATGGTTTCGATCTCCGACAAGGCCAGCAGGTTGCCCTTGGTGGGCATCACGTCTTCGTCGTCGGGGCTCAGGGCCGACATTGTGTACACGAGGGACTTCGCTGGGTCACCGGGCACGATGGCGGCACCGCTCTCGCCGCCCTTCATCGCGAAGCGTTTGGCGTCGAGCCGCAGCCCCGCCTTGCGCTTCTCGGCCCCGTGGCACTTCACGCAGCTGCGCTTGAAGATGGGCGCGATGTCTTTGGCGTAGTCGGGCTTCTCGGGGATGGCACCCTCGGGATGACGCGCGCGCGCCTCGGCGGTTTCGGCGCCGTATTCGTCGTCGGCGGGGCCCTTGGTGCTGGCGGCGTCGTCGACAGGCTTGTGCTCGCCAGGCGGTGCGAAAGCTTCGGCGTAGTAGTCAGCGCCGTGCACGAGTTTGCCGCCGAGGTGACCGGTCACCATCACCAGCGCTGCAGCGACGGCAAGGATGGGTGTGGAGAGCTTGCGCAGCACCCCATCCTTCTGGCGGTAGGCGAGGGTGGCCAGCAGCGCCACGATCGCCGTGGCAATGCCGACGATCTCGTGACGCTCCACCATCTCGCCACTCGTGGCCTCAGCATTCTCGAGGGCAATGCCGCTGCTGGCGGCAATGAACGACGCGATCGTGGCCACCACGAGGATGAACGACACCGTCGGGCGATGGGCCTGCGAGCGGCGACCAAGCACCAGCTCCACCAGCAGGGCCACCACGAGCAGCGCGACCGGAAAGTGCAGCATCGGCATGTGCAGCCGCGAGTAGACCATCACCGGATTGGCCGCGGCGGCGGGAACCGCAGCAAGCATCAGCATCAGCAGGGCAAACGTCGACGTCGATTTCACAACGGGCTCCAAAAGGTGTGTGCGGTCACGCAAGGAGGTGAGCGATGGGGTCTTGACCAATCAAGGCGCTCGCATCGAGGCCGGCACTCGCCAGCACCGTGGCCATCGCATGGCTCATGTCGAGCAACTCGGCACCGCGCGCATGGCTGCCGTTGCGCGGGTTCACAGGCACAGCAGACAGGCCGTCGTCGGTGGCGCCAAACATCACGGGCCCGTCTTTGCGCCGACGCACGTTCTTGCCGATGAGCACCATCGCGTTCGTTGGCCAATGGTGCTTGCCACCCAACTCGTTGCGACTGGGCGCGCGCGAAAACTCGCTCGTGACCACGATGGTGGTTTTGTCGAGCAGCGTACGTCCGTCGACGTCGACGGTCGCCTTGAGCCCGGCGCAGACCTCGGCGACGGTTCGGAAGCCGCGAATCACTGCGTTGGCATGACCGCCATAATTCGAACGCGTGTGGGCATCAAACTCGCCCGTGCCGATCGTGATCACCGGCGCCACGTCGTGCTTGATGGCTTCGACGGCCATGCGCGCCTGCTTGGCCCAGCGGTCGTCTTTCGCACCACCCTCCATCGCGCGCACACGCTGCCGGTAGTCGGTGCTGGCGAGGGCGCGTGCCAGATCGGCGAACTCGCCGAAGTCGTTGGCGAGGGCGTTGCCGTCGTAGGACTTGCGCGTGAGCTGGTCGCGTGCGGCAATCGCCTCGGCAATCTCGCTGCGGTAAGCACCCATCTCGCCGCGCACGTTCACCATGCTCTTGAGCTGGTCGACGCTTTCGATGCGCACGGGCTCCAGCACCAGGTTCGGATCGTCGCCGCGAAACGTGGCCGGCCGCGTCGAGTCCGACGACAGGTTCGGCATCTCGTAGCCAAGCCCGATCTTGCGCGCGATCAACGTCTGCGCACTCGGTGCCGACACGAAGTTGCCGGCGGGCTTGAACTGCCCCGTCGTCATGCGGAAGCGCGCCTGCGGGTGGTTCAAAGCATCAACGTGGATGCCTCGCATGATCGCCATACGATCGGCGTACGGCAGCAGCGCCTTCATCGCCGGACCGAAGCGCTCACGGCCATGCTCGATGATTTCGTCGTCGTCGTAGGGGACAAACATCCCGCTGTCGTGCGTGAGCGGGTCGGTCGACAGCATCAGGTCCCAGCCGCCCATCATGTAATAAAACACGAAGTAGTGGTCGGTGCGC
>JBIKRQ010000431.1:0-5236 GCA_044349155.1 Myxococcota bacterium
CCTTCGACGAGCAGCCCATCGTCGCCAACGTCGTCACCAGCGCGCTGCTGGGCAGGATCAAGGCGCCGCCAGCAAGCGCTGCTCGGGCAAGCAATCCGCGTCGGGTGGTGTTGGTCATCGCTGCACCTGTGGCCTGAGGGTCCAAAACGTTGTCGTCTGCGTCTGCGTCGTCGTCGTCTGCGGCGTCGCTAGTAGATGGCGTAGTCTTCCGAGGCGAACATCGCCGTACACACCGCGCGCCAGCCATCGTCGACGCCGTGCTTCGACGACACCGACTGAAACAGCCCCGTCATGATCTTGCGGTCGTCGCCCGCGACCTTCGACCACGGTCGCCCAAGGGCCCGCAGATACAGCTTGCCGAGGGCCTCTTCGAGTTGGGCATCGGTGGGCTTCGTCGTCACGGTGTCGAGCATGCTGAGCCACTCACGTTTGCTGCGATCGAGCTCGCTGTCGCGCTTGACGAGTTCGTTGCAACTCTCTGATGCACCCTTGAACTGCACGAGGCTGTGGCCGGTGCCAGGGCGACGATCGCGGTACTCGATTTTGCGGTAATCCATGCCGCCGACCTTGTCGTAAAACACGTCCCAGCCATTCTTCGTGCCCACCTTCCACGCGACGTCGGTGGCTCGGCTCATGGCGCGGCGATACAGCTCGCGGCTCATCAACTTGAGGTTCTCTTTCGCGCGGTACTCGGGCGTCTTTGCGACCGCACGCACCAGGTTGCGAAAGTTCTGACCGTTTCGAAACTGCTCGAGCAACTGTCGGCGCGTGGCTGTTTCCGCGGCGGTGAAGCGATGGCCAACCATGTGCTCCCACACCTGCAGCACCGTGCAGTCAACGAACACGTCGCTGCCCGCGAGTGCTTCGCCAAAGCCGTTGAGCCCGTCGACCTGCTGCCCCAAAAACATCGCCGTCTGCGGGATGGGTCGCTGCGTCGTCGGCATCTTCTCGAAGTAGCCGCCGAAGTAGTCCCAGCGATCTTTCACGCGCGCGAGTCCGTCGAGCTGCAGATGGCACGCAGCACACGCACGGCCCTCGGTGACCGACGCGCTCGGCACGAGGTCAGGGCTGTCGCGATAGGGCACTGCGACTGTTTCGCCACCATCGATGGTGTCGTCGAGCAGGTCCCAGTCCGGCGTGGTGTCGTGGCACATGAACGATTCAAACGTGCGCTGCGCCCACCGACGACCGTTGTAGAAAAAGTTCAGCATCGCTGGCGACGACAACACGCCGCTGTGCTCGCTGCTGCGCTCCATGCGTCGCCAGGGTTTGTTGGTATCGGCGTCTTCGAGCTCGCCGAGCTTTCCCCACAACTTGGCGTAGTGCACCTCGAGCCAGCCGTCGGCCATCGTCCAATCTGTCGTCAGCAGTTGGCCGTAGGGCAGGTCGTTGGTGACGATTTCCATCGCCAGATTCGCCATCTCGTTGCGCATCGATTCGACGACTTTGTCGCGCAGGCCGTCGACGTAGCACCACACGAGATGTGGGCCGCACCCGCAGGCACCGCTCGCCTGACCAGCAGCGGTGTCGCACTTGAGCGTTGAGCCCTTCACGGTGACGGTCTTCTCCGTCGACGCCGTGCGCGCACACACCGACACGCTCGTGTCACGCGCCCACCACGGGCTGACCGACACGCGCGCACCAGCGTCGCACGAGCCATCGCTTTGCTCGCCGGGCAAGCGCTCCGACGACAACACGGTGCCGCCCACCTTCGCGAGCTTGGTGTGCGTAGGCGAAGTGTTGAAGTCGCCCGTGCGCGGTCGAACGATGTCCTTGTGGTAGAGCTGAAACGTGCTGACCCAGTCCTTCGACGTCAAAAACTCGTCGATGAAGGCGTCGATGGTCGTTTCGCCCTTCACGAGGCGTTGCACTTCGGAGGGGTGCGGTGAGGTCCCACGAAGATCGAGCGACAGACGGCGCAGCAGTGCTTCGTCGTCGAGCGGCGTGTACGCGGGCGTGGCCGCGCTGCGCCATTGCTCTGGTGGTGTGTAGCGCCAGCGAATCACGGGCGGCACCGACAACATCTCGTCGAGCCAGCGATCAACGGTGCCCTGCACGAGCTTCATCGTCGTCGCTGAACGGTCGACCGGCAGTGTTTGCGTCGCCTGGTAGTACTGGCCGAGCAGCGTACGCGGACCGCCACCTTCTGGCGCGACGTGGCACTCGGTGCACTTCACGCCTTCTTTGCGCGCAAAGCGCTTGTGCGCCGTTGCCGACGACGCACCCAGCGCGCACACGATGCCGACCACCCCAAGCACGACACGCATCCAACCATGCATGCCGACGACGCTAGTGTCCGCATCCTCGAATGCGTAGGGGGGAATAGCGCGCGCTGCGGCGAAGTGGTCAGGGCGCGCGCTGCGAAGTGGTCAGGGGGCGATGAACCGAGTCCACCAGCCACACAACACCAATGCCGCATACAGCGCGTGCCCGTGGTCGGCGGCACCGCGGCGGTGCTCGTCGAGCAGGCGCACCACCTCGTCGACGTTGATGGGGCCGCTCGAGGCAAACGGCTCCGCCAACAGGCGCGCGCGCAGCACTTCGCCCAACGCACCCTTCATGGCCGCCCCCACGGGCACGCTGAAGCCGCGTTTCTTGCCCGCGGCGATCTGCGGCGAGATCGAATCCGCCACATGTTTGCGCAGCACGCGCTTGGTCACGCCGGTCGGCGACAGCAGCAACGACGACGGCAACGACAGCGCGAACTCGATGAACGCGGGCTCCAAAAACGGCACACGCACTTCAAGCCCATGACGCATCGACGCCCGGTCCACCTTCACGAGCATGTCGCCCGGCAGAAAGTGCGTGAGGTCGGCGATGAGCAGGCGCTTCAGCAGCGTGTCGGCCTCGGCGTCGTCGACGGCAGCGGCGTAGCGCTCGATGGCGTGCCCGGCCGTCGGCGTGCGCTGCAGGCGTTGTCGCGTGCGGTCGTCGAACAACGTGCGGAAACCGGCAAAGTCACGGCTCGCGCCGCGTTCTGCACCGTTGAGAAAGCGCAACGCAAAATCGCGAAACGTGTAGCGCCTCGTCGTCGCCGGCAATGCCTGCGCACCTCGACGAGCCAGCCACCGCAGCGGTGCTGGTACGGCGCGCCACGGTGCTGTCAGGTGGGCCGCGGTGTACGTGGGGTAGCCCGCCAACAGCTCGTCGGCCCCATCGCCCGACAACGCCACGGTCACGTGTTGGCGCGTCATCGCACACAGGCGATCGGTGGCCACGAATGACGCGTCGGCAAGCAGATCGTCGTTGGTGCTGGCGATGTCGTCGATGGTGGCCAACAGGTCGAGGTCGACGAGCTCGCTGTGGTGCTGCGCACCGATGCTGCGCGCGGTGTGGGCGGCATCGGCGGTCTCATCAAAGCCGCTCTCGCGAAAGCCGAGCGAGAACGACCGCACCGCGGCACCGCTGTTGGCCATGGCGGCGACGACACTGGCCGAATCAAGCCCGCCCGACAAAAACGCGCCCACGGGCACGTCGCTCACGAGTTGCGCGGTCACCGCCGACTGCAGGCGTGCCGACAGCTCGTCGACCGCGTCGTGCAAGCCGATGCGGCGTTCGCTCGCGCGCGGTCGCCAGTACGTTTGCGGCGTGTGCGTCTGTGCGATCTTGCCAGTGGTAAGATGGAGCCGTGACGCCGGGGGCAGCTGCACGATCCCCGCAAAGGGCGACAGCGGCACGGGCACGAAGCCGTGGGTCAAGAAGCAGTCGAGGGCTTCGTCGTCGACGACACGCGGCACGCGCGCGTCCGCCAGAATGGCCTTGAGCTCGCTGGCAAACCACAGGATGCCGTCGTGCAGGCGATAAAACAGCGGCTTGATGCCGGTGTGGTCGCGCGCCAAAAACACGCGCTCACCGTCGACGATCGCCAGCGCGAAGATGCCGTTGAAGCGCTCAACACACGCGGGGCCCCACTGCTGCCACGCCGCCGCGACCACCTCGGTGTCGCCGCTGGTGACAAACACGTGACCAAGGCCCTGCAGCTGTCGACGAAGATCCTTGAAGTTGTAGATCTCGCCGTTGAACACCAGCGAGGTCGAGCCACGCACAAACGGCTGGTCTGACGCCGCTGTCACGTCGAGAATCGCGAGCCGTCGATGGCCAAAGGCAAACTGCTCGCGGTGCAGCACGCCTCGCCCGTCGGGTCCCCGACGAGCAAGACGGTCGACCATGCTGTCGAACACGGCCGGGTCGGGCAGGCGACCACGCAGATGCACATCGACGACGCCAACGATTCCGCACATGACTGTGTCGATAGCAGGCTGCGGTGAATGGCCGAAGGCCATTCACCGCGGCCCTGCGTCCGGGGAGGGGGGCCCCGATCGAGCTCCGCTCGTCGGGGGGAGGGTCTGGAACAGACCCTCCAGAAGCACAGCAGGCGTGGTGAGAAACGACGACGTCGTTTTCACCACAGCCTGCTCGCACTGTCGCCGCGCTTTCTGCTGGGGCCGACTTGCAAAGTGTTCGGCGCGTGGCATGACGCGACCATGCTTGATGGGAAGAAGATTTGCGTCGTCATGCCGGCCTACAACGCGGAGAAAACGCTCGAGCGCACCGTCGCTGAAGTGCCGCGTGACATCGTCGATGACATCATCCTCGTCGACGACAACTCGCGCGACGGTACTGCCGAACTCGCCCGTCGCCTCGGCCTGCACACCATCGTGCACGAGAAAAACCGCGGCTACGGCGGCAACCAGAAGACCTGCTACACCGCAGCCCTCGAGCGTGGCGCCGACGTCGTCGTCATGCTGCACCCCGACTACCAGTACACGCCCCGCCTGGTGCCAGCCCTCGCCAGCTGCATCACCACCGGCCTGTACGATGTCGCCCTCGGCTCGCGCATCCTCGGCGGTGGCAGCCTCGAAGGCGGCATGCCGCTGTACAAGTACATCGCCAACCGCTTCCTCACGGCCACGGAAAACGTGTTGCTCGGGCAGAAGCTCAGCGAGTACCACACGGGCTACCGCGCGTTTTCGCGTCGTCTGCTTGAGACCTTGCCGCTCAACGAGAACGACGACGACTTCGTCTTCGACAACCAGATGCTCGTGCAGGCAGTGGCGTTCGGCTTCAAAATTGCCGAGGTCACGTGCCCCACGTCGTACTTCGACGAGGCCTCGTCGATCAGCTTCCGTCGCAGCGTGAAGTACGGCTTCGGCGTGCTGCAGGCGGCGGCCGAGTACCGGCTGCAGGTGTTGGGCGTGAAGAAGGTCGCCTTCCTCAACCCCGACGGCAAACGCCT
>JBIKRQ010000047.1:0-25237 GCA_044349155.1 Myxococcota bacterium
CAAGGGTGAGTGGGTCGAGATCGAGCTTGAAGAAGAAGCCGCCATCAAGATGGTGCGCATCGTCGCTGGTTGCGTCGACACCAAGCAGACGTTCACCTCCTTCAACGTGCCCGAGAGTTTCTCGATCCGCTTCGATGGCGGCAGCGATGCCGAGGTGAACCGTCGTGAGCCAACGAAGTTCGATCGCCCGGTCGTGGCCTTCGCCGACAACTTCTTGAAGCTCAAAGACCGTCCGTGGGCGAAGACGACGCTGGTGTTCTTCGACGGCAAGCGCACCGCGAAGAAGGTCCGCATCACCCTCGACAAGGCCATCAAGCAGGGCAAAGACAACACCACCTGTATTTCGGAAGTGAGTGTTCATTGAGCGACTCTCCGACGACAGCGTCCGCAACGACGACCTCGGCCCGCGACGCCGCCCTGCGTGAACGCAAGGCCCGTGGTGCCCTCGATCAGGTGCTCACGTCGCGCCAGGTGGTGTTTGTCACCGGCAAAGGTGGCGTGGGCAAAAGCGTGGTGTCGGCGGCCCTCGCGTTGCGCGCGAAGGCCCTCGGTCTGCGCCCCGTGCTCTTTGAGTGCGACGCCCCCACCCGTTTGTCGTTGTTGCCCGACGGCAAGCCCGTGGGCAGCAGCGTGGGCGAGGTGGCGCCGGGAATTTTGGGCATCAACCAAAACTCCGACGAGGCCATCCGCGACTACGCGGCGTCCACGTTGCCCAGCAAAGCCCTCGTCGATCTCTTGTTTGAAAACCGCGTCGCGCGCGCGTTTTTGAACGCGGCCCCGTCGGTGTCTGAGATGGCGCTCATTGGCCGCATCGCCAGTGTCGCCGAGAAGTACGGCGCTGATGGCCCCGTCATCGTCGACCTGCATGCCACCGGCCATGCCCTCAGCTTGTTGCGCGCACCCGCGGGCATCATGCGCGTGCTGCAGAAGTCCAAGGGTGCGTTGTGGGATCGCGCGTCGGCCATCGAAGGCATGATGCAGGATGCTTCGCGAACCGCGTTCATCACCGTCGCTGTCCCCGAGGAATTGCCCGTGTCTGAGCTGCTCGAACTGCACGCGCAGTTGGTGGCGGCGAAGGCCCCGGTGGGTCCGGTCATCTTGAACAACTTCGTCGAAGCCCCGGCCGAGATTTCGCCCGAGGCGATGGCGGCGTTGTTGGCGGCACCATCGACGTCGTCGGCGGCCCGCGACCTGCGCTTCTTGCACGCCCAACACGAGCGCTGCGTGCGCGAGAAAACGCGGCTCGAAGAAGGCTTGTTCGCCCTGCACGGCGACAAGGTTTTGCCGATCACGTTGCCCGCGCGCGCCGACAACTCCGACGAGCGCCTGGCCCCGCGCCTCGTCGAGATCCTGTCACGCCCTGTCACAGTACCCGCGGCTGGAGGCACGCCATGAGCGGGACTTCTCAAGGTGCAGAACACATCAAAAAGCTGCTGCTCACCAGCAAGCTCGTCGTCTGCGTCGGCTCGGGTGGTGTCGGCAAAACCACGACGGCAGCGTCGTTGGCGATCGCGGCGGCGCGCAGTGGCAAGAAGGCCGCGGTGCTCACCATCGACCCCGCGCGTCGGCTGGCGCAGGCCCTCGGCGTCGAGAGCATGGGCAACACGCCCCGCGCGCTGACGGCCGAGCTCACTTCGCCCGGAAGTGTTGACGCGATGATGCTCGAGGCCGGCCCCGCGATGGACGACTTCGTCTTGCGGCTCATCCCCGACGCCGACCGCCGCGAGCGCCTCTACCAAAACCGCATGTACCAGGTGATCGCGCGCCACCTCGGTGGCACCCACGAGTACATGGCGATCGAGCGGCTGTTTTCGCTGGTCGAAGAAGGCGGCTACGACGTCGTCATCCTGGACACGCCGCCCACCGTGAACGCCCTCGACTTCCTCGATGCGCCCAACCGCCTCGCGGGCTTCTTCTCCGAAAAAATCACGCGGTTTTTCGTGAAGCAGACCGAGGACAAAAAGAAGGGCTTCATCGACCGCCTCCGCGATCGCGCCGGCGACCTCGCCATGAGCGTGCTGGGCAAGGCCCTCGGCGAAGGCTTCGTCGAGGAGCTGTCCGACTTCGCCTCGGCGTTTCAGGGCTTGTTCGTCGGCATCCACGATCGCGCCGTCGCAGCCGACCGGATTTTGCGCTCGTCGTCGACGTCGTTTGTGATCGTGTCGGCGGCCGACCCGGTGCGCACGGCCGAAGCCGAAGCGTTTTTGAACACGCTCAAGCGGCTCGAGATCCACACGCAGGCGATCATCGCCAACCGCGTGCACCTCGGCTCGGCCGACGGCTCACCCGACACGTCGGTGGATGTAGGTGCGGTGGCGGCCACGATGGTGGCAGCGGGCATCCCCGAGCAGGCCACGGTGGCGTTTGAGGCGCTTTCTGCGGGCCAGCGGCAGCTGAATGGGGTGCGGGCCCGGGACCGCCGCGGTTTGGCCCACCTGACGCGTTTGATGGGGGCAGGGCGCCTGATGGTGGTGGGCGAGCTGGACGAAGAAGTGAAAGACCGCGCCGCCGTCGAGCACTTCCTGCGGGGTTTGGGCCTGGCCCGCTGATCTCTCTTGAGGATCGAGCCTGCGCAGGCTAAGGCTCTCTCCGTTACCTTTCACCAGCCGCGAGGCTGCACCCGCCGAGGAGCGCGAACATGGCCAAGAGCAACCGTGAGCTCATCAAGCTCGAGTCCACCGCCGGCACCGGCTTCTTCTACGTCACCAGCAAGAACCGCAAGACCGCGAAGGAAAAGCTGGTTCTGAAGAAGTACGACCCGAAGGTGCGCAAGCACGTCGAGTTCAAGGAAACCAAGCTCAAGTGAGCCCTTGCCCTACGGCACGAAAAACGGCGGACCCTGGTCCGCCGTTTTTGTTTTCTGCTTCTGCTTCTGCCTGATGGTGCTGCTTCTGCCTGATGGCGGTGCTGCCGCCGATCAGTGCGTCCTCGCTTTGGACTACGCCTTCGGCGCGAGGAGGGGGCGCTCCGCGGCGCCCCCTCCACCCCCCGCGCTCGGGCGGGGTCTGTGCGATGCCCCCGTGCACTTTGAGCGTCGGCGGCGAGCACCTCGGCGTCGTCGAACGGGCTGGCGCCTCCTGGTTCAAAGTGCATCGGCCAGGCGCCCCTCCGGCCAGCGTCGTACGGCCTGCTGTGCGTGCTGCCCTTCGGCCATCTGTGTGCGTTCTCGCGCGTCCGGCCGCGTCGTGCGTTCTCGCGCTTCACGCACCACTTCCGGCCAAAACGAAAACAGCACGGCGAACCGTGCTGTTTTGCGGACGCTGTGGGCGGACCCTCAGCGGTTCGTGCGCATCTCGGCGCGGTCGCCGGCGACGATCTCGCGGCCTGCTTTGAGCAGCAATCCCGTCGACACGTTCTTGCTGGCTTCGACGATCACGACTTCGCCGATGTCTTCGTCGGCCAGGCCTGAGTACTGGCGCGTGTACGGGTCGCCGGCGCGCACCAGCGTGAACACGTTGCCGGCGTTGACACCGTCGGACGTGCCTTTGTCGACGACGACCGTGTAGTTGTCGCCCACGAAGGTGTTGCCGCGCGGGCCGGCGTCGACGACGTAGGCCTTCACGTTCTTTTCGTTCTCGACGATGCGAACCGGATCGGTCTCGACGGGGAGCTCGCCGACGTACACGCCGCGCTCAATGATGTCCCAGCTGTCGATGACCGTGCCGAGGGCCTGCTCGCGCGAGAGCTGGTCGACGCGAATCTGGCCCACCATCTCGACCATGCGGCCAAGGGCAGCACCGGTGACGGGGTGGCGCAGCTCGCGGCCGGGCTGAAACAGCTGCAGCACGTCGCCGGGCTTGCCCTGCTTCTTCAGCTTCACGTAGACGCGGTCGTTGACGGCGAGCAGCTGCTTCTCCTCGGGGGAGTTTTGCACCTGGCCGGCTTCTTCGAGCTTGTCGACAGGCACGAAGAATTCGCGACGACGACGGTCGTTGCCCACTTCGGCGAAGCGGTCGCCCACGCCGTCACCTTCGAAGCCACCGCCGCCCATGTCGTCGAACGTTGGCTCGTCGCTCTCGGGCTCGGACTGCACGATCGGCGCGTCGGTGCCGGGGTAGAAGCGGATCTGGGTGCCCGGGTAGATCCAGTTCGGGTTGTCGAGTTCCTGGTTGTACGACCAGACCTTCGGCCAGTACCACGGGTTGTTCAGGAAGCGCTGCGACAGGTTCCACAACGTGTCGCCGGGACGCACCAGGTACGCCTCGGGGGCGATCGTCGAGCCACCGTCGGGGGCCGCCCCGTTTGCCGGTGCAGCAGCGGGCTGATCACCGCCGAAGCTGTCGTCGGACGTGGACGCGGGAGCCTCGCCCTCGGTGACGGAGGCGTCTTCCTGAGCGGCGGCGTTGACCGCGAAGGTGACGATGGCAGCAACGGCGATGGCGCGCATGATGAACCCCGGAGCCTGAAGATCTTGCCGGACGATAGAGAGCCTGCGGCCAGCCTCCAAATTCTTCGCCGCGGAACGCACGATTTGAGCGTCGAAGAGATGCGCGCTTTTGGGCGTTTGTCGCCGAGGCGAGTGTCTTGAGGTCTCTTGCGGCGCGGGGTGGAGAAACGTCCCAGATCTGCCTGTAGGCAATCGACGCCATGTGGCGTCAGCCAGCGCCGCAGACGGCCCCGTTGACCGCGCCGACGCCGACGGCGATGACCAGCCATGCTGACTGCACGCCGCTTTGTGTTGCTTCTGTCGCTGTTGTCTGTGGGCGCTTGCAATCGCCCTGTCCCGACGCCGAACCCCGATGCGGGGCCCTCAACCCCCGATGTGCCCGGTGTGCTCGGCGGGCGCTGCATCGAAGGCGGCTTCTGCAACGACGACCTCGTCTGCGTCGACGACGTTTGCGTGCAAGACGTGAACGGCGAAGGCGAAGGTGAAGGCGAGGGCGAAGGCGAAGGCGAAGGCGAAGCCTGCCCCGACGGCGACAGCGACAGCGACGGTTCGTGCAACAGCGACGACTGCAACGACGACAACCCGTCGGTGTTTCCCGGCGCGCGTGAAAGCTGCGACGACGTCGACACCAACTGCGACGGCCGCCAGAACGACGACCTTGACTGCACCTTCCTCGCGCACGATCGCGACACCACCTTCGCCATCGACCCGTTCGCGCGCACCATGACGCTGCTGGGCGACATCACGCTCATCGGCAACGCCTCGATGCTCGACGTCGATCGCGACATCGACGGCAAGCTGCTCGCCGTCACGAGCGATGGCATCTACGAGATTCGCCCCAACGGGCAGCTGCTCGAGGTCGCTGATGTGTCGGCCCCCACCGGCACCAACGGGATGGCCATCAACGACGACGGCGACTTGTATCTCACGACCAGCGATGGCGCCGACAGCGCTGCCTGGCTCGTCGATCGCACGGTCACACCGGCGAACCTCGTCGAGGTCGGCGGCTTCTCCAACGATCAGGTCTCGTCGGGCGACTGCGTGTTCACCAAGACGGGCGACCTGCTCATGAGCATCAAGAACCCCGACAACGCCGACGCCGACGACGTGCTCGTTGAGATCGACGTCGAGACGGGGGCCACCACCGTGATTGGCAGCATTGGCTTTCGGCGCGTGTTTGGCTTGTCGGCGAGCTTCAACGGCTTGTTCGGCGTGACCCAGGCGGGGCAGGTAATCGCCATCGATCGCAACACCGGCGCGGGCACGTTGTTGTTCCTGCCGCCGCCACCGCCGGGCGTCTCGGGCGACCACGTCTTCTTCAATGGTGCGGCCAACGGCGACTGAGCGCGCCCACAGCAGTGCACAAAACGGCGGGCCAGGCCCGCCGCTTTTTTTGCATCTCGACGTCGCTGCTCGCAGCTACACCTCGATGAACAGCACGGCACCAGCGGCTGCGGCGCGCACTTCGATCACGCCACTGTCGACCACGACGCCTTCGCCCGGGGCCACTCGCAGCGCGCCCAGCTCGAGCGTCGTCGTCAGCGCCAGCAGGTAGCCGGCGCGCCCGGCGGCAATGGTGAGCTGTTCGCTTCGTTCGTCGAGGTCGATCCACTCCACGCGGGCTGCACAGCGCAGCGGCATGCCTTCACCAGTGCCGCTGGCGATCACGTGCCGGCCCCGCGTTGGCCATGACGTCGAGAAGTACGCTGGCGCTCCACCTCGTGCGTCGGGCTGAAACCACAGCTGCAGCATGCGGACGGGGGTGGCGGTGTCGTTGCCCTCGGCGTGGACCATGCCCGAGCGCGCCGAGATCAGTTGCGCCTGCCGCGCTGGCACCACAGCACCGTGGGCCTGATCGCCGTGGTGCGAGAGCGTGCCGTCGACGACGATGCTGAGGATCTCCATCTCTTGATGGGGGTGCAGCGGAAAGCGTGAGCCTGCCGCAAACGTGGCGTCGGCCAACACCAACAGACTGCCCAGGGGGCGCCCGGTGCCAGCACGCGCGCCGACGGTGGCGACGAAGTGATCCCGCAACGACAGCCACGACAAGGTCGTCTGCGGCAGCGTCGCCAGCGGCCGGTGTTGCAGGCGTGGCGCGGGCGGGGCTGGTGGAGCAGGCGCGTTGCACGACAGCGACGTCGCTGCGGCAGCGCTTGCCAAAGAAGTGAAGCGTCGTCGGGTAAGTGGCATCGCCACGGTGTACGGGCTTGCACCTGATCCAACGACGCCGCGGAAATGCACATGCGATGTGCAACAACGCACAAAGTCTACCGAGCGACGAAGGCGCCATCGACGGCGATCAGCGCTGCGGCGAGGGCGGCGCGAAATGCCCGGTTCTCCTTCGACGCCGCTTCCGTGGTGGGCGACAACAGCCACACGGGCGGGCCGTCGTCGAGTTCGCGCACACAGCGCACGCGTTGGTCGTCGTGAAACAGAAACGAGGGCACGATCGCGTGGCCAAGGCCGGCGACACACGCGTCGCGAATGCCCAGCAGCGTGTTGCAGGTGATGACATGGGCCGCACTGCTGTCGACGTGGCGCCACCAGCGCATCGAACGTCGCGCCCGCAAGGCCTCGTCGGGCATCACCCAGCGGTGCTCGGCGCCAGCGACGGCGACAAACACGCCCAGCCGCAGGCGCCCAAGGCAGCGCCCACGCAGGCCTTCGTTGGGGGTAAACGCCGGGCGCAGCGCGAGGTCGATCTGTCCTGGGCCAAGGGCGAGTTCGGCATCACCAATGACCACCTCTACGCTGAAGCGGGGCGCCACCACCGCCAAGGCGCGCAACAGCAGCGGGGCCAGCACGTCGCTGGTGGTGATGGCGAGGCGGTGTTCGCGTCGACGGTGTTCCCGCGCGACGTGGGTTTCAGCCTGCGTTGCGGCGCTGGCCATGGCCGCTGCTTCTGCGGCGAGCTGCTGGGCCAATGGGGTTGGGGCAAGCCGCGCACCACGCACAAACAACGACGTCGCGACCCTCGCTTCAATGGCCGCCAGGCGCCGCGACACCGTCGAGTGGGTGAGGCCAAGGGCACGTGCGGCCCCCTCCAATGTGCCCAGGCGGACGAGGGCCTCGATGGTTTGCAGATCGTTCCAATCCATTGTCATGCACGCACACTAGCTGTGCGGAAACGCGCATCGCACCACGTGCAACCGTCGGCTACACACCCGAGATGGATCGCTACCAGCACGTCTACGCCCACGACGCCGCCACCTACGACGAGCTCATCTCTGCCGAAGACGCCCATGGCCATGCACGTCGCGCGGTGGTCGACGCTGTTGCTGGTGCACGCCACGTTGTCGACGTTGGGGCAGGCACGGGACGGCTCACACGCTGGTTGCTCGAAGCCGGCCACATCGTCACCGCCGTCGAACCAGCAGCAGGCATGCGCACCCTCGGGGCCTCGCTGCTGCCAGCGGCACACTGG
Organism: Myxococcota bacterium; assembly: GCA_044349155.1. Classification (GTDB taxonomy): domain Bacteria; phylum Myxococcota; class UBA727; order UBA727; family VGSZ01; genus VGSZ01. The sequence continues at coordinate 7,812 of JBIKRQ010000047.1, forward strand.
TGTGAGGGCGAAGCTGCAGCGCTGCCGCTGGCCGATCACGCCGTCGACGCGGCGGTGGAAGGCTGGGCCCTTGGCCACGTCGTGTCGTGGGAGCCCGAGCAGTGGGAGCAACGTTCGCGCGCCGCCATCGCTGAGCTGGTGCGTGTGGTGCGGCCTGGTGGGGCCATCGTGCTGCTCGAGACCGCGGGCACCTGCGTCGACGAGCCCACGCCCCCGCCACACCTGCTGCCGCTGTACGCGCTGTGGGGCGAACTCGGCTTTGCCTGGCGCGATGTGGCCACCGACTATGTGTTTGCGTCGGTTGACGAAGCCGTGCGCGTGATGGGGGCGTTTTTTGGCGAGGCGATGGCGGCGCGGGTCCGAGCCAGAAACAGCATGCAGGTGCTTGAATTCACGCGTGTATTTCAACGTACTCGGCCCGGGGCCTGACGCGTTGGCGCCGTGAGCAACCGCCTTGCACCAGCAGGCATCCAAGCGACCGCATGTTGAGCCTGACCAACGCCGTCGACGCGATCGACCTGGACGCTGTCGCCACGCCCGGTGGTTTCGGCTGGTGGTATGCCGATCTCGTCGACGACGCGGGCAATGGCATCGTTGTGATCGCCGGCGAGGGGCTGCCGTTTCTGCCGGGGCTGGCCGCCGCCGCGCGCGCTGGCACACCGCAACGGCCCACCGAGCGCCCCGCCGTCAACGTCGCGGTGTACGAGGGCGGACGCTGCACGTTTTACGCGTTGCAGGAGTTGTCGCCGTCCACACACACGGCCCTGTCGTCGTCGACCACGCTGCAGCTTGCGGGCTGTTCATGGCAGTTGCAAAACGGCGCGCTCACCATCGACCTCGATGTGAAGACCCCTGTGGGTCACGTGCGCGGGCAGGTGCAGCTGCAGGGGCCGCCACGTCGTGACGTGCCGCTCACCTCGCTGGGGGCGGTGTGGGCCACGTTGCCCGAGGTGCAGCACCGCTGGGCGCCACAGCTTGGTCCGTGCCGCGGAACGGCGAAGCTCAGCATCGATGGCCGCGACGTCGTCATTGCTGGCAGCGGCTACCACGATCGCAACAGCGCGCTGCATCCGCTGCACGCGCTTGGCATTCGGTGGTGGACGTGGGCGCGGGCCGTGGTCGAGGTCGATGGTCGATCGGAGCTGCGCATTGTGTACGCGCTGTGGCCCGATGGCAGCCGCGACAGCGATGCACCCGCGGCCTTTGGCGTGGTGGTGAACGACGACGGCACGACCCGCTGTGTCGATGTCACGCTGCGGCTGTCGATGTCGCGCACGTGGCTTGGCATGCGGCGCGTGCGGCGGCTGGTGGCCACGTCGGCCGCGGGGCCGTTTCTCGTCGGTGAAGACGCCGGTGTCGTCGACGACGGTCCGTTCTACCTGCGCTCGTTGTGGCGCGCGGGTGTGCACGAAGCGGCAGCGGTGAACGGCTTCATCGAAGTGGTGTCGCCCCACGATGTCGACCGCGAGTGGCAGCGGCCGTTTGTGCGCATGAAGGTGTCCCCGATGTCCACGTCGTCGCAGTCGTCGGCAGCGCGCGCGTCGTTGTGGCATCCGCTGTTGGCGGGTTCGCGGGCAGGGCGGTTTGCGCGGCAGTGGCGCTGGTTGATGGGAGATCGACGATGAATGCGGCTCAAGCGGCAGACTTTGACGTCGTCGTCGTCGGTGGCGGCATGGGTGGCCTGTCGGCGGCGGTTGCGTTGGGAGCAGCAGGCAAGCGCGTGGTGTTGCTCGAGCGCGCCGACGCGGTGGGCGGCAAGGTGGCCGAAGTCGTCGTCGACGGCGTGGGCTTCGACACCGGTCCCAGCGTGCTCACGTTGCCCGACGTGATCGATCGCGTGCTGCAGCATGCCGGCATGAGTGTTGCGGCCGACCTGCCGTTGGTGCGGCCCTCGCCCGCGTTTCGCTACCACGCCGAAGGCCAGGCACCGCTCGACATCTTCGTCGACGAGGCCGACACACTGGCCAGCATCGAGCGCACGTTGGGGGCAGCGGCGGCCACCGAGCTGCGCGCGTTTTTGCAGTACGCCAAGGGCATTTGGGACACGTCGAAAGACGACTTCGTCTTTGGAGCTGCCCCCACGGCGACGACGTTGTTGCGCCTCGGGATGACGCGGCCCTTCGACATGCTCAAGGTCGACCCGCTGCACTCGATGCGCCAGGCGATCTGGTCACGCATCAGCCATCCGCTGCTGCGCACCGTGCTGCTGCGCTACGCGACGTACAACGGCTCCGATCCGACGACGGCGCCGGCCACCCTGAACTGCATCGCCCACGTCGAGCTCGGCCTCGGCGGCTTCGGCGTGTTGGGTGGCATGGGCATGTTGGCAAAGACGCTGCGGCGTGCGGCTGAACGCGTTGGCGTGGTGTGCCGGACCAACACCAGCGTCGACGAGCTCGTCTTGCGCGATGGCCGCTGCGTTGGCGTGCGCGTGGGCGATGAGGTCATCAACGCCGCCAGCGTCGTCGTGAATGCCGACGTGGGCTGGTTGCGCACGTTGCCCGGTGCCGTGCCAAAGGCGCTGCCGTCGCCGTCGTCGTTGTCGATGTCGGGGGCCACGATGGTGCTGAAGGCTCGACGACGCAGCAGTCGCGTGGCGCACGAAGTGGTGTTTCCCGAGGCCGACTACCTCGAGGAATTCGCCGACATCTTTCAACGTCGTCGTGGACCGCGCTCGCCCACCATCTACGTCTGCGCGCAAGAGCAGGCCCAGGGGCGCACGGGGTGGAAGGACCACGAGCCGTTGTTCGTGATGGTGAACGCGCCGGCCCTCGCTGCGGGCGTGGTCGACGACGGTGTGGCGCTGCTGCAGTCAGCACGCGCGCGCTTGTTGAGCAAGCAGCTGATCGACATCGACGACGAAATCGTCTGGCAGCGCACGTCGACGGGGTTGGCAGCGCAGTTCCCCGGTTCGTCGGGCAGCTTGTATGGCGCTGCGAGCAACGACCGCCTCAGCGCGTTTCGTCGCGCACCAAACGCGCTCAGTGGCGTGCCAGGGCTGTTTCTGGCCTCGGGCAGTGCGCACCCTGGTGGTGGCGTTCCGCTGTGTGCGCAGTCGGGCCTGTTGGCCGCCCAGGCGGTGCTTGCTGCTCCAATGTCTTGAAAAACAACACGAAACAGAGGTTCGCCATGACCACCGCGCACGATTTTTCGCTTCAACTGCTCACCACGGGTGCTGAGCAACCGCTGTCGGCGTTTGCCGGCAAGGCGATCCTCGTCGTCAACGTGGCCTCGGCGTGTGGGCTCACGCCGCAGTACCGCGGGCTGCAGGCGCTGCACGACCGCTACGCAGACAAGGGTCTCGTCGTCGTGGGGGTGCCCTGCAACCAGTTCGGCGCGCAGGAGCCCGGGACATCCGAAGACATCCAGCAGTTCTGCTCGACGACGTACGACGTGACGTTTGCGATGATGCGCAAGGTCGACGTGAATGGTGCTTCGGCCCACCCGCTGTTTCAGTGGCTCACGAACAACGGGGCAGCGCCCATCGCCTGGAACTTCAACAAGTTCCTGATCGCCAAAGAAGGCAGCATCGCCAAACGCTTCGAGCCCGCCGTGGCCCCCGAGGCCGCAGAGGTCATCGCCGCCATCGAAGCCGTGCTGGGCTGACGTCGTCAGCGGTCGTCAGCGGCGCCACAGGCCGCTCTTGCCGCCGCCTTTTTCGAGCAGGCGCACACCGTCGAGTTGCATGCTGCGCTCGATCGCTTTGCCCATGTCGTACAGTGTAAGGCCAGCGACAGATGCCGCCGTCATCGCTTCCATCTCAACGCCCGTGGGCCCCACACAGCGCGCGGTGGCCGTGATGTGCAGGCCGGCATCAACAGCCACGATGTCGACCTGCACGTCGCTGAGGGCCAACGGATGGCACAACGGAATCAATGCACCAGTCTGCTTGGCGGCCAGCACGCCGGCGATCTTCGCGGTCACGATCGCTTCGCCTTTGTGCGCGGTACCGCCCACCAGCGCGTCGCGCGTCGACGGTGAGCAGCGCAGCAGGGCTTCGGCGACCGCGTAGCGCGCGGTGGCGGGCTTGTTCGACACGTCGACCATCGAGACCCGGCCATGTTCGTCGAGGTGGGAGAGCGGTTGCACCATGCAGAGACGGTGGCGCAGACGTCGTCGTCGTCAACGGGTGGGGGCGATTGCCCTGCGCCGCGCGGGGCCCTAGGCCCGTGCTGTGGCGTCTGCACCTTCCCACCCGATCGGGTCCGTCGTCGCGGGCCGCTATCGCCTCGAGCGCGAACTCGGGGCCGGTGGCATGGGCGAGGTGTTTGTCGCCGTGCAGGAGCCACTGGGGCGCAAGGTGGCCCTCAAGCTCATGCGTGCGGGGCTGACGGGGCCGGCGGCGGCGCGCTTCGAGCGTGAGGCCAAAAGTCTTGCGGCCACCGTGCACCCCAACATCGTCACCATCTTCGACTTCGGCCGCACCGACGACGGCGAGCTGTTCATGGCGATGGAGTTGGTGCCGGGCATCACCTTGCGCCAGCACCTGGCACGTCGTGGACGGCTGCAACCCGAGCAGGCGTTGCCCATCGTCGTGGAGATCTGCCGTGCCCTCGACGCCACGCACCGTGCTGGCATCGTGCACCGCGATCTCAAGCCCGAAAACGTCATGCTCGTCGACGACACGGCGAACCGCACGGCCACCGCGAAGGTGCTCGACTTCGGCATCGCCCGCCTGCACGACCCGAGCAGCGGCGACGACGCGCCGAAGCTCACGCAGACGGGGCACCTCGTGGGCACGCCGGGCTACATGGCCCCCGAGACGGTGCTCGAGGCCGTGTTCGACGACCCGCGCTCCGACCTCTACGCCGTCGGCGTGATCTTGTGGGAGCTGCTCACCAACAGCTCGCTGTTTTCGGCACCGACGCCAATTGCGTTGGTGATGAAGCACGCGCTCGATCCGCCGCCCACGTTGTCGACGACGTTGCAGCGGTTGGTGCATCCCGAACTCGAAGCGCTGCTCGCAAGCCTGCTGCACAAAGATCGGCACCAGCGGTTTGCCTCCGCGGCTGCGGTGATCGCCGCTGTTACCGCCTTGCCCGCCGCGGCGCGCGCGCCGATCTCGTCGGGGTTCACGCCACCGATCGTGAACATCGATTCGTCGGCGCCAACAGCGGCTGGCACGCAGGCCGTGCCCACACCGGTGCTCGATCCCGCAAAGACCCCGCCAGGGGCGGTGTCGGTCAACGCCGCCACAGCGATCGACGTCGTCGCCCCCGCCGTGCCCACGGCGATCATCGAGCGGCAGTCGTCGTCGTCACCGGTGATGGCCGCGGTGATTGGCGCCCTCGTCGTCGTCGTGGTGGTGCTGCTGTGGCTCGTGCTGCGCCCAGCACCCCAGGCGCCTGCACCCCTGCCAGCACCTGTGGTGGCCCCCGTCGTCGTCGCACCCGTCGCGGCCCCCGTTGTCGTCGAGCCCGTCGTGTCGCCGACACCAACGCCCGAGCCCTCGGTGAAGCCCACGAGCAAGCCCACAAAGGCTGTGCCGAAGCCGACATCGACATCGACATCGACAGGGACGAAATCGTCGACGTCAAAGCCCTACGAACCCGACCTCAACTGACTCTTCGGCGCCAGCCGAATGCAGGGGCCTGTGTGCTGAGTGTGATCGCTTTCGTCGTCGCTGCGACCGTTGCCCCCGTTGCACCGCCGGGCATGACCGAGGCCGGTGTGCGCGCCGCCAAAGAGCGCCGTTTCTGCGATGCCTCGTCCATCTTTGTGCAGCTGCACGGCATCACCCACGACCCGCTGGCCCTGTACCGCGCCGCAGAAACCGCGTTCGCTGCGGGCGATTTCCTCGCCGCCATCCGCTTGTACCGCACGCTCCTCGACAACCATCCGCAGTTCGAGCGCACGGCGATTGTGCAGACCCGCGTCGACGAACTGCTGGTGCGCGTGCGCGACAGCGGACCGGGCGAGACCTGCGCGCTGCCCCCGCGCATTTGCGGCGATTGGGTCGCCTCACCCGGCGAAGGCTGCGACGACGGCAACCTCGTCGACGGCGACGGCTGCGATGCCACGTGCATGCCCACGGGCTGCGGCAACGGCGTGCTCACGAGTGCCGAGGTGTGCGACGACGGCAACACCATCAACGGCGATGGCTGCGACGCCAACTGCACCGTCAGCGCCTGCGGCAATGGTGCCGTCGCCACGGGTGAGGTGTGCGACGACGGCAACACCATCGACGGCGACGGCTGCGACGCCAACTGCACTCTCAGCGTGTGCGGCAACGGCGTGCGCGCCTCGGGCGAAGGCTGCGACGACGGCAACCTCGAAAACGACGACGGCTGCAGCAGTGCTTGCCTGATCGAAACACCACCCGAACCCTTTCCGGTCGCTGGTGTCGTCGTCGGCAGCGCGGCCACGGTGGTTGGTGTGGTGGCCCTGGTGGTGGGCACGTTGCCGTTGTCCGCGTCTTCGCAAGCGCAGCAGGCGATCCGCGATGCCGAGGCGTTGTCGTCGACGAATCCGCAAACAGCGATCGAGCGCGCTGCAGCTGCGCAGACCGATCAACAACAAGCACAACAGGCGTGGCAGACGTGGGGGCTGCCGCTGACCATCGTGGGCGGCTCGGTGGTCGTCGCCGGCCTCGTCGTCGGTGTGGGTGCTGTGGTCGCGTACTTCCTCGCCGACGTGCCGCCCGAGATCGACACACCACCACCATCGTCTGCATCGTCTGCATCGTCTGCATCGTCTGCTGCGCGGAGTGCGCCATGAAGAAGTTGCTCCTGTTGCTGCTCGTGACGACGACGGCGTGCGAGCTGTCCGACACCGCTGCGTTTGGTCGCGCGTGCACCACCACCGCCGACTGCACCGACAGCACCAGCACGTTGCAGTGCTACGAGCGCACATGTGTGTCGCAGGCGTACATCGACGCCATCACGCAAGATCCTGAAAATCCAGAAGATCCTGAGGATCCCGAGGACCCCGAAGATCCCAATGCCACCGGCGAAACCTGCGCCGACGCGTTGCCGATCGCGTTGGGCGTGCCGTTGTCGGGCACCACCGCGACCGCCACCGACGACGAGAGCGCTGCGTGCAGTGGCGAAGGCCGCGCCGATCGCGTCTACGCACTCACGCTCGCCACGACGACGAACGTGCGCATCACGCTTGAAACCAGCACGTTCGACGCAGCGCTGTACGCCAGCAGCGACATCGCCTGCAGCGCTGCCACGCTCATCGCTGGCTCCTGCACCGACGTGAACAGCAACGTTGTCGATGGCGAAGAACTCCTGCTGTTCGGCGTGGGCCCAGGCAAGGTGTACATCGTCGTCGACGGCGCCAATCAACCGGTGCTGGCGTCGTCGGGGACCTACACGTTGTCGGCGCGCGAAGAACTCAGTTGCGGCGCGGGCTTTGTCGCTGTTGGCGGCACCTGCGTGGGCGTGCAGCAGGAGGTGGCGATGAACGTGGCGCGCACCAACCACACCGCCACGCTGCTCGACGACGGCCGCGTCCTCGTCGTTGGTGGTCGTACCGGTTCAGCACTCGAAGCCACATCGTCTGCCGAACTCTTCGACCCCACCACCAACACGTTCACGGCCACCGGAGCGATGGGCACGGGGCGCGCGCGCCATGCGGCCGAGCGCCTCGCTGACGGCCGCGTCCTCGTCGTGGGCGGCGTCACCGGCGACAGCGACAGCGGCTACACGCCCACCGCCACCGTCGAGGTCTACGACCCGGCGACCGGGTTGTTTTCGCCCGCACCGTCGCTGCCGCGCGCGCGCGACCTCACGACGGCCACACAGCTGGGCAGTGGTCGCGGCATTGTCGTGGTCGGCGGGCGCGATGGTGCCACCACGCTTGCCGAGGTGATCACCATCGATCCGCAACTCACATCGTGGACCCGTCGCGCCACGCTCACCGAGCCACGCTTTGGCCATGTGGTGGCGCTCATGAACGACGACACCATGCTCATCGTCGGCGGGCGTGCGGGCAGCACCGGTGCTGCGCTGTCGAGCGTTGAGGTGTTCGATCCGGGCAGCAACAGCCTCGACGACGGCGTGTCGCTCGACGAGCCGCGTGCTGCTGCGTGTGGTGTCAAAGAAGGCAGCCGGTTCGTGATCTTCGGCGGCTACGAGGGCAACAGCGACGACGGGTTTGCCGGCAAGGCCAGCATGGCCACCTTCAGCACCGCCACGTCGACGTGGAGCGACCTGTTCAACGACATGACCGAGGTTCGCTTGTTCGCAACCGCCACGCGCGTGCCGGGCCTGGGCATCATCATCGCGGGGGGCAGCACCGACGACCCCACCGCGTCCGTCGATCTGTTGGGCACCGACGACATCGTCACGCCGTTGCCACCGTTGACCCGTGCGCGGTTGGTGCACGCAGCGGTGGCGCTGAACGACGACCGCGTGCTCATTGTCGGTGGCGATGGCGGCGTGGGCGGCGAGACCGAACCGTTGTCGTCGGCGGAGATCATCGGTCCGCCATTGCCGTGATGTGATCGCGCTATGGTCGCCGCGTGCGTTTAACCTTCAAGCTCTCGGCGGTGTTGCTTCTCGTGGCGGTGTTGCCCGTCGCCGTGAGCGGCGTGTCGTCGGTGTTCATCGCCAAAGACGCCGTCAAGCACGCCGCCGCCGACAGCCTCGACGCCGAAGCACGCCACCTCGCCGAGCTCGCCGAGACCACCATCCTTGGCAGCCTGGATGATTTGAAGCAGGCCTCGCTGCTCGGGCTCGATCGCTTGTCGCCTGCCGAGCAGCCTGGGGCGCTGTGGCTCATCTACCGCGGTGATGCGTCGCGCACGGCGGTGGCGTTGCTGAACGGCAAGAGCCGCGACGTCGTCACGCCGCCGGTTTTTCAGCAAGTCGTCGGCAGCGATGCCGGCCTCGCCGACCACGAAGCGTTCTCGCCCGCAGCGCTTGAAGTGTTTGCGAGTCACGTGCCCCTCGATGAGGCATTGGCTGCCGGCAAAGCCGTGGGCGTGCCGTACGTCGACGTCGTGCGCGGCGCGCCGTTCATTGTGTTGGCCGTGCGCGTGCCGGGCCCGCAGGTGGCGGGCAAAGATGGCGTCGTCGAGGAACAGCCGTGGGTGGTGGCGGTCGAGCTCAGCCTGCGCCGCTTGAACGAGCGCTTCGTCGAGGCCAAAGACGAAGGCATGGTGGCAGCGCTCACCGACCTCGAGGGCCGCGCGGTCTGTCACACCGACACCGCCCAGATGTTGAAGCGGGCGCCGATGTCGTCGTCGCCGGCGATGGTGGCGCTGTTTTCGCCCGACCAGCCTGCATCGGGTGTGGCCAACTTGAACGACGATGGCGACGAGAAGCTGCTCGCGTGGGCGCGGCTGGGGCGTTTGGCGGGCGGGCGGGATCGCACGTGGGGTGTTGTCGTCGAGCGCGATCGCAGTGCGGCGTTGTCGGCGGTGACACAGCTGCAGCGGCGGGTGTTGTTCTGGGTCGCGGTGGCACTGGTGTTGGCGGTGATGGCGGGCCTGGTGCTCGCGCGCGGGCTGGTGCTGCCCATCGAAGCGCTCACGAATGTGGTGAACCGTTTTGGTCGTGGCGACGAGAACGAACGACGTGTGCGCGCCACCGTCACCGGCAACGACGAGATCGCGGCGTTGGCCACCACGTTCAACGGCATGGCCGACCAGATTGAAGCCCGCGACCGCGCCTTGCGGGCGTTCAACGACGAGCTGCAGCAGCGCGTCGACGAGCGCACGGCCGAGTTGAAAGATGCACAGAACCAGCTGATCGACACGCAAAAGATGGCGGCGGTCGGCGAGCTTGGCGCTGGTGTGGCCCACGAGATCAACAACCCGTTGGCGGCGGTGTTGGGCTCAGCCCAGTTGGCGTTGTTGCGGTCCGACAAGGCCGACACCCGGGTGCGCCCGCATCTGGAAGACATCGAGAAGGAAGCGCTGCGCATCAAAGACATCGTCGAGAGTTTGTTGAAGCTCTCGCAAGACACGAGTCAGCAGGCGATGGGCACTGTCGACCTCAACGCCGTCGTCGAGCAGGCGGTGGCGCTTATGGCGCGGCCGATCATTGCGGCGCGCATCCAGTTGAAAAAGGAGCTGCAACCCGAACTGCCTCGTCTTCGCGGTCGTGCCGGCGAGTTGCAGCAGGCGTTGGTGCAGCTGTTGTTGAACGCGAAAGAGGCGATGCCCGACGGCGGTACCCTCACCATTCGCACCGATACCCTCGACGGAAAGCTCGTGCGTCTCGTCGTCGAAGACACGGGGCAGGGGGTGGCGGCCAACCACAAAGAGCGCGCCTTCGAGCCGTTTTTCACCACGCGCGCGGGCAGTGGGCACAAGGGCATGGGCCTGGCGATCGTGCACCGGATCGTGGCCGACCACGCCGGCCGCGTCGTCCTCGAGAGCGCTGGGGCGTTCAAGGGTTGCACGGTGCGCCTGAGCTTCCCCGCGAGTCAGTCGCGTTCGCTCGTGTAGTGCGTACGACGACGTCGATCGCTATAGCCGCAGCATGCAAAATCCCGCAGGCCGCACGGTGCCGCTCTCGGTCCTCGACGTGGTGCCCTTGCGCACGGGCTCCACCGTGTCTGCGGCATTTGCCGAAACCACAGCCCTCGCCCAGCACGTCGAGCGCCTTGGCTATCAACGGTACTGGTTCGCCGAACACCACGGCATGCCAAGCATTGCGTCGTCGGCACCCGCGGTTCTGATTGGCCACGTGGCGCAAGCGACCTCGACGATTCGCGTGGGCTCTGGTGGCGTGATGCTGCCCAACCACGCCGCCCTCGCCATCGCCGAACAGTTCGGCACCCTCGAAGCGCTCTACCCCGGGCGCATCGATCTGGGCCTTGGTCGCGCGCCTGGCACCGACCAGCTCACCGCGAGTGCCTTGCGTCGTCACGATGGTGGCGGCCACGACTTTGCCGAGCAGCTCGCCGAGTTGTTTGCGTTTTTCCGCAACGACTTCCCCGAGGGGCACCCGTACAAACACATCAAGGCGATGCCGGCGATTGGCCACGAGCCGCCGGTGTGGTTGCTCGGCAGCAGCGACTACAGCGCGCGTTTGGCCGGCGATCTCGGCTTGCCGTTTTCGTTCGCCCACCACTTCAGCGCCGAGAACACGTTGCCGGCACTGCGGCTGTATCGCCAACGCTTCCGCCCGTCGTCAGCGCTGCAGGCACCGCACGCGATGATCTGCGCGATCGCCATCGTCGCCGACACCGACGAGCTCGCCCGCCGCCTCGCCATGCCCACGGCCCTCGCGTTTCTGCGCCTGCGCAGCGGACGGCCCGCCGCATACCCCACCCTCGAGGAGATCGACGCCTACCCGTGGACGCCCGCCGAGCGCGCCTTCGCCGAGCAGTGGGTCGACAAAGCCATCGTCGGCAGCCCCGACAGCGCACGCCGGCAGCTGCAGCGCCTGGTCGACGACACGGGTGCCGACGAGGTGATGGTCATGTGCACCGCCCCCGACAGCGAAAGCCGCCAGCACAGCTACACGCTGCTCAAGCAGGTCACCGCCTGATCTTCGATCATCGAAGTCGTGCGGGATGAAACAACAACACCACCCGTGGTGGGTGGTGTCGTGTGGGCGAAGGTGCGGTCCTTCAGGTCAGTTCAGTTCAGTCGGCCAGCCACGCCTTAAAACGCTCCCACAGGCTCTTCTCGGGCGCCGCCACGGGTTCAGGCATCGGCGCCACCGCAGCGGGCTCTGCATCGATCACAGGCTGCGGCACGGGCATCGGCGCAGGAGGGGTTGGCGCAGGTGTCGGCTTGGCTGATGGGGTTTTGCCCAAAATCCAGTCGGTGGGGCGGTGGCGCGCCCCCTCGGGCACCACCAGCGAGCCGACGTGGTCGCCCTTGGCATACACGGCGTCGATCTGCTGCTTCACGGCCTTGAGGTCGTCGGCACTCACCACGCCATTCGACGTCGCTTTGTAAAACTGCACCGTCACGCGCACGGGGAAGCGTGTGTCGCGCTCAAGCGTGAGCTTGTGGCCTTCGACGACGGGGCCGAGGTCGGTGCCATGGCCAAGCACCGCATTCTCGACGTCGCTCACGGCACGACGGCTTCCTTTCGCCGGCGCTTCGGCGGTGGCCATGGCTTTGGGGGCGGCCAGTCCGCCACCGCCGTAGCCCGTGCCAGAAAGCCCAAGACCGCCGATGCCGTAGCCGCCAGACTCGGCGCGCGGTTCCTTGAACTTCAGCGGCACCTGGATGAGCAGCATCATCTCGGCACCCTCGTCGAGGGCACCAGCATCAGCCGCGGTGGCCTGACCAGCTTCGATGCGCGCCTTCACGTCGCTTCTGCGCTCGGCGGTGAACACCGTGCGTTGGCCGTGGTTGTTGAAGAACAACTGCTGCCCGCCGCCTTGAAAGCTCTGGTCGCCGCCGCTGTTTTCGATCACCGCCACCGACGTGCCTTCGCGCGTCGCCAACAGCGTGAGCACCGCGGGGTTTCCTGCACTCGACTGGTAGTTGAAGATCACGGGGTTGAACTCGGCCTTGCCCGTCTTTGGGATCGGCACGAACACGTGCTGCGCGCTCACGAGCACGTGCGAGTCGCGGTCAGACAGCAGGTTGCCAGTGCCGAGCACGTCGTCGGGCACGCTCAGGTATTCGCGCAAGTGTGAGAGCACCTCGGTGAGCGGCACACTCACCAGCTGCGCGCCGTCGGCCTGGTTGCCCACCTTGATCCACAGCTTGTCGGCGGCGATGTCGGCGGTTTTGTCGCTGAAGTTGGGGAAGCGCAGCACCGGCAGCAGGTGCGTGCGAAAGCCGCCGTCGACGGGCTCACGCACCTGCAGCGTGACATCGCTGATGTTTGGGCCAACGCTGCTGCCGCCGAAGCGGCCCGTGTCTTCCCACATCACGTTGAGCACATCGAGGCCGTGACGGCTGGCGCGGCTGGTGAGCGCACCATCGCCCGGCATCTGCGTGACGAGGTTGATCGCCGCGCGAAACTCCTGCAGCGCCTGGGGCGACAAGCGGTTGGCCGCACCCGTGGCGTCGGCGGTGGCGGCTGCAGCGCCTGGCCCACCGACGAGACCCCAGCCCTTCTCGGCCGACGAGGCCGTGGCCAGCAGCGAGGCGCAGGCAACAGTGAACACGAGGGGAAGGCGGCGGTGTTGGCGCATGAACAACCTCAACGGACGACAGTGACAAACGATCTACGGGTGGATCGGCGGAGCGCTTCTTCGTACGTGTGCACCATCACAAGTGCTCGAATAAAAAGAAGAATTTGACAGACGCGGTCGAATCAAGACACGCGTCGCTCCGGCAGTTCGCGCAGCGTGACGGTGCTCAAGCCGTCTTTGCTGTTGTCGACACCAACCACCTGCAGCGAGGTTCCCGGCAAGAGCACCAATTCTTCTTCGCCGGTAAACGCCGAGAACGATTGGATCGCGCGCGCCGACGTGGGCTCCACCACGAACAACATCCGCTTGCCCGCACTGCCCAAAAAGCCGCGCGCCACCGACAGCTTCGGCGTGCACGACGACACGCCCCACCACACCACCGTGCGGCCCACGGCGTACTCGGCGCGCAGGTCTTTGCCCACGCCGCGGTAGAGCGGTTGCTTCTGCGCCGGCAGCGCTTCGCAGGCGGCGAACAGTCGACGCAGATACAGCCGCCACGGCGCAAGCTTGCTGCGATCGGCATCGCGCAACACGGCGTTGAGGGCGCGGTACAGCGGCGACTCGGTCGTGTACAAAAACAGCGCCGCCACGTCGTCGACACCAAGGCCGCCGTGCTTGCCTTTGGCCACCGCGGCTTCGGCGAACGTGCGCGACTTTTCGATGTACAGCTTGAGGGCGGGCATCAGCTGCAACAGCGGGGCGGTCGCTTCGGCAAAGCTCGGCAGGGGCAGGGCGCCGATGCCGTCGATGGCGGCGATCTCCTCGAGCTTTTCGTCGCCGACCCCCTGCAAACGCTCGAGGTAGAGCTTGTGCAGCTCGCGCGTTTTGTCGATGAAATCACCCATCCGTTGCGCGTCGGCACCCGCAGACGCGTTCCACCCGGTCGACGGCAACCAGTCCACTGGCTTCATCGACAACGACGACAACGCCGCGTTCACGTCGGCGAAGTGGTGGCCATCGCAAAACATGTCGCCCTGAGCGGCGGGGTTACAGTGGTCGACGTGGGCTACCGCAACCGTCGGGTACTGCTTCGCCACTTTCTCAACGACCTTGCGCAGGTTCTTGGCGTGACTGCCCCACCACGCAAACACCACGCCGCGCTCGTCGGCGTTGTCGCTGGTCGCTTTGGCCTTGAAGATCTCCTCGACGACCTTTTCGACCACCGGCTTCCAAAAGCTGGTGTGGTTCGCCGTCGACAGCGCGTCGTCGCTCGAGGCGGTGAGGGCGGCGTTCAACAACAACACACCCTGCACGAGCATCGCTTGAAACCACTCGGGCGGTGGCACGACGTGGTGGGTGTTCAACAGCGCGCGGATGTCGGCGATCGACGTCGACTTCGGCACCTCGTGCTTCCACATCGCCGCGGCTTTGATGATGCAGCGCACCGACGTGACCTTGCCGAACTGGCTGTCTTTCCAGTCAGAAAAGGTGTTGTCGAACATCGCGATCCCCGTCGCGCTCTCGACGCGCGGGTACGGGTTCTGGCCGAACACCACGACCTTCCAGCCTGCTGGCGTGTGCGGCTTGAGGGCCTGAAACGTCAGCTCGCGCACCGGCACGATGCTCTTGCTGCGCTGCGGTCCGAGAAACGTCGCCACGTCGGGCTGCGCGCGCAAAACGGGCAGCAGGGCCGTGCCCCACGCTTCCGCACCATCGAACATGTCAGCAAGGCGAAGGGGATCGTCGTGGCTCATGGGCCGCAGCAGACGACTGCGACCTCGTCGACGTCAAGTGCGCCGCATCATCAAGGTCAGCGCCGAACGAAGGGCTGATCGTTGGCCTCAGCCGTCAGCTCGTCGACAATCGCCCATTCTGCTCCGTAGGTGTCGAGTCCTTTGACGGCGCCAGCTTCGCGGTCTGCGTCCGACACGGAGACGCGGTAGCTCGGCCAGTTGATGTCGAACTCGATGTCGCCCAGATCGCTGACGACGCCCGCTTCTGGCAGCTCAACATCAGCGGGCACCACCAACACAACGCCAGCCGCCGCGCCATCGACGACGACATCATCGGGCGGGACGCCAATCGGTGCGTCCAAACCGGTGCACTCCCACCCGTCGATCACCATGGCCTCGGAGACGAAGGGGCCAGCGCTGATGACGGCGACGTCGTCGGTGCTGAGCCAACCGGTGTACGCAACAAACTCGCCGGGCCTGGTGGCCTGTGTTTCAAAGTTGTCGTTGCCAAAGATGTTCTTGCCCTCGCCGACCTGGCGATCGACGCGCATGCGCA
Organism: Myxococcota bacterium; assembly: GCA_044349155.1. Lineage (GTDB taxonomy): Bacteria > Myxococcota > UBA727 > UBA727 > VGSZ01 > VGSZ01. The sequence continues at coordinate 23,100 of JBIKRQ010000047.1, forward strand.
GGGTGGTGTCGTCGGGTGGTGCGGTGTTCTCAGCGCAGCCGAACGACGCGAGGGCAGTGGCGAATGTGAGCGCGAGGGTGCGGTTCATGGCTTCTCCAGCGTGTGTCTGGAGATGAGAAGCGTGAGGGAGGCCTCGCCGTGCAGCGCGGCCTTCTTTTTCGGGATGGCTCGCGAAGCGTGGTTGGGGTTCAGTCGGCCAGCCACGCCTTGAAGCGCTGCCACAGGCTCTTTTCTGGTGGCGCTGCTGGTGATGGCAGTGGAGCAGTCACGGTCGCTTCTGGCTCGACCACAGGCTGCGGCACAGGCATCGGCGGGGTGGGCTTCGCCGCCGGCGTTTTGCCGAGGATCCAGGCGGTGGGCCGGTGGCGGGCACCTTCGGGCACGACCAGTGAGCCGACGCGATCGCCCTTGGCATACACGGCGTCGATCTGCTGCTTCACGGCTGCGAGATCGCTGCTGACAACGCCAGTCGACGTCGCTGTGTAGAACTGGACCGTCACACGCACGGGGAAGCGCGTGTCGCGCTCAAGGGTGAGCTTGTGGCCTTCGACGACGGGGCCGAGGTCGGTGCCATGGCCCCAGACCGTGTTTTCGACGTCGCTGACGGCGCTGCGGCCCTTCGCTGGGGCTTTGGCCGAGGCCATTGCCTTCGGTGCGCCAAGCCCGCCGCCCTCGTCGCCCGAGCCAGACCTTCCAGGGCTGTCGATACTGCCGTCGGCCTCGGCGAAGCGCGGTTCCTTGAACTTCAGCGGCACCTGGATGAGCAGCATCATCTCGGCACCTTCGTCGAGGGCGCCGGCATGACCTGCTTCGACGCGCGCCTTCACGCCGCTTTTGCGCTCGGCGGTGAGCACGGTGCGTTGGCCGTGGTTGTTGAAGAACAGCTGCTGCCCGCCGCCTGGAAAGCTCTGGTCGTCACCGCTGTTTTCGATCACCGCCACCGACGTGCCTTCGCGCGTCGCCAACAGCGTGAGCACCGCAGGGTTTCCTGCACTCGACTGGTAGTTGAAGATCACGGGGTTGAACTCGGCCTTCCCCGTCTTTGGGATCGGCACAAACACATGCTGCGCGCCGACGAGCATGTGCGTATCGCGGTCGGCGAGCAGGTTGCCGGTGCCGAGCACGTCGTCGGGCACGCTCAGGTAGTCGCGCAGATGCGAGAGCACCTCGGTGAGCGGCACACTCACGAGCTTGGCGCCGTCGGCCTGGTTGCCGACGTTGATCCACAGCTTTTCCGCGGCGATGTCGGCGGTTTTGGCGCTGAAGTTGGGGAAGCGCAGCACCGGCAGCAGGTGGGTGCGAAAGCCGCCGTCGGCGGGCTCGCGCACCTGCAACGTGACATCGCTGATGGTGGGGCCAAACCTGCTGCCACCGAAGCGGGCCGTGTCTTGCCAACTCACGTTGAGCACATCGAGGCCGTGGCGGCTTGCTTGGCTTGCGCTTCTGGTGAGGTCACCGTGGCGAGTCATCCCCCTGACGAGGTTGATCGCGGTGCGAAACTCCTGCAGCGTCTGTGGGACTGTCTTTTTAATAATCTCGATTGTTTTCTGACTTAATTTGTATGTGTCAGAGTTGCCGCAGGTGTTTACCCATCGACCATCTTGGCCGTCTGAGACGAATAGTAGATAAGTCTCACCAAGGTCGAATGGGAAGCGACTGGTGTCATTTGATGAGTAGATGGTTGGGTAGGGGTGTATCGTGTGGATATCGGGGTCGCCTGAGAGAATGCTCTCGACCTCGACTTGAAACAATTCGGCTGCGTATCCTTGTGGATCGTCTTCTACGTCGACCACAATGCGTCGAGAACTCACTTTGCCAACGACAATGAAGTCCGACTCCCGGATCTCCTTTTCAATGGACACATTTGGGTAGTGGCTTAGGCCATCATCACCAAGACATGTGGCGAGCGCAGCGCCAGGCAGAAGCATTGTTAAGGCCGACAGCAAGAGCGGTTTCACGGTGCCTCTTTATGCCAAATTTATAACCGGACGATGAACGGAATTGATCGGTTGCTACAGCGCTTCTTCCATCGATCGATCGACCGATCCCATTCGCGATCCGGCGTGATCTGACTGTGTGATGCCTGCTCCGCTCTCCCTCGACCTTCGTAAACGCATCTTCGCCTTCCGTGAGAGGAC
>JBIKRQ010000048.1:0-25101 GCA_044349155.1 Myxococcota bacterium
TCGACCAGGTTTCACCACACGTCACCCTGCAGCACCTCGGCATCACGCAGGGCACGAGCGATGGCGATGGCAGCGACACCCTGCAGGGCGGTGGCGGCGTGTTTCGTCTGGGCGGCACCCTCGACGTCCTCGACTGCACCTTCACCAACAACCACGCGCCCACGACGGGGCAGGACGTTGCCGGTGGCGCCATCTCGTCGATCGGCGGCGGGGCTACGACCATTGTTGGCAGCACGTTCGCCAACAACAGCGGCAGCAACGGCGGGGCGTTGGGCAACCTCGGCAGCGCGCTCGTCGTCGTGAACAGCGTCTTCGTCGACAACAGCGCCACGGGCACGGGCGGCAACCCCGGCAACGGCGGCAACGGCGGCACCATCTCGGTCGACGGCGAATTCCAAAACGTCGAGCTGTGTGGCGTGGGCATCGATGGCAGCCACGGCAATGCCTTTGGCGGTGCCTTCTTTCGCGTCGGCTACCACCAGGAGACAACGACCATGCACAACGTCGTCGTCACCGATGCCTCGATCGACGATCGCGCGCCATCGATGGGCGGCGCGTTGTACGTGCAGAACAATACGTTTTCGCTCACGTCGTCGACGATCAGACTCTCGCGCGCGAGCGCTGCCGGCGGTGCGTACGTCGGCCCAGGCAGCAGCATCCGTTTCGAGAACGTCACCTTCGACAGCAATGTGGCGTCGTCGTCGTTGGCGGGGGCGATGTTCCTCGACGGCGTCACTGGCGGCTCGATCGACTTCAGTACGTTCGTCGGCAACGCCGCACCCGGGCCGGTGGCGTTTGGCGGCGCGGTCACCGGCGATGCATCGCGCGTCACGTTGACGAGCTCGTTGTTCATCGACAACGCCGCGGGCAACGGCTTCAACCCCATCACGTGCACCACGTCGTTTCTCGACGGCAGCAACAGCTTTCAGTTCCCCGTCGTGCGCGCGGGCAATGGCGGTGGCGACGGCGGCAGCGACGATCCGCAGTCGTTGTGCGCGCCCAACATCAGGGCACTCGACGTCGACATGGATGCACTTGATGCCGCGGGTGTTGTCCCCGTGCGCCGGCCAGCAGCGGGCAGCGCCGCCGTCAATGCGGTCGCTTCGTGCACGGGGGCAGACGCGCTGGGTGTCTTCCGCACACCGCCATGTAGCAGCGGTGCGGTGGAAGTAGACGAAGGTGCGTAGGCTGTAACCAGCTGAAAGAACGATGAAATCCGGTCAGGCCAACGGTCCGGCTGGCGCCACGATCGCAATCGCCTCGGGGGCAGCGCCGCGCGCGGTGAGCACCACGTTGGCCGCGACTTTGCCCGACACCACGGCCCCTTCCATGAGCGCCACGGGGGCGTCGATCTTCACCCAGTCGCCCGCAAACAACAGGCCATCGAGCGCTGTTGTCGTCGACGGGCGCCGCGCATGGTCGCCAGGTGCAAAGCGCGTGAACGTGCGCTGCAGTTGCACCTCGCGATGCAGCACGCGGGCGCCCACGAGCTCGGGGAGCACCTGCAGCATCTCCTTCTGCATCGCATCGGCGAGCAATTCGGCGGGCAACAAGCGCGCGTCTTCGATGGCGTAGGCATGCAGCTCGACGACGCTGCCGCCACTCTGTTTGGCCCACAGCACCGACTCTGCTTGAAACGAGGAGTAGATGGCCAGCGAGTCGAGCAGGGCAAACCGTGACGTCGTGTAGAACGCCGCGCGATCGGTGCGCACCGGCCGATCGAGCCACAGCCGCACGACGGAGAACGGCTCGGCTTCCTGCACGCTGTGCGTGTCGATGATGGTGTCGAGGCCGCTGCGTTGCACGAGGTTGCGTGTGCCAGTGGTGTCGCAGGCAACAATGACGACGTCGGCGTCGAGCAACTCGCCTGCGCGCGACGTGAGGGCCACCTGGTTGTTCACGATCGGCAACTGCGACAACGGCCGCGGCGGCGGACCGGCGAGTACGTTTCCGTCGGCGTCGTAGCGGCCACCATGGCAAGGGCAGTCGAACCCCGCGACAGCGTCGTCGACGAGCCGTGGCGCCACCGGGCAGCCCTGGTGCGTGCAGCGCAGGTCGAAGGCCACGCCGCGCTGTCGATCGCACCACAGCGGCACGCCGGCGACCGTGAGTGGTCCCGACGTGGCCGGCACGTCGGCAGCAGCGACCGCGACCTCGTCACCGACGACCACACCGCGCGCCATGCCGTGTTCGTGCACGATCCGCGACACCTTCGTTTGCGTGCGCACCACGCCACCGAGCTGCTCGAACCGACGCTGCAGCGGCGTGACCACCGCAGCCATGCTGTCTTTGGCGCCGAGGTCGAAGCCCAGGCCCGTGGGCGAGCCGGTGAAGTAGAAGTGAAAGAACTTGAGCGCTTCTGCCGTCGACAACCGCTCCATGCGGTTCAGCGTGGTTTCGCCAAACGGGCGCAGAATCAGGTCGATCATCGAGGGCGGCACGCGCGCGTTCTTGGCCCAGGTGGCGAAGTCGACGTCGTCAAACCGGGCGTACGTGCGTTCGCCTTCGTAGCGCGCCAGCTCGAGGAGCTGATCGGCGTAGCGAAACTCCATGAACTTCAACGACGGCGACTGCCGAATCACGTCGAGCAGGTTCAGCGGAAACACCGCCGTCTGCGTGCCGAACACCTCGGTGGGCTTGTCGGAAAACGCGATCGGATAGCTGCCCGCCGGCACAAACGCTGGACCGCTGTTGTCGACGACAAACGCGCCCGCATTTTTCAGGAGCGACCGCAGGTTGGCGTACTGGTGGAAGTAGCCATGAAAGCCGTGCTCGACGGTGTGTGTTTGCCCCAACACCGACGTGGTCCAGCCGCCAACCTTGCCGCCGAGATGCGGCGCCTGCTCGAGCAGCGTGACCTGCGCACCGCGCGCCTGCAGCGTGGTGGCCGCTGCCAAGCCGGCAAGACCACCACCGACGACGACGACGCGTACGCCAGCTGGCAAACGAGCAGTACCCGGCGCGCCCTCGGGCACAAGCCAGCCAGCACGCGGTTGGATGGCGGCGATGCCAGCACCAACGCCAACACCACCGAGCACCAAACCGCCCGCAGCCACTTGCAGAAATCGACGACGACGCAGCATCCGGCTTTGATGTCAGCGACGGCGACGTGGTCGCAACGTGAGCAGCAGCACGGCACCCAGCAGCGACGTGCTCGACGACGTTTGCGCACAGGTCGCATCGGCGGTGGGCAGCACGAGATCTTCGCCTTCGCCCTCGGCGGGTTCACCTTCGCCTTCGCCTTCGCCGGGTTCTCCTTCTCCTTCGCCCTCGCCGGGTTCACCTTCGCCTTCGCCCTCGGCGGGTTCACCTTCGCCTTCGCCCTCGCCGGGCTCTCCTTCGCCTTCTCCTTCTCCTTCGCCCTCGCCGGGCTCACCCTCGCCCTCGCCCTCGCCTTCACCTTCACCTTCACCTTCGCCGATCGTGCCGGCGGTGCAGGCGACGTTGAGCGCCCAGGCGCCGCTGTTGGCCACCGTCTCATTGGCGAACGGATCGATCAGGATGTTGAGCCGTTCCGTCGTCGTCACCGTGAACGACACCGACTCCGCCGACGTGTCGCCCTGGCTACGCACGAGGAACGCGTCCGCGCGCAACAGATACAAGTCGAGGTCGGCAGCACCGCCGCTCATCGTGACGGTCAGCGGGCCCGGTGCGACGTCGACGAAGAACCAGTCTTGATCGCGCGCAGCGGCAAAGCCCGAGATGCTGGTGCCGCACGCGACGCGCTTCGCCGTTGTGATCTCGTCGTTTTCTTCGAAGTCGTCTTCGGTGCCCGTGCCGCCGCGCGTGAGCACACCAAGAGCAGCAGAGGCGTTGACGATCACCTTGCCGCCACACGTCGGGCAGGTGGTGCCCGTCGACGTCAGCGTCGAAATGATCCGCGCGCGATCGAGCGTTGGGTCTTTGGCCTGCAACAGCGACACGATGCCTGCCACGTGCGGTGCGGCCATCGAGGTGCCCTGAAAGAAGCCGTAGTTGTTCGTGAGTGGGCCCAGTGTCGAGATGACGCCGTTTTCGGCGACCGGCGTGATGAGCCCACCCGGCGCGAAGATCGTGACGTTGCCGCCAAAGCCCGTGCCCGCCGACGTGTAGGCGGTCTTGGCGCCGTTGCGGTCGACAGCACCGACGGAGATGACGTTTTGGCAGTTGCCTGGGCTGTTGATGTTGCCGCCGTCGTTGCCCACTGCAGCGACGAGCACCGTGCCCAGGCCGTTGATGGTGTTGATGGACTGCTGCTCGAAGTTGCCGCACGCGCCGCCAGCACCGAGCGACAGGTTCACGACGCTGACGCGATCGGCGCCGATGTCGGTGACCCCGTCGATGTGGCCGCCCGACAACCATACCGCACCTTCCATGATGTCGACGATGCTGCCACCACACCGCCCCAGCGCACGGACCACCGCCAGCCGCGCGTTGTGGTTCACGCCGACGATACCGACGCTGTTGTTGGCCGCGGCCGCGAGGGTGCCAGCGACGTGCGTGCCGTGAAACGAGCTGGGCGCGCCGTTACACGCATCGCCCGGATCGGCGAAGTCGGAGTCGCGGCCGTTGCCGTCGGCGGCGAAGTTGCTGTTGTTGAAGTCGCTGATGAAGTCGAAGCCGGTGATGGCTTTGGCGCCAACATCTTCGTGACCGCGCAAGAGGCCGGTGTCGACGACGCCAATGCGCTGCGCGGCGGTACCGCGTTCGTCGTCCCAGGCCGCAAACAGGTTCGTTTGTGTCAGCGGCCACATCTGCGGCACGAACGGATCGTTGGGGGTGAAAAACGCGCGGGCCCACCGCTCGGTCTCGGCGTGCAGCACGTCGCCGTCAGCAGCGAATTCAGCCACGAGCGATGCGGTCTTTGCCTCATCCGGCACGGCACCGTTGTAGGCGCGAACGTCGACGAGCTGCCAACCATTCACGACGGTGCGCACGAGTTTGACGTCGACACCGTGGCGCGTCCCGAGTTGCTTCAAGCGCGCGGGAAGCGCACCGCTCGACGAGCGCAGCTGGACGAGCGCCCGGCCCGGGATGTGGTGCACCGGGGCCGACAACGTCTCCTTTGCCTGTGCGGCACCACACAACGCCAACGCGACGACGACCACAGCTGCACGCATGAGCACCTCAGAAGCGGCACGATAGCGGCTGCGAAACACGGCTGCTCGTCGGTGGCACAGCCGATGCGACATGTAGGCAAGGCCCGCCCTCGGGGGCGATCCATGACCGTGTGATGACCGTGTGGCGACTCGAACCGTTGAATGCGCCTTGACGGGCGACGTCGAAGTTTCGATGTGACCGCTGTTCCGACCGATCCCTGGAGCGTGTTGATGTTGCCTTTTGCCCGTGCCGTCGTCGTCGCTGTTGCCACCGCTACCGTCGCAGTCTCCACCGTGGCCTATGCCGCGAAGCCTGCTGCCGCTGCCGAGTTGTCTACCGAGGAGATCATCAACAAGGCCCTCGCCAAGGGCGCGGTCGGCTTCAAGCAGGGCACCGCCACCCTGCAGATGACGCTCTACACCGCCAAGGGTGAAGCCCGCGCCCGCAGCCTCGACATCAAAGCGATGCGCGGTGCTGACAACATGCTGCGCACGCTCGTGAAATTCACCAAGCCCGCCGATGTCAACGGCACCAGCTTCCTCGTCGTCGAGAAGAAGGGGGCTTTGCCCGACCAGTACGTGTACGTGCCGAAGGCCAAGGTCGTGCGCCGCATCGCCGCCGGCAACGCCAGCTCGTCGTTCTTCGGCTCCGACTTCGCCTACGTCGACCTCATGCCGCTGCCTGCGTCGGAGAAAGACAAGGTGGCCGTGGAGCGTTTGCCCGACGGTGATGTCGGCGGTCAGCCGGTCCACGTCATCGCGGTCACGCCGAACTTCGAGGGGTCGCCCTACGGCAAGCTCATCGTGCATGTGCACAAAGAGCTGCTCGTGCCGATGAAGATCGAGTTCTTCGGGCCCGACAAAAAGCCCCTCAAGACCCTGCGCGTCAAGCGTTTGCAGAAGGTCAACGGCGAGCAGGTGCCCGTCGAGCTCGAGATGAAGGCCGAAAACGGCACCCGCACCGAACTGCTGCTCGAGAAGGTCGACGGCAACGCACCGTTGACCGAAGCCGACTTCACCGAAGAAGCAATGCAGCGTTGAGCGTGCCGGCGCTTGTGCAGCGTCGGGTTCCGGGTAGAGTCGACGGCGTGGGTACCTCCTGCGCCGTCTTTCGTTTTTGCGTTGTGCTCGCGTGGGCAGCAGCCCTTGTGGCATGTGGTGGGTCAGCAACGGGGGTTGAGCTGCAAGGCCTCGACGTCACCCTTGTGCAAACCGAGCAGTGCACGCTGACAGGGCAGGCGTCGCGCAACTGCACCGATCCCGCCGAGCTTGGTCAAACCAAAACCGCGGCGCGCTGGTTCGTCAGCACCAACGCCGACGACGTCACGCTCACCGTGACCACCGACGACGGCCGCACCCTCGCGGGCGTGAGTTTCGACAACGATGGCACATCGCTGAACACGCCCGGGTGTGCAGGCGAAGGCGGCGAATGCGTGTTTGCTCGTCGTCGCTTCAGCACAAGCGACACAAACACCGGCTGTCAGACCTTCGATGAGCTGTTCGTGGTCGGTCACTTCGACGTCGACGACGCCAGGGTGTTTGCCGGCGAGTACACCGCCGTCGCGGGCGCAAACGAGGCCTGCGGCACGGCCACCGTCAACGAGTCGATCTTCGCGATCGCTGGCACCGTCGTCGACGAGCCGGTGTTGGCGATCGAGGAAGCACAATGAAACGCCTGATGCTGCTGGCGGTGCTTTCGTCTGCGGGCTGCACCAACAGCTACGACGGCATCACGTTTTACGAGTCCGTTCGCGCGCGCTCCGAGGAGTGCTCCATCCGCAGCAATGGCGAGTTCTGCGTCGAGCCCGACCAGTTCGACCCGCCCGTCACCGAGGTGTGGGGTGTGCATCTTCGCAGCGACGCAACGCTGCTGTACCTCGGCGAGGAAGTCTGGGTGATGGACGCCCAGCCTGATGGCGCCGACCCACGTGCCGATGCGCACACGACGTCGCGGTCGTCGACGCAAACCGATGGTTCGTCGGGCTGCACCACCACCCGTGTCGAGTCGATCACGTTTGTCGCCGACGGCACAGCGCTCACGGGCACGGTCACGAACCGCACGGTGCTCGAGGGCGCTGCGGCGTGCGGCGATACGCCCGTTGGTGAGCGCACGATCGACGTCGTCAACGGCACCGGGAGCGGACCATGAAGCGGGCGATGGCGGCGCTGCTGTTGGCACTGAGTGGCTGTGGCGGAGACGAGCTGTTGAACGCACAGTTCACGTCGCAGATTGTGCAGCTTGAGACCTGCCGCACGGTGGGCACCGGCGAAGAAGGCTGCACACGCAACGAGCAATTCGCCGAGCGCCGGCTCGACCTTGTCGAGGTCGAGGCCGATGTGTTTTGGCTGTACGGCGTGGTGCGCGATGGCGCCACCGACCGCGCCCTGCTTGGCGCACGGGATACCGCCGGCGGTTTTTACTTCGTCGACGAACGCACCACGACCAACAGCGAAACCGGGTGTGTGCAGGTCGCGCGCATCGAGGTGTCGTTGAAGGTCGAAGACGACCGCGCTGCCGACGTGGGTGTGGACCCGTGCGTCAGTCTCGTCGGCCGTTCCATCGACACGATTTCGCTGTCGGCGGCCTGCGACACGACGAACCTGCCGGCGCAGCCCGTCGTTCAAACCGTCCGACGCCGGTACGAAGCGCTCGATGCCTCGTCGACCTGCGGCGAGTAGCCGGCACTGACTGTGTCCGGGTTTCCGCACTGTATTCGGCACTTGTGTTCAGATTGACACACCGTCGACATCGGACTTAACCAACCTCGTCGCCACTGTTGCTGGCGGGTGTCAGGCGCGTGAGCGCTTGTTGTTCGAGTCTTCTGCTGCGTCGGCGCATGCCGGCGGTCGATGGATGTGCCCATGGCCTTCAGCTCGTCCACCTTGTTGCGCGTCTGCATTGGCGTCGCCGCACTCGTAAGCGTGAGCGCTTGCCCGGCACCCGAGCTCAAGCGCCCCGGCGCCCAGTTGTCGGGGACGGTCACCATCTCGAGTGCGCTGCGTCCGTTGCTGCCCCCGGCGGCCGGAGCTGCAGGCAAGACGGTTGCCGAAGTCGAGCCGAACACCCTGCCGCCCAACGAGTTCTTCAACATCGGCGAGGTGGTGCCCGATCTTGAGCCCGTGATCGTCACCGGCTCGATGGACACCGTCGACCTGCGCGATCGCTTGATTTTCTCGGTGGCAGGCACGAAGGCAGCGTCGATCAGCGTCACCTACGAGGTCACCGAGGGCGGCGGCGCCACCAACATCTTCTTCGCCGACGGCACCGACATCGCCGACGACCAAAGCAACGTGCTTGGCTTCGTGTCGGCGAGCGAAACCACCCCGGGGACGTTCAACGCCACCGTGCAGCCTGGTCGGCCGCTGCTGCTGAACCTGCGCTTCCTCGGCGAGGCCGTGAAGTACAAGCTGACGCTCAACGCCGTGTCGGGTGCGGTGATCAGCAAGGTCTACGTCGTCGCCATTCGCGACGGCCTTGGGCACCCTGGGTTCAACCCCGACCCCGTCAACACGCCCAAGTTCCCCATGGGCGGCACCCTGGTCGACCTCAAGGTGCGGCTCGATGCCGAGGGCAACTGGGTCGGCGACTTCGGCGGTCTGGCCCTGCTGGCTGGTGGTGACGACGTGCCCGTGAAAGAGGGCGACAAGTTCACGCTCTTTGCCTACGCCGACAACGACGGCAGCGGTGGCTCCACCGGCGTGAACCTCATGCTGGCTCCCGTCACGCCTGGTGACTTCGTGGCGACGGAACTCGTGACGGTGACGGCGCCGGCGGACCGCGAGCAACTCGATGGCATCGCCCTCACGATCGACGCTCGGGCGTTCGACCAGGATTTCGATGGCGCTTCGGACGAAGACAGAAACGGCGACGGGCTCGTCGACGACAACTGCCCCGAGAAACCCAACGCTGACCAGCTCGACAACGACGGCGACGGCATCGGCGACGTGTGCGACGTGTGTCCCGACACGAGTGACCCGGGCCAGGAAAACACCGACGGTGTTGGCCGCGGCGATGCCTGCAACGACGTCGCCACCGCGGCGTGCGCGTACTTCGGCCAGTACCAGCCCGCGTCGTGCCCGGGTGACGCCGACGGCGACGAGATCGACGACGCTGCGATCGCCTGCGAAGAGGGCATCCCGTTCTGCTTGCCGCAAGACAGCAGCAGCGACGACCTGCCGGTGACTGGTGAGCCGACCACGCTCGACAACTGCCGCACCGTTGAAAACACCGACCAGGCCAACCTCGACAACGACGCCTTCGGCGACGCCTGCGACGACGACGACGACGGTGATGGCCAGGACGACAGCGAGGACAACTGCTCGCTCGCCGGCAACGCTGGACAACGAGACGGCGACGACGACACCGTCGGTGACGCCTGCGACAACTGCGTGGCCCTGGTGAACAACGACCAGCTCGACGCCGACGAAGATGGCGTGGGCGATGTCTGCGACGACGACGACGACGACGATGGCGTGGAGGACGACTTCGACAACTGCGCCCTCGTCTTCAACGCTGGCCAGCTCGACAGCGACGGCGATGGCCTCGGCGACGCCTGCGATGTCTGCCCCGACCGTACCGGCGAAGCCGCCGACGTCGATGGCGACGGCATCGGTGACGCCTGCGAAGTGCCTGCGTGCCTCGAGATCGTCTCGCCGCGCGCGCCGTGTGCGAGCGATGAAGACTGCGTTACCGCTGGCGGCCTGTGCCTCGAGAGTGGCGAGTGCCTGGCCGCGAACGACGGCGACAAAGACGGCACACCCGATGCGTGCGACGCCGACGCTGACGGCGACGCGGTCGCCGACGCCAACGACAATTGCGTGGGTGTGAAGAACACCGTCGTGCCCGACGGCGACACCCAGCTCGACACCGATGGCGACGGCGTGGGCGATGCGTGCGACCTCTGCGCTGATGCACCCGACGCTGAGCAGCTCGACAGCGACGGCGACGGCGTGGGCGATGCCTGCGATACGTGCAACGCGGTGGCCTCGGCCCCGGTGACCTGCGAATCGGACGACGACTGCGAGAAGGCTGGCGCCGGACGCTGCGCTGCCAACGGTCAGTGCAGCACCGACACCGACACCGACGGCGACGGCAAGGGCGATGTGTGCGACGCCGACGACGACGACGATGGCATCTGCGACCCGTGCGGTGACGCGCCGTTGGCCGTGTGCAGTGGTGTGCTGATCGTCGATGGCTGCAGCGGTGCCGACAACTGCGTGGCCGTTGCCAACGCCGACCAGCTCGACGCCAACGAAAACAGCGTGGGCGATGTCTGCGAAGACACCGACGGTGACGGCGCCGTCGATGCTGACGACGACAACGACGACGATGGCGACCTCGACTTCGCCGACAACTGTGTCGATGCCGCCAATGCTCTTCAGGAGGACCGCGACCGCGACGGCGTGGGCGACGTCTGCGACAGCTGCGTGGCGGTTGCCAACGCAGACCAGGCCGATGCTGACGCCGACGGTGTTGGCGACGCCTGCGACAACTGCGCAGGCGTTGCGAACACCAACCAGGGCGACGCCGACGGCGACCAGCTCGGTGATGCCTGCGACCTCGACGCTGACAACGATGGACGGCCGAACGTGGGCGACAACTGCCCGCTCGCTGCGAACGTCGTCCAGAACGACGGCGACCTCGACGGTGTGGGCGACGCGTGCGACGTCTGCATCGCGCTGCCCAACAGCGAGCAGGAGGACTTCGACGGCGACGGCGTGGGCGACGGCTGCGACAACTGCCCGGCGGTGGCAAATGAGCAGGTCGACACCGACGGCGACATCGTTGGCGACGCCTGCGACAACTGCCTGGCACTGGCCAACCGCGACCAGCGCAACACCGACGGCGACGCCACGGGCGACCTGTGCGATGCCGACGACGACAACGACGGTGTTAACGACAGCGACGACAACTGCCCGCAGATCGCCAACAGTGAGCAGGAAGACACCGACATCGACACGTTCGGTGATGCGTGCGACGCCGACATCGACGGCGACGGAACGGCCAACGACGACGACAGCTGCCCAGCCGTGGCGAACGACCCCGCCGAACTGACGGCGCCCGAAGCCGGTGACTTCGCCGACGACGGCGCAGATGCGCTTGCGTTCACGCTCGACGACAACAGTGTGCTCACGGTGTCTGGCGCGTTGGCTGCCGCTGACGACGTCGACGTCTTCATCCTCGAGACGTTTGCGAGCGCCAACCGTGTCGCGACTGTGGTGTTCGAGGCCGACGACGACGCCACGATCGCTATCAACGGCGTTGAAGTGGAGGGCACCTCGGCCCTCGAGCTGAGCGGCGACGACGCCATCGTGACGATCAGCGGCGTTGCTGGTGCGGCGTGGTCCGTCACCGTCTCGACGGGTGGCACTGTCGACAGCGACGAAGATGGTGTGGCCGACGCCTGCGACAGCTGCCTTGCTGACGCCAACACGGGCGATACCGATGCCGACGGCATCGACGACGCCTGCGATCCTTGCGCTGTTGCCGCGGGCAGCTGTGCGGCGATCGACGCCGACAACGACGGTGTCTGCGACGTGGGCGCTGCAACAGCCCCCGCCACATGCGCCAACGACGGCGCGCTCGACAACTGTCCCGACGTGGCCAACGCCGATCAGGCCGACAGCGACGACAACGGCGTGGGTGATGCCTGCACCGACACCGACGACGACGGCGTGTCCGACGCGATCGACAACTGCCTTGATGTCGTGAACGCCAATCAGACCGACAGCGACGACGATGGACTGGGCGATGCCTGCGACAACTGCGCGGACGACGAAAACGTTGACCAAAGCGACCTCGACGACGACGGCGCTGGCGACGTGTGCGACGACTGCGCTGTGGGGGCTGACTGCTCGGTCCTTGACCCCGACGGCGACTCCTTCTGTGACGCTGAGGCCTGCCTTGGTGTCGACAACTGCCCAGCGACGGCGAACGCCGATCAGGCCGACGCCGACGACGATGGCGTGGGCGACGCATGCAACAACGCAGACGACGACGACGGTGACGAGTTCAGCGACGTGCTCGACAACTGTGTTGCGGTGAGCAACGGCGACCAGGCCGACCTCGACGACGATGGCGCTGGCGATGCGTGCGACACCGACGTCGACGGCGACGGCATCTGCAACGACGCGGCGGCCCGCGAAAGCGAAGCCCCGGGCTGCGTTGGCGCCGACAACTGCCCGCGCAACGCCAACCCCAACCAGGACGACGGCAACAACAACGGCGTGGGCGATGCGTGCGAGAGCACCGAGTTCACGGCGACGCTCGACGAAGAAGAGCCCAACGATGTCAACGCGCAGCGCCTTGGCTTTGCGCTCGTCAACGACATCGTGCTCGTGCGCGGCGACATGGCAGCGACGGGCGAGACCTACCCCGACCTCGACCTCTACCGCGTGGTGATGCCGCGTGCAGGCACCCTCGCTGTCACGCTTTCTGCGGCCAGTGGCGACTACGACGTCGTGCTTGGCGCCGGGCTGACGGCGGACAACCTGTTCACCATCCCCGAGAACAACTTCATGGGAGCACAATCCGGCAACCCGGAGCTGGCGTTTCAGCAGGTGCGCGCCGGCCAGGTCGTCGACATCGCGGTCGGCGGCTTCGAAGGCCCTGCAGGCGACTACGACCTGACCATCGAGTTGCTCGCCGACGTCGAGACCTTCGATGGTGCGACCACCGCCGCGCGCTTGCGTGTGGGTGAGTTCGGGCCGGTCGAGTTCAGCTTTGCCGGTTCCGTCGGCGGTGTTGGCGGCGGCGATCCCTTTGGCGACTGGGACGGCGACGTCACGACTGCCGATGAAGCCGACGTGTTCGCGTTCAGGGCCGACAGCACCGGCACACTGAAGTTGTCGCTGGCCTTCGACGGTGCCGACGACCTCGACATGACGGTGTGGTCGCAAGCACCCAACGCCGACGGCACGGGCCTTGTGTCGTTCGCGGGCGCGACTGCCGCGGACCCCGAGCGCGACGCCGTGGCCGTCACCGACGGTGACGTTGTCTTCGTCGTCGTCCACCGCTTTCTGCTCGATGCGTCGGGCGCCTACACCCTCACCGCGTTCATCGAGTGAACACCATGAAGAACTCCAAGCGCACCTCCCTGTCGCCACTGTTGGCCACCTGGTCGCTCCGTCGAGCACCGCGTCTCTGCGTTCCCTTTGTTTGTGCAGCAACGATGCTGGCAGGCCTGCCAGCGCACGCTGCACAGACGGGTGAACTCGCAGGCGTTGTCGTCGACGAGGGCGGCGAACCCATCGCCAACGCACTCGTGGTGCTCACCTCGCCGCAGATGATCGGCGGTTCGCGCGAGCTGCGCACCGACGACGACGGTTCGTTCCGCTTCCCGAACCTCGACCCTGGTGGCTACACGGTCACGTTGTCCAAGCCCGACAAGGTCGGCTTCGTCGAGCAAGACATCTACGTCGGCATCGACAAGCACGTGGAGCGCGAATACGTCCTCGAGGCGGCGGTCGCGACGGACGCGAAAGACAAGGTCATCAAGGTCACGGCCACGCGGCCCATGGTCGACACCACGCGGAGCACACAAGGTTCGAGCTTCACGCCCGACCTCACCGACCGGCTCAACACGGGCCGCAGCTACCAGAGTGTCGCGTTGCTCACGCCTGGCGTGACCGATGGCTCGGTGGCGTCGGGAAACCCGTCGATCCACGGCGGCACGGCGGTGTCGAACGTCTACCTGCTCGACGGCCTGAACATCACCGATCCGGTCACGCAGACGTTTTCGACCAACTTCAACTTCGACGCGATCGGCGAGTTGCAGGTGCTCACCGGCGCTCTCGATGCGGAGTACGGCTCGACGACGGGCGGCGTGCTCAACATCGTGACCAAATCGGGTGGCGACGAGTTCGAGTTCGACGGCTCCGTCTACTGGTCCCCGAACCAGCTGCAGTTGCTTGATCCGAGTGAAATCGGCAAGAATGACAGTAATCAGGTGACAGCAAATCTCAGTGTTGGTGGACCGATAATTCGGGAGAAGTTGTGGTTTTATCTCTCCGGTCAGTATGTTGATGGCGTGGTGACGACGCCGGTGCTGAACTCTGAGTATGGCAGTGGCTATGTACATCCAGCTGACCGGTTTAACGCCTTCTATGGTCTTGGAAAGCTAAAGTTCCAGGCGGCACCATGGCAGAAGTTTACACTGCTGATGCAGGGCGACCCTACCTGGATTGTGAACGAACGGCAGCGAGACGAGCAGCAGGTGCATGCTGCGGCCGAACGCCAACGCTTCCAGGGGGGCGCGCAGATTCTCGGGACCTCGGAGACGACTCTGTCGCCGAGCCTGTTTTGGAAGACGCAAGTTGGCTATGGCGGAAGTCGCCTGTTCATCTTTCCGATGAACTGCTCGAGCGATTTTGACGATTGCGCGGCGAACGGCACCCCTGGCCACACGAACCAGTTTAACGGCACGTCGACGATCAACGACACCAAGCTTAGCGACGATCGCCGCTACCGCATCACCGGGGCCAGCTCATTGAGCTACTTTTTGTCGGGATTCTTCGGTGACCACGAGATTAAGGGTGGCCTCGAAGGCGCCGCCACATGGAGTACGACAAGGGAGTTCGCTCCTGGCGGGCAAGTCTTCACCGACAACGGCTTGAACAGCGCCGATACCACCGGTGCCGGAAACCCGTTTCAGCTCACCATCTACGACAAACCGCTCAACAAGACCGTCACGTCGAACGTGGTTTCTGCCTACGTGCAAGACACGTGGCGACCCATCAAGACGCTCACTATTCGTCCGGGCGTCCGCTTCGACTCATCGCGAGGCTACAACGATGTTGCCGATGGTGGTGTTGAAATCTTCAGCTTCAACAATATCTCTCCGCGTGTTGGTGCCGCCTGGGATCCCATTGGCGACAGCAAAACCGTTATCCGCGGTGGTTACCACTTTTATAATGAGACCGGTCTGTTGACCGTTCCGTCGTTCGTTGGTCGTAGCCTGAGTTCGAAAACGTTTAACTATAATGAGTTGACCGGGAAGTACGACAAGCTCGACCGTGTTGAGGGTGGGGCGAATGCTGTGGTGTTCAAGCCGGGCCTCCGTGCGCCAAACATGCACGAAGTGACCCTCGGCGTGCAGCGCGAGATCTTCGACAACGCTGCCGTCTCGGTCGACTTCACCTGGCGTCACCGCCAAAACATGTTCGAAGACGACGAGAGCAACGTCATCTGGAACCGCAATGGCAGCGATGCCGTCGGCTTCCGCAACAACCAGCAGCGCTTCATCTTCTCGGTCGATACCCCCGACGAGGCCGTTGGCCAGTACATGGGCGTCGACGTGATGTTTGAGAAGCGCTTCGCCGACAACTGGCAGGCCCTCGTCACCTACACGCTCTCGAAGCTGGAAGGCACCGCCGACGAGTATGTCACCTACACGTTCGACAACCCGACGCAGCGCGAGTTTGAGTACGGCTTTCTGCAGGACGACCAGCGCCACAAGCTGGCGGTCAGCTTGAGCTACGACCTGCCTTTTGGCTTCCAGGTTGGCGGCACCGGCACCTACCAGAGCGGTCGGCCCCTCTCGAAGCTCTTCCTCAACTCGTTTTACAGCGACTACCTCGATAAGCGCGCCCCGGCAGGCTACGACCCCGTCGACGTCGACAACCCCGAAGACAACATCGAAATTCGCACGCCCGACGTGTTTCGCATGAACGCACGTGTCGCCTGGCGTTTGAAAGACCTGACGACGCAAGACATCTGGTTGATCGCCGACGTCAGCAACGTCTTCAACATGCGCACGCCGCAGGGCATCGGCGCCTACGAGCAGCGCGACCTGCCCACCTTCGGCAAGCAGCTCAGCCGCGCGAGCCCCCTGAGCGCCGAGCTTGCGGTGCGCTACATGTTCTGAACGCTGCACGTCGCGGCGCTGACGGAGGCGCCGTGTGGTTCGTGATGATGCTGGCCCTCGCGGCCGATGTGGGTCCCGGCGCTGTCGCCGGGATTCGCGTTTCTGCACGCGCAGGTGGCGGCGTTGTCGACGGCGACGGCGTTGCTGTCGCTGAGCTTGGCGTTGGCGTGCAGACCGAGGCGCTGACGTTGCAGTTGC
This sequence comes from Myxococcota bacterium, assembly GCA_044349155.1. GTDB lineage: Bacteria > Myxococcota > UBA727 > UBA727 > VGSZ01 > VGSZ01. Next base: position 16,142 of record JBIKRQ010000048.1, read on the forward strand.
GTGCCCCGCTCACCGTGCGCGTGCTCGATGCCCCACCAACAGCCCCCGACGGCTGTCGCTGGTGGCGGTGCGAAGAGTGGGGGCTGGGCGGCGACTTCGACCTCGCAGCACTGGCACGCGTCGTTGATGAGTTCCGGCTCGGCCAGGCGAGCGATGCTGTACAGCTGCGTGCTGGACGCCTCGTGGCGACGCTGGGGGCCGGCGCGACGGTCGACCGGGTGACGACGGCGGCATCGTGGGATCGTCGAACGAGTGGCATCTGGGGAAGCCTGCGCACGCCCTTGGCTGGGCTTGGGGCGACGGCCTTTGTCGCCAACGCCGTAGCCCCGTGGGAACTCAGCGCGCTGCGGCTCACCTTTGCGCCTGTGCCGCTGGTGGAGCTGGCCGTCGAGGCAGCGGCCGATGCACGTGCACCCCTCGACGGCGTGCTCGCTGATGGCGCCGTGACCGCGGTGGCACGAACACGGCTGTTGGCGTCGGGTGTTGTGGAAGCGCGCGTCCCCGTCGCCGTGGGCGATCTCGTCGTCGCGCCGCGCGTTGAGCTTGGGGCCACCACGGGCCTGGCCGACGCTGCGGGCTTCGGCGGCGCGGTCGGTCTCGACGTCGAGGCAACGCATGGCGGCCTGGCACTGCAAGCGCGCTCGACCATCGGCTTCAATGGTGCTGGGCACCGCCGCGGCGTGTTTTCGACCTTCTACCTCGTCGAGCGTCGCCGCGTGCTCGTGGGCGGCAGCACCGGCATCGTCGACGTGGAAGCACCCGCCGGCATGGTGGTCGATGCTCGGGTGCAGGCGAGTGTGCTGCGGACCTTTTCGCCGTTGCTGCGCGTGCATGTTGAGCCCGCCACCGGAGCAAACGTCGTCGAGGCCGGCGCCACCATCGCCACCGATGCGCTCACGCTCTCGGCGACCGTGTTGCGTCGTGGCTGGACGCAGCCCGCAGAGATCGTCGATGGCGACGTCGTGGCGCATCCATTGGTGCTCGCGCTCGAGGCGGGCTGGCGCGTGTGGGGGCCGTGGTCGTTGACGGGCCGCTGGTTCCGCTTGCCGCGGTTTCGCGAGGGCGGTGTCGATGTCACCGACGACGATGTGGTGGTCGGTGTTTCCTACAACGTCGTGCTCGCGCCCTGAGGGCGGTTGCTCAGTTCTGATCGATGTCGGGCACCGGGATGGCCGCGAAGGGCACCCCTTCGTCGAGCAGTTGGGCGCGTTCGTCGACGGTGGTGGTGCCGTGGATCGCGGCGGGGGCTTCGTCGCCCTTGTGCATCGCGAGAGCACGTTGGGCGAAACGATCGCCAGCGTCTTCGGTGTGGGCCTTCACGAGCTTGATCAGTTGCGACAGCGCACGCTGCACTTCAAGCGGCATGGTCGCAGGCGGCGCCGAGGCTTCGGGTGCCTCGACGGGTGACATCGTCGACGACGAACGCAGCACGCCGCGAAACGCCGGGCGACGCTCGATGTGCGTTGAGGAGCACTGCGGGCAGGAGAGTTCGTTGTGCGCGGCCGCGTCGTCGAAGGCGTCGCGGTTGTCGTACCAGCCCTCAAACAGATGGCCGTCGCTGCAGATGAGGTCGACAACAAACATGGAAAAGAGCCTTCAGCTGTGCAGGTAGTGCATGGCTTCGCTCTCGTCGCGAAACACCTCGGGACGGGCGTGGTCGTCGTCCCAGACGGTCCGCGTGGTGCGCGAGACCTGCAGCGCACCGACCGCCGTCCGCACCAAGATCGCTTTGCGTCGAAAGCCCGCGACGGCGCGTTCGAGGGCGTCGCCCATGGCCTGCTCGAAGTTCTCTTCGTTGCGCAACGGCGCCTCACGCATGTCGACCAGGATGCCGCTATCGCCACGGGTCACCCTGGCGAGGGCGGCGTGCACGCCTTCGAATGCCGATGCGACATCGGGCAAGCTCAGCTTCGTGGGCGAACGTCGCAACACCACCACCTGCAACAGGTCGTCGTGCTGCACATCGAAGGCCACGCCAGAGAAAACGGTTCGCATGGGTCAGGACGCTAGCCGCCAACGGCGCCAACGCAAGCGGCAGTCGACGACAACGGTGTCTCATTCGTGGTGCAGTGCGGCATCGGTCGCGAAGCGCACTACAGTGGCGCCTCGACGACGACGAGGTGTGGTGTGGGGCAGTCCAGGGTTCACAAGTTTGGCGGCACGAGCATGGGTGACGCGGCGCGCATTGCCGGCGTTGCCGATCTGGTTCGCGGCGATCTCGACAACGCCGTCGTCGTCTCGGCGATGTCCGGCGTGACCAACGCGTTGTTTGCCTGCTGCACGAAAGCCGCGGCGCGCGATGCCGTTTGGCACACGCAGCTGCAGCAGCTCGTCGACCGTCACGTCGACGTCGCGAAGGCCCTCGTGCCCGACGACGCCGCGCGCCTCGCGGATGTGTTTGCGAGCGATGCCGCCGACCTCAAAGACATCCTGCGTGCGATCCACCTGCTCGGCAGCCACCCCGAAACCCTCGACGAGGTCGTGGCGGGCTACGGCGAGGTCTGGTCGGCGCAGCTGTTGGCCGCACGCCTGCAGTGCCCGTGGATCGATGCGCGCAAGGTGTTGGTCGTGGCCCCGGCCGAGCTCGGGCCCGAGGTGCAGTGGGACGAAAGTCGTCGACGTCTGCAGCAGGTCTACAACGGCGGTCTCGTCGTCATCACCGGCTACGTCGCGAGCCTTCCCGATGGCACGCCCACCACGCTCAAGCGCAACGGCAGCGACTTCTCGGCGTCGATCTTCGGCGCGTTTCTCGATGCGTCCGAAATCATCATCTGGACCGACGTCGACGGCGTGCTGTCCGCCGATCCGCGCCGCGTGCCTGAAGCCGTGTTGCTCGACGAGATGAGCTACGCCGAGGCGATGGAACTCGCCTACTTCGGCGCCAAGGTGGTGCACCCGCGCACGATGCAGCCCGCCGTCGAACGCAACATCCCCATCTGGATCAAAAACACCTTCCGCCCCCACGTGCCGGGCACGGTGATTCGCGCGCCGTCGTCGTCGTCCGCCCCAGCGGTGCACGACGTCAAAGGCTTCACCACCATCGACAACATCGCCCTGCTCAACCTCGAAGGCACCGGCATGGTGGGCGTGCCTGGCATTGCTGAGCGTTTGTTTGGCGCACTGCGCGGCGTGGGCGTGTCGGTGAGTGTGATCTCGCAGGCCAGCAGCGAGCACTCGATTTGTGTCGCTATCCCCGACGAGCAGGCCGAACTCGCCCGCGTCACCGTCGAGCGCGCGTTTGTCGCCGAGCGCGCCCAGGGGCACGTGCAAGACGTGGTCGTGCAACGCAACTGCGCGATCGTCGCCGCGGTGGGCGATGCCATGGCCGAGCGTGCCGGTGTGGCCGCGCGCTTCTTTGGTGCGTTGGGCGATGCGAACGTGAACATCCGCGCGGTGGCGCAGGGCAGTTCCGAGCGCAACATCACCGCCGTCGTCGACGCCAAAGACAGCACCCGCGCACTGCGAGCGGTGCATGCACGTTTCACGTTGTCGGCCACCACGGTCTCGGTGGGCGTGGTGGGCACAGGCGGCATTGGTCAGGCGTTGCTGCTGCAGCTCGAGTCGCAGCGGCAGGAATTGCTCGAGCGTTTTCGCGTCGACCTGCGCGTGCGAGCGATCGCGTCGTCGTCAAAGATGCTGCTGTCCGACCACGCCACCCACGACGCGTTGTCGTCGTCGAACACCGCTCTCGATCTCGCCGCGTTTGCCGATCACGTGCGCGCCGAGCACTTGCCGCACGCGGTGATTGTCGACTGCACGGCCAACGATCACGTCGTCGACCAGTACGCGTCGTGGCTTTCGCGCGGCATTCACGTCGTCACGCCGAACAAGCGGGCGGCGTCGGGGCCGTTGTCGAGGTGGCGGGCCATTCAAGCCGCAGCGAAGGCGGGTCGCGCGCGCTACTTCGGCGAGGCCACCGTTGGTGCGGGGTTGCCGGTGATCAGCACGCTGAAAGACCTGCTGCACACGGGCGACCACGTCATCGCTGTCGAAGGTGTGCTGTCGGGCACGCTGTCGTGGATGTTCAACACGCTCGGTGACGACGTGCCGTTCTCCACGTTGCTGCAGCAGGCGCGCACGCTTGGCTACACCGAACCCGACCCGCGCGAAGACCTCAGCGGCCTCGACGTGGCCCGCAAGCTCGTGGTGCTGGCGCGCGAAATGGGCCGCGACGTGCAACTCGACGACGTCGTCATCGAAGACCTCGCACCCGGTCTGCCGTTCGGTGCGCCCATCGAAGAACTCGTGGCCGGTCTTGCCACCATCGACCGCGCGCTTGCTGCGCGCATCAAAAAGGCGCGCAGCGAGGGGACAGTGTTGCGTTACGTGGGCACCATCCCCGAGCAGGGCGCGCCGTCGGTGGCGTTGCGCGAGTTGCCCTTGACGCATCCGTTTGCGCGGCTGTCGGGTACCGACAACATCTTCGCCTTCCGCACCGCTCGCTACGACCGCCAGCCGCTGGTCGTGCAGGGGCCGGGCGCTGGCCGCGAGGTCACCGCCGGCGGCGTCTTCGGCGACCTGCTGCGCCTGGCCGCCCACCTCGGTGGGCAGGTCTGAACGCAAGCGCCAGGGTCAGGTGAGCGCGCGGTACTCCGGCAGGAAGTCCGCGTGCCGTCGACGTCGTTCATCGTCATCAGGTGCAGCAAACGGCTTCGGCTTCAACGCCAAAAGCGCTGCTTCGTCGACGACGTCGATCAGTTCTTTGGGCAGGTATTCCTCGGCGTAGCGCTTGTAGACGCCCGAGGTGATGAAGAAGTCGAACAGCGTTGGGTCGAGGTGGTTGTCGACCTTCATGAAGCCCATGATCTTCATTGTCTCCGACAACGACTTCGCCTTCTTGTACGGGCGGTCCTGGGCGGTAAGCGCTTCGAACACGTCGGCAATGGCCATCATGCGCGCCGGCAACGACATGTCGGCGCCGTAGATGCCCTTGGGGTAACCCGCACCGTCCATCTTTTCGTGGTGCCCACCGGCGTACTCGGGGACACGGCGCAGGTTGCGTGGGAACGGCAGCGCCTCGAGCATCTTGATGGTTTGCACCATGTGCCCGTTGATGATCAGCCGCTCGGCCTCCGTCAGCGTGCCGCGCGAGATGCACAGGTTGTCGACCTCGTTGGTCGTCAGCAGCGGCTGTTCCACCTTGCCAATCGTGACCGTGCGCGACGCGATCGCACGCACACGCGCCTGCTTGTCGGCCGACATGAACTCGCCGCCGATGTTGGCCACCTCGAGAAACGCCAGATCGGCATCGAGCTGCTGCTGTTGCTCGAGCAACGCGGCGCGCTCGGCCTCAGCACTTGCGGGCAGCTTCAACGCCGCAATCTCGAGGTCACGGCGCACAATTTCAAAGCGCGCCCGCACGGTGTCGATGCGGTCGGCGATGGTCTCGAGCTTGGTGGCTTTGTCCATCACGTGCACGGGCGTCACGACCTTGCCGCAGTCGTGCAGCCACGCAGCGATGCGCAGCTCGTACCATTCGTCGTCGCTGAGCGAGAAATCCTTGAAGGCACCATCGGTGCTGTCGCAGGCCGCGCGCGCGAGCTGCTCGGTGATGATCGGCACGCGGGTACAATGCCCACCCGTGTAAGGGCTCTTGGCGTCGATGGCGTTGGCGATGAGCTTGATGAAGCTCTCGAGCAGCGCCTTTTGCGCCGACAACAATTGCTGGTTGTCGAGGGCGATCGCCGCCTGCGACGCGAGCGCTTCCACGATCTCCTGCTGCCGCGCATCGAACGCGACCACGGTGCCGTCGTCGTCGCGGGCGTTGATCAACTGCAGCACGCCAATCACGCGGCTTTCGTTGTTCACCATCGGAATCGTCAGGAACGACTGGCTGCGGTAGCCCGTCGAGGCATCGAAGCGCTTGGTGCCCGCGAAGTCGAAGCCCGGCTCGGAGTACGCATCGGCGACGTTGACCGATCGCCGCGCGGTAGCCGCAAACGACGCGACGTTTTTGTGGTTGGGCCGGCCGTCGTCGTCAAACAGCGGCACGGGTGCGAGGTCGATGGCCTGGCCGGTGGTACCACCGCGCGCGGTTTTGAGTGTGTCGTTGCGCAGAATGGCAAACCGCAGGTGTGTGGCGTCGCCGTCGGCGTTGTCGACCGCGAGGTACAGGGTACCGCCGTCAGCGCGGGTGAGCTCTTTGGCCTCGAGCAGGATGAGCTCGACAAGGCGGTCCTTGTTCTGCTCCGCCGACAGCGCCACGCCCACGCGATACAGGCGCTCGAGGTCCTGCGCTCGTCGCTGCCAGTCGGTTGTTGCCTGCCCTGTCATGAAACCACCTCGGAATGAGTGGTGTCTTGCTAGCATGTCCACCATGCGTACTCGAACCGCCCGCTTCGTCGTCACCAGCCTCTTCGTCGTCGCCGCCACGGCCTTGACGGGGTGCAATGCCTCGCCTCGCGACTCGTTTCAGCAGTGGGTCGCCCGCGATGCGTGGGACCAGGGCTGTGCTGAGCAGGGCATGATCGAGCAGTGGAAGCCGCAAAACGGCCGCTGGAAAACCGAAGGCCAAGTCTACGTCGTCGACGTCGAAGCCACGATCAAGCTCGCCAACGCCTGCGCCAGCGTGTTGCCCAATGGCGGCATCAACGTCGCTGACCTGCTCGCGCAGGGAGGTGGTGCGGTGGGCCGCAGCTACAAGCAGTTCGAAACGGTCACGTTCAAAAAGACCGTCGAGATGTCGAAGTGCAAAGCCGGAGACAAAGAAGGCTGGTCGCTGCCAGGGCAGGAGAGCCGCCGCTGCTGGACGGGGCCCTCGCTGCTCAAGCAGTAGCGCTCGACGACGTCGTCACCGCCGCCAGTGCCCCGTCACACCCGCAATCACACGCGGCGTGCCGGGGGGCTGAATCAGTGGGTCGGCGAGGTGAGGGTCGGGCTGCAGGTTCAAGCCCTTGCTGAACCCGACGAACGCGCCCACGTCTTTGTCGTGCACGCTCTTGAAGCCGACGACGATGCTGCCGACGACGAGGGCGTACCGATCGCGCCAGCTCTCGGCAGCGCGCAACCCCTGGTCGATGTTGGTGTTGGTCTCGGGCACGCCGGTGATGAGTGACGCCAGCACCGAAATGCTGCCCGCCTCTCGAAGCGGGCGCGACGTGTTCCAGGGGCGCGAGTCGTCGGAGAACTGGTTCGACAGCAGGGTGATTCGATCTGCCGCGAGCAGCACCTTGCGGCGCGCGGTGGCCATCGGTGCACTGTTGACGTCGCCGTGGACGTACATGGGCAGGTTCGTTGCGATGGTGAGGCCACCGGGGAACGCGGCCTGGTCGACGGCAGCGCCGCGGATGATGCGCAGCGCATTGGGCTGAGCACCTTCGGCTTTGCTGACGCCCCAGAAGTCAGTGTCATCGCAAGAGACCACCTTGAACTTGCTGTTCTTGATGCTGTCGTCGTCAAGCCCTGCGCCACCGCAGACCGTCCGTGGCGGGCTGACCTGGGCGCGCGGCTGCACCGTGTCGTCTGGCGTGTCGGGGCAGGGGCGACTGCCATGCACAACCGGCAGCGAACCAGCGCCACCACCGCCACCGCCACCGCCACCGCCATGGTGTTCGTCGTGGTGGTCGTCGTCGCTGTCTTTTGTGCTGCAGCCAACGACAGGGCCGATCACTTTGCTGGGTTGCGGTCCGCTGCCCTGCGGTTTGGCAGGGGCGTTTGCGCCGCCATGGCCCACCTTGAAGCCCTTGTCGGCGTCTTTCCACGTCTGCGTGATCCATACGATGCCGTTGAACGGCTCTGTCGCTGAGAAGTAGCTGCCAAGCTCGCGCGGGCCGTGGTTCTTGAGCGCTGCCGCAAAGGCCTCGACGTTGAAGTTGATCGGCAACACGTTCTTGCCGCCGTGTTCGAAGCCGGTGCGTGCACCGTCGAGCAACACCGTTGCGCGCGCACTGCCGCACGAGTCGATGGTCGTGAACTTACCCTCGCCGCCGCACACGTCGTTGGTGGCGAGTTTGTCTGCAAACGAGGGATACGCCGCCGGTGTTGGCCCCGCGGTTGTCGCCGCAATGCCGCCGTAGGAAACCACGCCGCCATCCGAGTCGGTGAGGTTGCCGCTGTCGTCGGCCTCGTACAGCGAGTAGCCCGTCGGCAGTGCGCCGCCAGGGTAGATGTCGCGTTGGCCGATGCCCGCACCGCTTTGCACGAGCCGCGCTGCCGCATCTTTGTGGCCAACGCCGGAGCCTGGGTGATCTGACCAGATGGCGCGCCCAGGCCAGGGCAAGGCGTCGTCGCGCACGTACCAGACACCGTCGACAATCCGCACATCGGCCAGGTGGGCCAGGCGCGCCTGCCGTACTTCGTCGCTGTCCTCGCTGGCGGCGGGATCGATGAGCCAGTGCAGCGCGTCGTCGGTGCCGTTGTTGGGCGACTGCATGGCGGGCGTGACCACCGCAGGGCCAAGCCGGGCGTCGTGTTCATCGCTGTGTTGCGTGACGTCGACGTGGGCGAGCTCGAGGGTGCGGTTGTTGTGCAGCCGATCGAGCGACAACGTCGTCGGAGGTGTCAGGCGCCCTTCGGGGACCACCATCACGTTGAGCTGCAGCGGACTCAGCGACGTGAGCGTGAGGTCTACTTGCCCGATGCACTCACGTCCTGAGCGTTTGTCGTGACCGCGCACAAACACGCTCAGCAGGGTTTCTTCGGCGACGATGCCCGCAAGCCCGCCTGTCGTGATCGGCCGCATGGCAGTGGTGGCGCCGTCGTTGGCGTAGTGGATCGAGAAGTCGTCGAGGATCGTTCCGGGCGGCGCGAGCGATCCAGGCACGCGCCGAGAAAACTCGTTCGTGGTGCACGTGCCGGCCTCAGCACACACCGCATCGATCAACGCGGTCGGAGGCATCGACGGCTTGGTGCGCAGCGCGTCTTGCACCACGGCACTCGCAACACCAAGCATGGCGTCGCAGCCGGCGCGCCCGCGGATGTCGCCCACAATGCGGGCGGCCTCGGCGGTGGCGGCCTCGAGG
>JBIKRQ010000049.1:0-24928 GCA_044349155.1 Myxococcota bacterium
CTGCGGCGAATGCGGCACCCATGCTGGCAGCAGGAACATCTGCCCTTCTTTGATCTCGACGTCGCGGACCACACCGTCGTCGACGATCCGCAGGGTCATGTCGCCCTCGATCTGGTGAAACAGCTCTTCGCCTGGGTCGACGTGAAAGTCGGTGCGCGAGTTGGGCCCGCCGACGATCATCACGATGAACTCGTGGTCTTTGTAGACCTCGAGGTTGCCCACCGGAGGCTTGAGCAGGTGGCGGTGCTCGTCGATGAAGCGGCGAAAGTCGATGGGCGGCAGGATGGCCATGGCGGCATCGTCGCCGACGTGGACGACACACTCAAGCCGCCGCCTGCGGTGCGTTGTCGCTGCTGCTCGGGCGACGCGCGGCCTTCGGCGTGGGTTTGAGCTCGATCGCGAACGTGGAGCCTTTGCCGGGCTCGCTGTCGACGGTGATGCGGCCGCCCTGCCCCTCGATGAGCGCCTTGGTGATGGCAAGCCCGAGGCCCGATCCGGGCTGCTTGCCCGAGAGCAGATGCTTCGCCTGATAGAAGCGCTCAAAGATGCGCGCGTGCTCGCTCTTGGGCAGGCCGGGGCCGTTGTCGCGCACGCCGACGACGATGCGACCACGTCGACCAGGCCGCGCAAACACCACGATGCGCTTGTCGACCCCCGTGTACTTCCACGCGTTGCTGATCAGGTTCAGCAACGCCTCCACAAGCGATTCGCGATCAACAAACACCGACGGCAAGTTGCTCGCCACTTCGGTGGTGAACGCCAACGTTGGTGGTGTGGTCCCCGTCGTCGACGCGTGCGCCAACGTTTGCGCGCGAAACGCGTCGATCGCGTCCTGGATGATCTCGGGCAACGTGACATCCGCCTGCCGAAACAACCGACGACCCGCGCGCAAACGGGCGTAGCCGAGCACGCGTTCGATCATCTCGCTGAGCCGTTCGGTTTCGTTGGCGAGCAGCTCCAAACACTCCTGCTCCTCCTCTTTTGACGACGTGCGCCCCAACTTGAGCGTCTCGATGAACAGGCGAATCGACGTGAGCGGTGTGCGCAGCTCGTGGCTCATGTGGCTGACGAAGTCGGTCTTCAACCGCGACAACCGCGTCTCCTGGTAGATGAGCCGTGCGGTGATCACGACGCCGGTGATGAGCGTTGCCAAAAACACCGCGAGCAAGACGATGTAGACGACGACGACGATGTCGGAACGCGACGACGGCAACGCCTCGACCGCGATCGTGAAGCGCGTAAACGGCGCATCGAGCCTGCGCCCCACCAACTCGTCGACACCGTCGTTGGCGGCTTCGGGCACCACCCGCTCGAGCGCGTTGGTGATCGGTGCCGTTGCTGGTTGGTCAACGCGCAGCACCACGCGCATTTCGTCATTGTCGCCGTTACTGCGCACTGCAGCCTGCAACACCGCGGTGTCGATCGCGTAGACCATGGCCCGTGCATCCGCGAGCCGCTGCATCGAGATGACGCCGGAGAAGGCGGCATCGTCGACGACGACGTGGGCCGGCTTCTGCAAGCCCGCCACCAACGACGACGATGTCACCTCATCAGCCAACGTGGTGGTCAACGGCGGCACACCGTCGACGACAACGCCTGCTGGCGACACCACCGCCCACGCCGCGATCGGCGCGCCCGATGTACGCGCGGCGTCGACGACGGCAGCAGCGGGAGCCCCCGCTTCAAGCCCCGCGCGCAGGGCGCGATCGCCGGCATCCAGTGCCGCGACGAAGCGTTGCTCGGCCTGCCGCAACACGACCTCGGCGCGTTCTCGTCGACGCTGCTGGTCGGCCTTCTGCACGTTCAAAATCGCGATGACGCCAAAGCCCGACATGAACAGCGCAGGCAGCAGCACCAACGTCACAAACAAGACGAAGATGCGCGTGAAGCCGATGACGTCGTCGGTCCGAGTTGCCATGGCGTTAGGCGTAACAGGTTGCGATGCTCCGTCGTACACCGGTCATGCTTGAGCCCTGCTTGAGCCGTGAAGCTGATTGATTTGGCGGGGAAGTGTCCCCACCCACCCCTCAAGAGCCTCGCCTCGGCGACAAACCGCAAAGCCGGTTTCTCTTCGAGGCTCAAATGCAGGAGCCACTGTGTCTGTTGTTCGCACCATCATTCGTCTCGTCGGGCTGGCCGGGCTGTTGGCCATCCTCGTCGTCAGCCTGGTCGGCACGGGCAAGCCCCTCGATGCAGGTGCTGCAGCGCCGCGCACGGTGGGCACGACGCTCGACGGCGGTCAGCTCGACCTCGCGTCGTTTCGCGGGCACTTCGTCGTCGTCAACGTGTGGGCCACGTGGTGCGGCCCGTGCCTGCACGAGATGCCCGACTTCGTTGAGCAGGCGAAGGTGTGGCAGCCCAAAGGGGTGCAGTTTGTCGGCCTCGCCGCCGACAGCCCGAAGGACGACATCCCCGTCGTCGCCGCGAAAATGGGTCTGAACTACCCGGTGATGCCCATCGACGCCAAAACCGCCAACGCCTGGAATGCGAAGGCGTTTCCGTCGACGTACATCGTCGATCCCAACGGCAAGGTCGCCTGGAGCGTGGCCGGCGGCATTACAGCAAAAGACCTCGACCAGGCCCTTGTCGAGGTCATGCAGCACGCAGGTGGTGTGCCGGCTCAGTCGTCGGTGACAACCAAACCCTGACCGATGCGCGCCTTCATCGCGTCGGCTGCCGCCCGTGTCGCGAGGCCACTGACACGCACACGGTACATCGTGCCCTTGCCCGGCACCTCGGCAGCAACGACCTTCGCAGGCACACCGCGCGCAACGAAGTCGGCGGCTTCGCGTGCAGCGCTGTCCTTCTTCGGCGTCGAGGCGAGCTGCACCGCGTAGCGGCGGTTGTCGGTCGGTGCGGCTTCTTTCTTCTCGCCCAACACCTTGTTGATCGCCGCCGCGAGCTTCTCGGGCTTGGCACCGGTGTCGACGTCGCCTTCTTCGTCGCCGCGATCTTCGTTCTTGTCGCGAGCAGCGGGCTGGGCTTCGGCCACGACGGGCTTGGCTTCCACCACGGGCTCGGGCGCGCGAACGACCTCAGCGTCGACGGTCGGCGACGACGAGGGCTCTTCGGAAGCCGCCACCGCTGCAGACTTCGTCGGCAACGCCGAAGCCACCGCCGTCTCAGGCCCTGTGAGTTCGGCGTGCCACGTCGACGTCGCCTGCTTCACCACCGCTTCGTAGGCCTTCGTGCGCGCATCAGCACGCGCGAGTACGTCGCCGTGATCGGTGTCGACCTCGACAACGGCCTGCTGCTCGGGCGATGGCCCAGCTGCACGCGCGCTCACCACGCCCAGACCAAACGCCGTGCCCACCGCCGCAGCGACGACGACAGCACGCGGCATGCTCATGGGCACGCGCTCGATGATCGTGCGGTTCTTGTCCTTCGCGAAGTCCATCATCAGGCTCCTTCTGCAGCGTCGGCAGCGTCGGCAGCGTCGTCGTCGGCCTGCATGGCCATCTGTTCGGGCGCATCAACACCAAGGATAGAGAACGCACTCTGCAGCGTTTTCTTGAGCGACGCGACCAACGCGAGGCGCCCCTGGGTGAGTTCGCGGTCGTCGCTGACGACGCGTTCGGTGCGCGAATACTTCGAGTAGTAGCTGTGAAAATCAGCGATCAATTCCTGACAGAAGTACAGCACCCGGTGGGGCTCAAGCGCATTGGCCGCCCCCGCCACCACTTCTGGCAACTGGCTGATTTTCTTCAACAAAGCCTTCTCTTCCGGCAGCGTCAGGCGCGCCAGCGAAGCGGCAGGAACAGCGTGCAAACCAACGAAGGTCTGCTCCTTCTCCACCGCCTTGCGCAGGATCGCAGCACAGCGCGCGTGGCCGTACTGGAAGTAGAACACCGGGTTGTCCTTGCTCTGCTTCTCGACGACGGCGAAGTCGAATTCGATCTGCGCATTCGCGGTCTTCATCAAGAACAAGAAGCGGCAGGCGTCGGCACCCACTTCTTCGATCAGGTCGCGCAGCTCGAACACCGTGCCCTTGCGCTTGCTGACTTTGACCTCGACGCCGTCGCGCACGAGCCGCACGATCTGCACGAGCACGAAGTCGAGCTTCTTGGCGTCGAAGCCCGCGAGCGTCATGCCCGCCTTCAGGCGCGGCACGTGGCCGGCGTGGTCGGCGCCGAAGACGTCGATGATGCGGTCGAAGCCGCGATCGAACTTCTGCTTGTGGTAGGCGAGGTCGGCCGTCAGGTACACGGGCGTGCCGTCTTTGCGCAGGATGATGCGGTCCTCGTCGTCGCCGTGCTCCGAGGTCTTCAAGAACGTGCCGCCGAGCTGCTTGTCCTCGAACTGGGCTGCCTTGCTGCCGGGCTTGCGCACGGAGTCTTCGGTGTCGTGGGCAGCGGTCGCTTCGTAGGTCGCATCACGGCTGGCGTAGAAGCCAACGATGTCTTTCACGAGGCCAGCGGCGTGCACGGCGGCTTCGCTCGCAAAGATGTCGTGCTCAACGTTCGCGAGGGCCAGCGTCTCTTTGATGGCGCGCAGGTTCTCGGAAATGCCCATCTCCATCGCGCGCGCGAGTGCTGCAGCGTCGTCGAGACCTTTGGCCATCCACTGGTCGCCGTCTTTCGCCTGCCACGCTTTGGCGATGTCGATCACGTAGGCCGCGGGGTACTCGCCCTCGACGAGCGCGATGCTCTCGCCGTGCAGTTCGCGGTAGCGCTTGAACACGGTGCGGCCCAACGTTTCGACCTGCTTGCCGAAATCGTTGACGTAGAATTCCTTGGTGACGTCGTGGCCCGCGGCCTTCAACAGGCGGCTGACCGCGTCGCCGACAAACGTGCCGCGCGCATGACCGATGTGCACCGGGCCGGTGGGATTCGCCGACACGAACTCGACGAGCACCTTCTTGCCGGTTTTCTCCGAGTGGCCCCAGCGATCGCCCGAAGCCGCCACGCGTGCGACGACGTCGTGAAACGCCTTGTCGTGCAGGCGCACGTTCAAGAAACCGGGGCCCGCAATCTCCACCGCACTCACCATGCCGGCGTGGTCGACGAGGCCAGCGACAATCGCTTCAGCAATCGCGCGCGGCGGCTTGCCCTCGGGCTTGCTGAGCATCATCGCGACGTTGACGGCGAAGTCGCCGTGGGCGGCCTGCTTGGGCGGCTCGACGGTGAAGCCCGGAACCCCGGCGTCCAGACGCAACGTGCCCGCCGCCTTGAGGGCGTTGAGCGTGTCGGTAATGGCGGTGACGACGAGGTCCTTCATGTGCGCTTCCTGGCTCCAACTGGCACCCGCTGGCGACTGTCGGCGCCGGCGGTCCCAGCATGAAGACCAACAGCGCCAGGGGCAAAAAAACGGCCGCGAAAATCGAACCCGAGAGCGAACCCGATGCCGATGACGCGACGCGCACCGGCGCTACCAGAACGAAGCCGATGCAGGTAGCAGCGACGGCATGACCAACCCGAACGCTTCCCCCATCACGTTTGCGTCGCTGTCGAATGAGGTGGCCTTCATCACGGGCGCGTCCGCCGGCATCGGTGCGGCCTGCGCCCACCACCTCGCCGCGTTGGGCGCTGCCGTCGTGCTGGGGGCGCGTCGCACCGACAAGCTCGAGGCCGTGCGCACGAGCATTCTGGCTACAACACCCAGCGCACGGGTGTTCGTGGAGGCGCTCGACGTCACCAACGCGGCTCAGCTCGATCGCTGGCTCGCCGCAGGTACTGCTGCCCTTGGTGAGCCCACCATCCTCATCGACAACGCCGGCCTCGCCCTCGGCCGCGAGCACGTCGTCGATCTGAAGGACGCCGACGTCGACACCGTCCTCGACGTCAACGTGCGCGCCGCCATGCGCCTCGTGCAGCGCGTGCTGCCGGGCATGAAGGCGAGAAACCACGGCGACATCGTGATGATGAACAGCATCGCTGGCAGCGAGCCCTACGCCGGCGGCTCCGTCTACTGCGCCACCAAGGCGGCGATGCAGGCGTTCACGCGCAGCCTGCGCGCCGAGCTGTTGGGCACCAACATCCGCGTCACAGGCCTCGACCCGGGCCTTGTGGAAACCGAATTCTCCGTCGTGCGCCACCGCGGCGACGTCGACGCTGCGGGCCGCGCCTACCAGGGCCTCGAGCCGCTCACGCCCAACGACATCGCCGATTGCGTGGCCTTCGCGCTCACGCGCCCACGACGCATGAGCCTCGACAAGCTGGTGATCCTGGCGCAGGCCCAGCTCGGCACGCAGGCCTTCCACCGCGTCTGAGCGCCCTGGCAGCGCGGCTTGCGTCGCTGCGCACCATCGACGACAACGCATGACATGTACGCCGTTGTCGCCGCTGTTCTCGCTGCCGTGTCTGCGTTTTCGCCGTTGCCATTGGAGCGGTTGCAAGCCGAACCACCGCTCGATGGTCGGCGACCGTTGCAGGCGCGCATCTCGCCCGCGGGCCGCTTCGTCACGTTTCTGAAGCCGTCGCCCGACAACGCCGAGGTGCTCGACCTGTGGGCCCAGCCGTTGCCGTCGGGCGCGCCCACGTTGCTCGTGTCGACGTCGCAGCTGCTCGCGGGCAAGGCGCAAAAGCTCAGCGAGGCCGAGAAGATGGCCCTCGAGCGGCAGCGCATCAGCCAACGCGGCATCACGAGCTACAGCTGGTGTGGCGTCGACGATCGGCGCCTTCTGTTTCCGCTCTCGGGCGACCTGTATGTGGCCACCCTCGCCGACGGTCAGCCCCCGCAGGTCACGCGCCTCACGCGCGACGACGCCGTGACTGAGCAGAACCCCGCCTGCCGCACCGATGGCAGTGCCGTGGCCTACGTGAAGGGCGGCAACGTCGTCGTGCACGACCTCACCAAGAACACCATGCGGGCGGTCACGAGCGGTGCGTCAGACACGCACTTCTTCGGCCTCGCCGAGTTCATCGCCGACGAAGAGCTCTCGCGCCACGACGGCCTGTGGTGGTCGCCCGACGGCAAGAAGCTGTTGATCCTCGAGGTCGATGAGAGCGGCGTGAGCGTCAAAACCCGCCCGCAGATTTTCGCCGACCACACCGAGATGGTCAGCCAGCGCTACCCCGCGGCCGGCGAGACGAACGCGGTGGTTGGTGCCCGTGTCGTCGACGCTGCGAGCGGCAAAACCACGAAGATCACGCTGCCCGCAAACGTCGAGTACGTCGCCCGCGGCGGCTTCTTTCACGACGGCGCGGCCTGGTTGCAGCTGCTCGATCGCGCACAAAGTGCACTCACCCTCGTCGAGGTCGACGGCAAAACCGGCAAGACCCGCACCATCACCACCGACGTCGACAGCGCCTGGGTCGAGGTCCACGACGATCTCGACGAGCTCCAGCAGGGTCTCTTGTGGAGCAGCGAGCGCAGTGGCCGCAAACAGCTTGAGCGCCTCGATCGCACAACGGGTACTTCTGCAGCGCTCACGACGATGCCCGAAGCCGTCGACAGCTTGGTGTGTGTCGACGTCGACGCCGACCGCATCGTGTTTTCCGCCTTCGCCGATCGCGGCCGCGCCCACCACGTCTACGCCCGCGAAAAAGACGGCAGCATTCGCGCGCTCACGTCGGGCAAGAGCAGCAGCAGCGCGACCGGCGACAAGCGTTGCCAGCACCTGCTCGTGACGACGTCGTCGTGGGGCGAGCCCCCGGTGACAACGATGATCGCGGTGAAAGACGGCGCCACCCTCGGCACCATTGGTGATGAAGGCCCCGACCCACTGCTCACAAGTAGCGTGCCCGCACCACCCCGCTTCCTCGACGTGCTCGCTGCGGATGGCACCACGGTGCTCAACGGCCTGTGGCTGCCCCCTGCCCCCACGTCGTCGACACCGCCCGCAGGCACCCTCGCACAGGCGATGCGCAGCGTGCCGAAGAAGGGCTCGGTGCCCGTGATCGCGTACGCCTACGGCGGCCCCACGGGCCAGGTCGTGAGCTACCGCTGGGCGAAGTTGCAGCCGCTGTTTACGCACTGGCAGCAGCTCGGCTTTGGCGTGTTCCTCGTCGACACGCGCGGCATGGCGGGCCGTGATCGCGCTTTCACGCGCGCGCACAAAAACGCCTTCGGCAAAGTCGAGGTCGACGACCTCAAGGCGGCGTTGCGTCAGCTGCCGTCGTTGGTGCCCGCTGTCGATCCCAAGCGCATCGGCTTCTTCGGCTGGTCGTACGGTGGCTTCCTTGCGGCGCGCAGCGTGCTCGACGCCGACACGCCCGTGGCCGCCGCCGCCGCCGTCGCCCCCGTCACCGACTGGCGCCTGTACGACACCGCCTACACCGAGCGCTATCTGGGCCTGCCGTCGACGTCGGCCGAGGCCTACAGCGCCGCGAACCTCGTGCAGCGTGCGGCGCAGCTGTCAAAGCCACTGTTGCTCGTGCACGGCACCGCCGACGACAACGTGCTGTTCGAGCACAGCCTGCAGTTGATCGCGGCGTTGCAGAACGAAGCGAAGGTGTTCGACCTCGCCATCTACCCCGGCAAAGCCCACGGCATCGCTGGCAAATCCAGCCAGCTTCACCTGCACAAAACGCTCACCCAGTTCTTCGTCGAGCAGCTGCACCCCACACCGGTAAAACCCGCGCAGTAGCTGCTGCATCGTGTTCAGGGGGTCTCGCGCACCGGCATCTTCAAAAAGCGTGCGCCTTGGGCGTTGGCCCGCGGCAGTCGGCCCGCGTCGATGTTGACCTGCACACTTGGAAACAGCAGGCGCGGCGGAGCGAGGCTCTTGTCGCGGGCCTGACGACGTTGAACGAAGCTCTCGCGCGTCGTCTCGGCGCTCAGCTGCACGTTGGTGTGCTTCGATGCACCGATGGTGGTCTCGTACGCCAGCGGGCGCCCATCGGGCTGGTAGTCGTGGCCGACGAACACGCGCGTGGCGTCGGGCAAGGCGTACAAGCGGTGCAGGCTGTCGAACAAGGCGTTGGCGTCGCCCTTTGGGAAGTCGCACCGACCAACGCCCTGGTCGGGCATGAACAACGCGTCGCCCGTGAACACGGCATCACCAAACGCGTACGTCGCGCACGCGGGCGTGTGCCCAGGCGTAAACAGCACGCGGTACGACAACGCGCCAGCCTTGTAGGTGGTGTTGTCGTCGAGCAGCACGTCAAACTGGCTGCCGTCGGTCTTGAACTGGTCGTCGAGGTCGAACACGCCCTTGAACACCGCTTGCACGGCCGTGATGTTTGCACCGATGGCGATCTTCGCCCCGAAGCGATCCTTGAAATACGGCGCGCCCGAGAGGTGGTCGGCGTGCGCGTGGGTCTCGAGCACGGTATGCACCGTGAGCTTCTTGTCCTCGACAAACGCGCCCACCTTTTCGGCACCCGCAAACGACACTTTGCCCGAGGCAGGGTCGTAGTCGCGCACCGGGTCGATGACCACGGCGTCGCGCGACTGCTCGTCGTACACAACGTAGGTGAGGGTGAAGGTGGGGGCGTCGTAGAAGGCTTCGATCTTCGTGGTCATGACGGACTCCGGTGCTGCCGTCGACGAGCGACAGCAGTGATGAAGGAAGTGGCGTGCTCAGGCAGCGGTACGGGCATGTCGCTGCAAGGAAGCCACGAGGTCGCGCTGCGACTTCACGCCGACGAAGACGTCTTTCACGCGGCCGTTTTGAAAGACCACCATCGTGGGCAGCGCGCGCACACCAAGGGCTTGCGGCACCTGCGGGTTCTCGTCGGTGTCGAGCTTGGCGACGAGGGCGATGCCGTCGACGTCGTTGGCGACCGCGTCGAGCACGGGTGCCATCGCCCGACACGGCGCACACCACGGCGCCCAGAAGTCGACGAGCACCGGCTTGTTGCCGGCGGCGCGCAAGAACTGCTCAAAGCTTGAATCAGAAAGAACGGCTGGCTTCATGTGACCTCCAGGGGGCTTTGGAGATCAAGAGCCAGCGCCGCGCCGAAAGGGTGCAGCCACGTCGTCGACGCGCAGATCAGCGCACGCGACTCGGTGGGCCACAGCTGTTTCAGTGGTGAGTCGTTTTGGGGGCGCCGCGGACGTCGAAAGCCGACGCGTCCGCTCAAGTTGTGCGCGCCCCTGCTGGCAAGGACACTCGTGGGGCCCAGGGTCCTGAGTGGCTTGAAGCAGCGAGCACCTGCTCAACGGCGAGCGAGCAGTTGCACCACGTCGCTCTCACCGTCGTGAAATGCGCCTTCGTGCACCTGCCGCACGCGCTCGTGCAACGACACCATCGAAAGCCCTGCAAGCTCTGCCCGCAAGCCCGCAGCGCTCATGCACAACGCCGGGTCGCGCGGGCCGCCCGTGGTGCGCTGCGTCTGCGCCGACGTGTACGCCTCGAGGACAAACACGCCACCAGGAGCGAGGCCCGCCACACACGCGGCGTGCAGCTTCGCCCGCAGCGCAGGTGGCACGTGGGCCCAGATCGACACGATCGCGCTGTAGGCCCCTTCAGCGATCGCGAAGTCGTTGAGGTCGGCGACGACGGTGGTGATCGGCACGCCCTTGCTACGCGCCAACGCCTCGGCCTTTTTCAGGCCGACATCGCTTTGGTCCACCGCGACGACGTCGTGGCCAAGGCCCGCGAGGAATACCGCGTTGCGTCCTTCACCTTCGGCCAGACACAACACGCGGCCGTTGGGCGGCAGCTGCGACGACACCTCGCGCAGAAAGTCGTTGGGTTCGGTGCCATAGGCAAAGCCGTCAGCGGCGTAGCGTTCATTCCACATCGGTGTCTTCTCCAGCAAAACGTCGACGACCCTCGGCGAGTCGTCGATAAAAGGTGCGCGGCGAACCCGCGCTCCACCGGCCTCGACGACGCCGACGACAGATAGCGATCCAGGCTCAGCATCGACAGCAACGACGAGAACGCACGCAAGCAAGGCGGCGCTGCCATCGACACGGCAAAGGCGGCAAATCCAGCCAGCTGCACCTGCACAAAACGCCCATGCAATTCTTTATCGAGCAACTGCACCCAACACCTGAAAAGCCGGCACAACAGCGATAGCGACTACTGCTCCATCGCCCCTTTTCCCGCGATAATATGACTGCGGAATTTGGCGATACGCTGCACGCGGGTTTCGGTCTTTTTGGCGCCATTCAGGTTGATCACGTAGCTCTTTTGCCGGCCGGGCGTGAGGGCGTGGAACGCCTCGGCCAGTTCCACGTCGGCGTCCAACGCTTCGGCCAATTCCACCGGCAATTCGAGCACCTGCTTCTGCTTCGGCGGCAGGCGACCTTCGGCGGCGTAGGCCATCGCCTCTTTCAGGTAGGCGGAGATCGTCGACGCCATCGCCGCCGCCTGGGCGTTGGTGGTGAAGCGAATCGAATCGGGGTGCTGCGTGTTGGGGCCCTGCCGCTCGAGCACGCCTTCGGGGTCTTTCATCAAGGCGGCGTTGAAGAAGTTCAGGCGGTAGTCACCGCGCAGTGCACCAATCAGCACGACATTTCGGCCGGCGAACATGTAACACGGATGCCCCCACTTCACGACCTCTTCCATGCCTGCCTTCAAGCACAGGTCGCGCAGGGTTTTCATGCCAACATTCCACACCAGCGCCGAACACTCGGGGGTATCGAAGCGGTCGCAGCGGCCACAGCCCTTCGTAAAAAAGTCGTCGATGATTGTAATCATGAGAACCCCGCGGGTGGTGCAGAAGGCTGGATTTGGTCGGCGGGGAAGTGTCCCTGCCCGCCCCTCAGAGTTCGCCCTCGGCGACAAAACCGCAAAGCCGGTTTTCTCTTCGAGGCTCGGGCTACGTTCGCTTGTCCTTTCACATCGGGAGCGCGTCATGAAGTCCACTGCACCGTTTGGGGTCACGTTCGATATCGGCGGGCTGCTGTCGCGCACAGCCCAGGTGCTGCGCGACGACCCGCTGCGCTTCTCGCTGCTCACCGTCGTGCCGGCCCTCGTCTGCGTCGCGCTGGTGAGCACAGCGGCCATCGTGGGCGCGTCGATGTCGGGGTTGTCGCTCGCTGGCATCGAGGAGCTGCAGGCTGCCCTCGCGGCAGGGTCGGTGCCCGGCATGTCGAACGCGGTGACGAAGTTCTTCCCGATGCTGGCTACGGTGTTCATCGCGATCGGCATGGCCTTCGTGGCGTGCTGCCTGATCGCCCTGGCCGCGCAAAGCGCCGTCTACGTCGCCACCGAAGAGGTCATCCGCGGTGGCCCGCGCCGTTCTGCCTGGCAGGCGATGGGGGCGGGCCTGGTGCGCGTGCCAGCGTTGTTCGCCGTCGCCGTCGTGCAGTTGCTGGTGTTCTTCGCCTGCAGCGCACCGGTGTTGGCGCTGGCAAAAGCCGCCGCCACGGAAGGCAGCTGGGCGCTGGGGCTTGCCGCGATCCCCGTGGGCACCGTGCTGTTTTGCGTCGCCGCGTTCTTGATGCTGCGCCTGGTCCTGGCCCTCGTGGCGACCGTCGTCGACGAGCTCGGCCCGATCGCCGCGATCGCGCGCGGCTGGCAGATCTCGCGCGGCTCGATGCTCGACTACCTGGTCGCAACACTGCTGATGATGATCGCGAGCGCTGGCCTGAGCGTGCTGTCCAGCATCGTGATGATCGTGCCGGTGCTGGGCTGGCTCGCTGCCATCTTCATCACCCTCGTGTCGATGGTGGCGCCGGCGGTGTGGTTGGTGCTCGCCTACGCGGGCTTGTCCGATCGCGTCGGCCATCCCGGTCGCTGACGACGTCGTTCGTGTTTCTGCTGCGTCAGTTGCGCTTGTCGAAGCGCACCGCGACCACCAGCCGGCTCAGGTCGCGCAGCACGCGTGGCACGCGTTTGACGAGGTGGATCGCGGGCGAGCGCTGCTCCTCGAGTTCGATCGGAATCTCTTGAATGCGCAGCGTGCTGCGGCCAGCGCGGATCACCAGTTCGCTGGCGAACAGGTCTTTGTCGACGACGCAGGCGTTGATCACGGGCAGCAGCGTCTGCCGCTTCATCGCTTTGAGGCCGTGGGTATCGGTGCCCTGAAAGCCCAGCGTGGCCCACAACATGCCGTTGATGACGCGGGTGGCAACGCGCCGGGTGAGGGGCCGTTTGTCGCGCGCGCCCACCATCGCTTTGCTGCCCACGACGAGGTCGCATTCGTCGTGATCGAGCCGGCGCAATGCACGCTTCACGAAGCCGATGTCGCACAAGTCGATCTCGTCGCACACCACGACGTCGCCGCGCGCCGCCAGCAGTCCCGCACGAAGTGCTTTGCCGTAGTCGGGGGTGCTGCTCTCGAGCAACTGCAGCTGCGGCCACGTCGTCATCAGGCCGCGCACAATGCTGGTGGTGCCGTCGACACAGCCGTTGGCGCTCACGATGAGCTCAAACGAACGCCCCAGCTGCGCAAGCTCGTCGAGGTAGCGCAGCAACGCCCCTTCGACGATCGCCTCCTCGTTGTAGACGGGGATGACCACAGACAACGACACAGACACGTCGACAGGAAGACTCACACCGGCGGGCTAGCAGGCGCCGGCGTTGGCCGAAAGTGCGGTGTCGGTGCCGCAGTCCCAGGTCCACGAATTCTTGTCGTCGTCGCTGTGGCCCACTATTGCCACGGCATGACTTCCTCTTCTGCGCGCCATTTCGACGTCATCGTGATTGGTTCAGGCCCCGGCGGCGAAGGTGCGGCGATGCGCTGCGCGAAGGCCGGTCGGCGCGTCTGCGTCGTCGAGAAACACACGATGGTCGGCGGCGGCTGCACCCACTGGGGCACCATCCCGTCCAAGGCGTTGCGGCACTCGGTGCAGGAAATCGTCAAGCACGCGCAGTCGCCGTTTTTGCAGGCCAGCTTCATCCGCGAGCAGCCCTCGTTCAAAGACCTGGTGCGTACCGCGTCGTCGGTGATTCAGCGCCAGGCGCGCATGCGCGGCACGTTTTACGAGCGCAACGAAGTCGAACTCATCGAAGGCGAAGCCCGCTTCGTCGATGCCCACACCATCGAGGTGTTTCAGGCCCGCGGTGCGCGCGAGTTGCTCACGGCGAAGGATTTCGTGATCGCCACGGGGTCGCGTCCGTACCGCCCCAGCGACGTCGACTTCCACCACCCGCGCATCTTCGACAGCGACACGATCTTGAAGCTGCAGGCCACACCGCACTCGGTCACCATCTACGGTGCGGGTGTCATCGGTTGCGAGTACGCGTCGATCTTCCGCGGCCTCGGCACGAAGGTGAACCTCGTCAACACGCGCGACAAATTGTTGAGCTTCCTCGACGAGGAAATCATCGACGCGCTCAGCTACCACCTGCGCGATCAAGGCATTTTGATTCGCCACGACGAGGTGTGCGAGCGCGTCGAGCCCCTGCACGACGGCGTGGTGCTGCACCTCAAGAGCGGCAAGAAGCTCAAGAGCGATGCACTGCTGTGGGCCAACGGGCGCAGCGGCAACAGCCACAACATGGGCCTCGAAGCCATTGGCGTCGTGCCCAACGAGCGCGGCTCCGTCGTCGTCAACGACGCCTACCGCACCGCCGTCCCGCACATCTACGCGGTCGGCGACATCGTCGGTTGGCCGTCACTCGCCTCGGCCGCCTACGACCAGGGCCGCTTCGCTGCCGGCCACATCGTCGAGGGCCACTCCGAAGACGAGCTCGTGCGCGACGTGCCCACCGGCATCTACACCACCCCCGAGGTCAGCTCACTCGGCCGCACCGAACGCGAGCTGACGGCCGCCGGCGTGCCCTACGAGGTGGGTCAAGCACAGTTCAAGAGCCTCGCGCGCGCGCAAATCACCGGCCAAACCGTGGGCATGCTCAAGATTCTCTTTCACCGCGAAACGCTCGAAATCCTCGGCATCCACTGCTTTGGCGATCAGGCGGCGGAAATCATCCACATTGGCCAGGCGATCATGTCGCAAAAGGGCAAGGCCAACTCCCTGAAATACTTCGTGAATACCACGTTCAACTACCCCACGATGGCCGAGGCCTACCGCGTCGCCGCCCTCAACGGCCTCAACCGCGTCTTCTGAGCGGTTCGCGAGCAGCGGCTGCGTCGGCGAGACACACGCGCCACGTTTGACACGATCGTGGGCGCGATCGACCTTCGCGTCGTCGTCACATCGACGACGACGCTTCGAAGGAGTTGTCCATGGCCAAGCGCATTGCCATCAACGGATTCGGCCGCATCGGTCGCGTTGCTTTTCGCATCCTCGCCGAGCGCGCCAAAAAGGGCGTGCACGACCTCGAGATCGTCGGCATCAACGATCTCACCGACGCCAAAACCCTCGCCCATCTGTTGAAGTACGACTCCGTGCACCGCCGCTTCGACGCCGACGTGCAGGTCGACGGCGACAAGATCGTGGTCAACGGCCACGCCATCAAGGTCACCGCCGAAAAAGACCCGACCAAGCTGCCGTGGAAAGAGCTCGACGTCGACGTCGTCTTTGAGTCTTCGGGTGTCTTCACCTCCAAAGACCACATGCACAAGCACATCGCGGCCGGTGCCAAGAAGGTGCTGTTGTCAGCGCCCTGGAAGGGTTCGGCCCCCGACGCCACCATCTGCTACGGCGTGAACACCGAAGCGTTCACCCCCGAGATGACCACGGTGTCGACGGCGTCGTGCACCACCAACTGCCTCGCCCCCGTGGCCAAGGTGGTGTTGGACAACTTCGGCATCGAGAGTGCCTTCGTCACCACGATCCACAGCTACACCAACGACCAGCGCATCCTCGATTTGCCCCACAGCGACCTGCGCCGTGCGCGTGCTGCCGCGTTGAACATGATTCCCACGACGACGGGGGCGGCCGCTGCGGTGTCGCTCATCCTGCCGGCGCTGAAGGGCAAGTTCGACGGCTGCGCGATTCGCGTGCCCACGCCCGATGTGAGCCTCATCGATCTCACCTGCGTGGTGGGCAAAGACACCACCGCCGACGAGGTCAACGCGAAGCTGCGCGAAGCAGCCGCGGGCAGCCTCAAGGGCATTATGGGCTACACCGACGAAGAGCTCGTCTCGATGGACTTCCTCGGCACCTCCGAGTCATCCTACGTCGACGGCCCGTCGACCAGCGTGCTCAACGGTCGCCTGGTCAAGGTGCTCGCCTGGTACGACAACGAGTGGGGCTTCACCAACCGCGCCGTCGACCTGCTGCAGCTGATGGCCCGCCACGCCTGAGCCACGGCACTTCATGGAGTTGGCGTGCCGCCAACTCCATGAATATCAATATGAATTCCGCCGACCTCGTGATGCCCACAGCGCCCCGCGTTGTGGGCATCATCGTTGTGCGGGCTCGCTCGTCGCCGACGTCACGCCGAGTGCTGCATTCCAGGCCTCGATGTCGCCCTGCACGCGGTCGAACGGCCCGTCGTCGATGCGCTTGAAGCCCTCGCTGGGCGAGCCTGCGGGGCCCTTCCAGGCGCTTTTGGCGTCGTCCCACGTGAAGCGGGCCACCACCTTCGGCGTGGGGTCGCGCGTCACCAGCTCCAGCGCGCGCTGACGTCCCTTGTCCAGCAGCCGCCAGGTCAACGCCAGGGTCGCGTCGCGGTCGTTGTGATCGATCGTGCGCGGCACCGGACCGCCGAGCACCACGTGCAGCACCGGTTGCGGCCCGGTGTCGACGACCTGCGCCACGAGCACCACGTTCATCGGACCTGGCCCGCGCGACGCCGTCGTGTACGACACGATCGCCTTGCGTTCTGGTGCGCCGTGGCCGCCCACGCCGACGACGTCGCTGTGGCGGTCGCGCAGCGTCACCCCGAACCCGGGCAACGTGAGCGCGCCACCAGCATGCACCAGCAACGTGGGTGCGCTGCCGCCCGCTTCGGATGTGGCCGCCACCACGACGAGCGCTGTCCCATCGCGGGCCACGGCGCGCTCGACGCGGTTCACCTGACAGCGCAGCGGCCACAGGCGTTGGTCGTTCCGCTGCTGCAACGCCTGCTCGAGCAGCCGGCACCACGCGGCGTTGCGGAGCATGCTGTCGTCGCTCGTCAGCAGCGTCACCAACTCTGTCGGTGGCGGCACCGCCGTTGACCAGGCCGCGGGTTCGTCGACGGCCACCACCAGCGAGCTACGGCCCTCACGCCGCCGCTTGACGTCGGCGAGCACCAGCGGGTCCTGCACGAAGGCGAGCGCAAGGTCGAGCAACTCCTGCGAGGCATGCGGGTTGCGTGCCTTGACGCGAATGGCCTCACGAAACGAGGGCAGAAAGCCAGGCGCGATATCGGAGCCGTCGAGGGCCAGGGCCAGGCGCATCTCGGCCTCGGCGTCGCGCCAATCACCGTGCTCGACGAGGGCAACCGCGAGCGTGGCGTGGTTGAGCCCCACCGCGGGCCGCAGCTCGACCACCTTGCGCAGATCGGCCAGCGCCCCATCGCGATCGCGGTTTTTGCGGACGCGGGCGCGGTGGCGAAAGAAGTCGCTGGCCTCGCCGTGGACGATCGCAGCGTCGAGCAGGCGCAGCTTCTCGGCCGGGTCGTCGACGAAGTCGGATTGATCTTCGTCGATGTAGCCCTGCAGCACGCGCAGGCGCGGGTTGGCGGTGCCGACCAGCGCAGCGGTGGCAAACGCGTCCATCTCCTCGTACGAGCCGCCCCAGCGCGGGGCGAGGCCCACCATCACCGCCACACGGATGTGCAGGCAGTTGGGACACAACGAAAGTGCTGTCTGCGTCACCTGCGCCACGTCGACGACATCGCTGCTGTATTTGCCAACGATCACGAGCACCCGCGACACCGACACCGCCCGTGGCCGCATCGCCAACGCTTTCGTCAGGTCGGCGACGGCGTGGTTGTTCATCTCGTCCATGCGCCTGAACTGCTCGGGAGGCGTGTCGCTCGCGTAGCGCGTGCCTCGGGCGTGTGCCGCGCGATCGCTCCACCACGCGCCGCGCGCTGCCCACGGCGCAAACGACGTCGGCGTGGCCGCAATCCACGCCGCAAACAGCTCTTCAAACGCAGGATCCGTCGTGAAGGCCTCGACGGTGTCGTGGGCCCAGTACTCGTGGTGCCAGTCGCGCTCGAATTCCGCCTGCGCCGCTTCAAAGGCCGCCGTCAGCTCGACGAAGCGGCGCTCGCGCAACATCGCCTGCAGCTTCACGCGATCGACGTACGCGCTTGGGTAGCCGAACGTGTCGACGGCGTGGGCATCGCCCACCAGCGGCAACACGACTTCCAGCGGCAGTGCAGGAGGAGCAGGAGCAGGAGCTGGCACCTCCGTCGTCGACGCGCTTGTCGTCGTCGCACACCCCGAAAACGCCCACACCATGGCTGCGATCGCAGCCGCCGACTTGCACCACTGACCCATCATTTCCCCCAGAAACGCACGTCGTTGCGGCGTGACCGTACACGACGCTCAGCGCGGCGACTTCGACGACGAACCCGCGGGCCGCCGCATGTCTTCCGCGGTCAGGTCGGCGTGCTCCTCGACGAGCAGGTTGCGGCGGGCCGTTGCTGGCCGATCCTGGCTCTTGCTCGACTCGGGCACCGGCGACGCATCAGCGATGGTGTCGCGCGACCAGTCATCGTGGGACTCAACGCCGGCGTCGACGACGAGAGAGCGTACGCGCCGAGGCCGAACCGCGGTCCCTGATTGCGTCTTCAACATCGACACGCGCGCGGGCGCTGCGGGCGTCTCAGCCACTTCGAGCACGGTGTCGCCCGCCCACACGTCGCCACCGGGTTCCGACTCCGCCGACGACAACGCTCGCACCGCCGTCGAACGCAGCGTCGAGCGCGGCCGCAAGCCATCGACGGTGTGGTCGACCAGCACGTCGGTCGCCGGCACGTCGTCGACGTCAGCAGCATCGAGTTCTTCGAGCTGGTCGTCGTCTGCGAGCGACGCTGACGTCGACAACACCACCGGTGCTGGCAGCGACGTGGGCGGAATGGCGCGCACGACAGGGATCGACACGGTGATGTCGTCGAGCGGCGGCAACTCGCACGCGAAGCGCACGCCGGTGACCTCGTGCAGCACGTCGCCCAGTTCGTCGGCGCGCACAGCGAGGTCGAAGCGCATCGCCTGCCGCTGCCCTGCCGAGGCGAGCCGCGCGCGCAGCGTGTCGTCCTCGACGAGGGTGCCAATGGCATCGAGCACGCCATCGACGTGGTCGGCCACCACAACCACCGCGTGTTGGTCGGCGGTGATGTGTTCGCGGTAGGCGGCCTCGTTGCCCGCCACGATCACGGCACGCCCGCAGGCCATCGCTTCGAGGGCGCGATGGGGCACGCCCCAATCGTCAGCATCCGCGGGCACCACGACGATGTCGGCCGCCGCCAGCACGGCCTGCAGCTCGCGCTGGCTCTCGACATCCACCAGGGCCA
Organism: Myxococcota bacterium; assembly: GCA_044349155.1. GTDB lineage: Bacteria > Myxococcota > UBA727 > UBA727 > VGSZ01 > VGSZ01. The sequence continues at coordinate 19,136 of JBIKRQ010000049.1, forward strand.
CGCCCTCAACGCCGCTCTCCGCGAGCAACGCCGCAGCACCGGCATCGCGGTGGGGCGAGCCCACCCACGTCGGCCGCGCCCCCGGCACACGACGCCCCAGCTGCTGCAGCACCGCCACCACCAACGCCGCGGCAGCCCCGCCTTCGCGCCCGCCCAGAAACACGACGCTGCGCGCGTCGTCGAGGGCGATTTCGACCGTGGGCGGCGTGAAAATCCGCGTGTCGACCATCCGCGGCGCCACCCGCACCCGACGAGGATCGACCGCCGCCGCCAGGGTACGCGCCGCCGATCGCGACGGCGTCAGGATGGCCGTGGCCGCGCGAAAAGCCGCCCGCTCGCCGAGCTCCCATTCCTTCTTCGTGTCGAGGTCGTCGGCCGCCACGGGATAGCGCCGCGCGAACGACTGCGACGGCACATCAGCCACCTCGACCACCAACTGAGCCGGCCCCAACGACGGCAGCGCCGCCGCCGCTGAAAACAGGTCGAGGCACAACACGATGTCGTAGGGCTCGTTGTCGAGCTGCCGCAGCAGCGCGCGACGAAACGCCCCGAGGCGCTCGCGAAACGCAGTGTGTGGGTCAGTGGCCACCGGCACCGGCACGCGCATCATGCGCGCAGCGCCAACCCGTTGAATATGCGTGAGATTCTGCCCCTTCAGCGACAGGGCATCGACCTCGAAGCCACTGGAATACGCCAGCAGCATCTGCTCGGCGCGTACCCCCACGGCCGACGGACCAGGCACGTCGGCGAACGCGCACACCAGCACGCGGGGCTTTTCGGCACTCTGGGTGATCACGGGGCGAGGCACGTCTCAAACGTAGCAGGCCCCGAAAAACAACGACGTCTTTCGGAGCCTGCTGTGTCGCCTTTGGCGCGAGTTCAGATGCGCTTGAAGAGCAGCACGCCGTTGGTGCCGCCAAAGCCGAACGAGTTCGACTGGACCACGTCCACACGCACTTCACGGGCGGTGTTGGGCACGTAGTCGAGGTCGCACTCGGGGTCGGCCTCTTTGTAGTTGATGGTCGGCGGGATGACGCCACGGTGCATCGCCAGCACCGAGATGACGCCTTCGACACCGCCAGCACCACCCAACAGGTGGCCGGTCATCGACTTGGTCGAGCTGACCATCAGCTTTTTGGCGTGGTCGCCGTAGACAGCCTTGAGCGCATCGGTCTCGCTCTTGTCGTTGAACGACGTCGAGGTGCCGTGGGCGTTGACGTAGTGGACGTCGGTCGGGTTGAGCTTGGCCATCTTGAGCGCCTGCTTGAACGCGCGCTGAGCGCCTTCGCCGTTTTCGGCAGGAGCGGTGATGTGGCTGGCGTCGGCGGAGCTGCCGTAGCCGACGAGCTCGGCGTAGATGCGCGCGCCGCGGGCCTTGGCCTTCTCGTACTCCTCGAGCACCAGCATGCCGGCACCTTCGCCCATGACGAAGCCGCTGCGGTTCTTCTCGAACGGACGGCTCGCACCCTGCGGGTCGTCGTTGTGGTCGGAGCACAGGGCGTGCATCGAGGCGAAGCCGGCGACCGCGAGCGGTTCGCAGCACGCTTCAGCACCACCGCACAGCATCACGTCGGCGCGGCCGTCGCGGATGTGCATGAAGCTTTCGCCGATGCCGTGGGCACCCGACGTACACGCCGACGCTGGAGCCCAGTTGGCGCCACGCAGGTTGTAGCGAATCGACAGGTTGCCGGGCGCCAGGTTCGACACGATCATCGGGATGAAAAACGCGCTCACCCGACGAGGGCCCTTGTTCACGAGGCTTTCGTAGCAGTCGATCAGACCGCCCAAACCGCCCAGGCCCACGCCGACGATGCAGCCCGCGTTGTCGCCGTCTTCGTCGCTGAGCCGTGCTGGCAAGCCGGAATCGGTCCACGCCTGCTTGGCCGCCGCCTGCGCCAGTTGGATGAAGCGGTCCATGCGCTTCACATCCTTCTTCGCCTCAAGCCAGTGGTCGGGGTCGAAGTCGGGCACGAGGCCAGCGATGGTGACGGGCAGCTTGCCGCCGCCAAACTCGGTGGTGACCCACGAGTCGACGGTGCGGATGCCGCTCTGACCATTGATCAGGCCGGTCCAGGATTGCTCGGTCGTGACGCCGAGGGGTGTCGACATGCCGAGGCCGGTGACCACAACGCGACGGGACATAGAAACTCCAACAACACGAGTACGAGGAAGACGGACCGACACGGCGTCGAGAGCGACGGTGTCTGACGTCGGGGCCAGCTGCCCGCGGCGTCTTGAAATTCATGGCGTGGGCGTGCCGCCAACCCCATGAATATCAACATGAATTCGACCGCAAGCGGTCGAAACAGCGACCCCGGCACAAAGCCGGGGTCACGTGTCCTGCGTCGTGAAACGACTCAGGAGTGCGACGTGACGTAGTTGATCGCGTCGCCGACAGAACGGATCTTCTCGGCCTCTTCGTCGGGGATCTCGGTCTGGAATTCTTCTTCCATGGCCATGACCAACTCGACGATGTCGAGCGAATCGGCGCCGAGGTCTTCCATGAAGCGGCTCTCCGGCTTGATCTGATCTTCGGAGACGCCCAGCTGGTCGGCGATGATCGACTTGACGCGGTTCTCGATAGACATCGAAGGCTCCCTTGGGGTGTAAATCGACGCGAGGCCTACCGGGCTTCGGCTGCCGAGACAACACGATTTGCATCCGCCGTGTCCGGCCTCGGACATTGGGCGCTCCCCGTCCGACGCGAGACGCTTGAGGGGCGGGGAAACTCGCCCTCAATCGAGCCGCGGAGAGCACGAAGACATACCGGCTGTGTGGTCGAGGCGAGTCTCGGCGCCGATCGAATGTGCGACGCGATCGCCAGCGCCGCAGACACCTTCCTTCGTTTGCTGCGCCGTTTGTCGTCGTCACGGCGCACAAAATCGAGCGTGTGCACAAACAACGTGCTTGCAATCGAAACCGATCGCCTGTAGGAAGTCCTCGTCCACGGGTTCCCATCGTCTAGAGGCCCAGGACATTGCCCTTTCACGGCAATGACGGGGGTTCGAATCCCCCTGGGAACGCCACAAAGAGCCGCGCAAGCGGCTCTTTTTTTTTGCCCTGCGGTCGCGCTTCGTCGGTTGCGCCTGGCGCCACAACCCGAGACACGCGGGGCATGAAACGCCTGCTGCCCTGCGCACTCGTTGGCCTGAACCTCATCTGCATTGCCGGTTGTGGCGACACCGCGGTCGTCGAGATCGATCGGCCGGCGCGTGTCGGTGAAGGCGAGGGCGAGGGTGAAGGAGAAGGCGAGGGCGAAGGAGAGGGCGAGGGCGAAGGAGAACCCGCCTGCAGCAACGCCGATCTCCTCGTCAACTCGGGCGCGGCCAAACAGCGCCTGCTTGTGACGTTCCCATTCGACAACAGCATCGGCTTGTTCGACGTCGACAGCGGCGTTGTCACCACCACCGGGCCGCGCGTCGATCTGGGCTTTGCCGCAGCGCGGGTCGAGTTCCTACCGTCGGGGACCATGGCCCTCGTCGTCGGCGAAGACGGCGAACTCACCACCCTGAGCGTGGGCCCCAACTCGCTGGAAATCCTCGACCACGTCGTGCGCGAGCCCATCTTCGACGACCCGCCCACCACCGACACCACCCTGCCCGGCGCGGGCTTTGGCGATCTGACGATGACGAACCGGCTCGAAGCAGCGGGCGTGGTCGTCTACGCCACGGGCTCGAACTCCGTCGTCACCGCGGGCGTGAGCAAGGTGCTCGTGGCCTGCGACGGCGCGATCACCATCGACACCACCGCCCACTACGGCCTGCGCCTTGCCTTCGCGATGGCCGCACTGCCCAACGACCGCGCGCTGCTGTTTGGCGGCGACGTGAGCGGGTTTGAGCCGCGGGATCCGCACGACATGCGCCTGTTGTCGCTGGGCACCGGCCCCACCACCGAGATCGCGGGCTTCGACGTGCTCGAGGGCTTTTTGGGCGCCACGCGGATCGCGGCAGCGGTCGACGGCAGCTTCGCGTTGGTGCCGAATTTCTCGATCGCGGGCGACCCCGATTCTGGCGACGTCGTCCTCGTCGACATCGTTGGCGACACCGTCAGCGAACGTGGCCGGATCGAGGGGCTGCAAACGCCGTCGGAGGTGGTGATTTCGCCCGACAACTCCGTCGCCGCCGTGAGCGACTGGGAGGCCGATGCCGTGGTGATTGTCGACGTGCGGGGTCAGCCGGCAGTGGTCACCACCATCAGCGGCGTTGGCCTGGCCGAGCAGATGGCGCTTGTGACGTCGGGGGCGTTTGCGGGCCGCGTGTTTGTGCCCGAGGTGCGCGCGTCGGGTGGCTCGTTCATCACCACCATCGACCTCGGCGATGGCGTGGGCACGCGCGGTGCGGCGTACGCGCTCGACGACGCCGACATCCCCGTGGGCATCGCGATTTCGCCCTGAGCCTCGAAGAGAAAACCGGCTTTGCGGTCTTCTTCCCCGCCGATCGACCTGAGCCACGCCGTGCGCGCCGAGGGGGTTGCAGGGGTGAACGCGCCTTGTGCAGCGTCGGTGCATGACGAGCACGACGAGCACGACGAGCACGACGACGTCCGCAGCCACCTCCGACCTGCCCGCGGCGCGTGTGCGACTGCAGGGCAGTAAGCGTGTCGTCGTCAAGATCGGCTCAGCGCTGCTGAAAAGCACCACGCGCGATCCGTTCGCGCACTTCGCCAGCGAAGTGATGGGGCTGCGTCGCAGCGGCCACGAGGTCGTCGTCGTCAGCTCGGGAGCGATTGCCCTGGGCCTGCAGGCGATGGCGATCGAGCAGCGCCCCACCGACCTGCCAACCCTGCAAGCCGCCGCGGCGTGTGGGCAGTCGCGCTTGATGAACCACTGGGCCCAGGCCTTTGGCTGGTTTCACACCGAAGTGGCCCAGGTGCTGTTGACCCACGACGACATCAAAGATCGTCGGCGCTGGAAAAACGCGCGGCAGGCCCTCGCGGTGTTGCTCGCCCATGGCGTGATCCCCGTGATCAACGAAAACGACACCGTCGGCGTCGCGGAGATCAAGCTCGGCGACAACGACACGCTGGCGGCCGCCGTGGCCGGCCTCGTCGACGCCGACACCGTGGTGTTGCTCACGGGCGCGCCGGGCCTGTTCACCGCCGACCCCGGCAAAGACCCAACCGCCGTGCGCCTGCCCGTCGTCGACGCCGTCACCGACGAGATTCGTGCGCTGGCTGGTGGTGCTGACACCCACGGCACGGGCGGCATGATCACCAAGCTCGAAGCGGCCACCGTCGCACGTCGTCACGGTGCGCAAACGGTGATCGCACCGGGCAAAAACTCCGGCGTGCTCGAAGCGATTTTTCGTGGCGACGACATCGGCACCGTCGTGGCGGCCACCGCCGCCGACCGCGACAGCGAACGCAAACGCTGGATCGGTACGCTCAAGGCGCGCGGCACGATCGTCGTCGACGACGGCGCAGCCCGAGCCCTGCGCAAAGATGCATCGCTGTTGTTCGCTGGCGTTGTGGGGGTCACGGGTAGCTTCGAGAGCGGCGATGTGGTCGCCGTTGTCGATGCCCACGGCGCGACCGTTGCCCGCGGCCTGACAAGCGTTGACGACGACACCGCCCGCCGCGTGATGGGCAAAAAGTCCGCCGACGCCCGCGCCATCGTGGCCGACCTGCCTGACGAACTCATCCACCGCGACGAACTCGTGTTCGACTGACGAGGCTGCGCTGTTCAGAGCCCGCTAGCAGGTTGCTGAAAAAGTCGGCAGTCGGTTCTCGACGAGAAATGAGGTGTTCGTCGTCGAGAGCTGCGCCAAATATCGGGTGTTCCGGATCTACCTGTCA
>JBIKRQ010000434.1:0-5220 GCA_044349155.1 Myxococcota bacterium
TCGGGCAGCTCCTCGACGTGCTCGCACACAAGGCCGAGCTGGGCCTGCCAAAAGGCCAGGCTCTCGTCGAGGTTTTTGGTGGCGATCGCGATGTGGTCGAGAGCTTCGATGTTGGGCATGACGCCGTCGTATCAGTGCTGTGACGTTCGGGGCAGGGGCACCAGCGCGCAGGGGTTGGCTTGCGGATCGGGTTGACCTTGCCGGCAGGCATGCGAAGGACGCCGCCATATGTCCAAGGTCGCCACCGACGCCGTCGCCCGGGCTGTTGCTCAGGCCCACACCAACACCCGGCCCGCTGTGGCGGTCTTCGACCTCGACGGCACGCTGTTCGACAACGGCCCGCGCACCTGGCAGATCCTCGTCGACTTCGCCGAGCACGAAGGCAACAGCGAGCTGCGCAAACGCCTCGACGCCTCGCCGCGCACGCGCCTGCCGTACCTGCTGCAAGAAACCCTTGCGTCGTTGAACGTCACCGAGCCGGCCCTCATCGAGCGCGCGCAGAAGTTCTGGATGCAGCGCTTCTTCACCGATAACCACCAGGCCCACGACCTGCCCATCGCGGGTGCGTTGTCGTTGGTGCGCGCGTTGTACGACGCCGGTGCCACCATCGTGTACCTGTCGGGCCGCGACGTGCCGAACATGCTCATCGGCGTGTGCGAAAGCCTGCGCAGCCACGGCTTCCCCGTTGGTTTGGCGCGCACGTCGGTGGTGTTGAAGCCCTCGTTTCACGACGAGGACCTGGCGTTCAAGAAGTCGGCGTTGTCGTTCATCGACAGCATGGGCGACGTGGTCGCCAGCTACGACAACGAACCCGCCAACTGCAACGCCTTCTGCGACCGCTGGCCCAACGCCCTGCACATCTTCGTCGACACGCAGCACGCGCCGAACCCGCCGCCGCTGCACAAAGACGTCATCGTCGTCGACGATTTGACCTGAACGCCGACGCAGCACACGAGGACGATCATGTCGAAAGCCATCGAGAACCTGATCCCCATCTTGTTGCTGCTCGTCGCTGTGGCACTCGTGCTGTGGCGCCTGCCGAGGGTCGACCTTGGGCACCACCCGGCGTTTCGTCGTCGACGCGTGCAGAACTGGCTGCCCCTCGGCCTCACGTACGCGTTTTTGTACTTCGCTCGCTACAACATCAACGAAGGCACCAGTGCCTTGAAGTCGATGATCGACAACGACGGTTTCGGCACCATCTTTGGTGTCGGCGCTTTCACCTACGGCATCTCGTTCATCATCAACGGCCCGCTCACCGACAAGCTCGGCGGACGCAACACCATCCTGCTCGCGGCGGGTGGTTCGGCCCTCGCCAACATCGCGCTCGGTGGCCTCGTGTACGCGGTGCTCGGCGGCTTCGTTCCGCCTGGCGGGCTCGTGCTGTGGATGAGCGTTCTGTACGGCGTGAACATGTACTTCCAGAGCTTTGGCGCGGTGTCGATCGTCAAGGTCAACGCGGCCTGGTTTCACGTGCGTGAGCGCGGCGTGCAGGGCGGCATTTTCGGCATTCTCATCTCGCTGGGCGTGTACTTCGGCTACGACTGGAGCCGCATGATCGTGGCGGCCGATCCGACGTCGCCGTGGTTCGCCTTCTTCGTGCCCGCGGCCATCTTGTTGGTGTGCTTCGCCGTTGACTTCTTCTGGGTGAAAGACGCCCCGAGCGACGCCGGCCACAGCAACTTCGACCTCGGCGATGGCAGCAGCCCCGACGACGACAACGCCCCGCCCGTGTCGGCGTTCAGCGTGTTTGTGAAGATGGCGAAGAACCCGGTGATCATGCTGATCGTCGCCATCGAGTTCTGCACCGGCTTTCTGCGCAACGGCGTGATGAGCTGGTACCCGAAGTTCGCCAAAGCCACCGGCATGGCCGACGACTTCGTCGCCACGAACTGGGGCATGTTGCTGTGCGTCTTCGGCATCGTCGGCGGCATGTTCGCCGGCATCATCTCCGATCGCGTGTTCAACTCTCGTCGTGGGCCGGTGGCCTCGGTGCTCTACGCGGGCATCACGGTCGGTGCGGTGGCCATGTACTTCATGATTGCTTCGCCGATGGTGGGGTGGGTGCTCGTGTTCATGGCGCTCAACTACGTCGGCGTGCACGGCATGTTGTCGGGCACGGCGAGTGCCGACTTCGGCGGCAAGAAGAACACCGGCGTTGCCGTCGGCATCATCGATGGCTTTGTCTACCTGGGCACGGGCCTGCAGTCGTTGATCGTCGGCAAGGTGTTGCCCCAGGGCGCCGAAGCGAAAATCGCGGCCAACTGGATCAACTGGCCGACGGCGATGGTGCCCGTCGCCATCGTTGGCTTGTTGCTGTGCACGCGCATGTGGAACGCCAAGCCCACCGGTGGTGCCGCGCATTGACCACGGCCAGGTCGTCGACGTTGCGCCCGCGCTGTTTTCGTCTGCTACGGTCGTGCATGTGACCACTTGTTCGCGTTTGAACCTCGCTCTGTCCGTCGTGCTGGGCATGCTCGTCGCTGCTGCTCCTGCCGCGGCACAGCGTGAATCCGAAGCAGCGTCCGCCGAGGCCCGCGCCTTCTTCGCCATCGAGGAAGAGCGGTGGTGCGACGCCACGGCCGCGTTTCTCGAGGCCGATTCGATTGCCCCGTCGGTCGACCTCGTGCTCAACGCTGCGCAGGCCGCCAAGCGCGCCAACGATCGTCGTCAGGCGCTCACGTTGTTCAAAGACGTCAAGACGCGTTCACCCAAAAGCAAGAGCGGCAAAACAGCGGCCAAGGCGATCACAGCACTTGAAAAAGAGATCGGCGACAGCGGCGAAGGTGCTCCGTGCATCTCGCTCACGCCTCCTCCTCCGCCGCCACCGCCTCCACCACCGACCGAACCGCCACCGTCGAACGAGCCCACAGAGCCCGTCGTCGAGGTTCGACCCTTGAACGTGCCAGCGATCGCCACCACGGGCGCAGGCTCGGTGCTGTTGGTGGCCGGCGTTGGCGCTGCCGTGGTGGGCTTGCAGCCGTTCTTCGCCCACGCTGCTGCTGCGGAGCAGATTCGAGCCGCCGAAACCGCCGGCGAGCCCGCCGCGAGCGTGGTGGCCCAGCAGAAAACGCAAAACGACGCCCGCATCGCCTGGTCGACGTGGGCGCAGCCCACCGCCATCGCGGGGGCGGTGGCTGCTGGCGTCGGGGTGGCTGTGGTTGTGGGTGGGGTGGTGTGGTTGGTTGGGGGAGGCCCATGACGTGCGCACACCTGTGTTCGCTGCTGCTGCTGGCGCTTGCTGGCTGCACCCTTGGCCCCGACGCCGCGTTTGGCGCGCCCTGCTTCGCGCCCAGCGACTGCCCCGAGCCCTACAGCTGTGTCGACAGCCAGTGCATCAGCGAGGGCGAGGGCGAGGGCGAAGGCGAGGGCGAGGGCGAGGGCGAACCGCCGCTGCCCACCTGCGGCAACGACGCCATCGACGACGCCGAGACCTGCGACGACGGCAACGTGCTCGCCAAAGACGGCTGCAGTCCACAGTGCGTGATCGAGGCCGGCTTCACGTGCCTCACGCCGGGGCGGTGTGCAGCACTCGACACCAACGATCCGTGTCCCGACGACGACGGTGCCGACCTCACCGGCGACTGCCGCGCTGACTTCGCGGTGGCCGGCACCACGGTGGTGGCGCTGTTTGTCGACGTCGAGGGCGTCAATGGCGTGCGCACGTGGGAGTCGAAGCTGGCCACCGTCGAGGCCACCACGGCCCTGGGCCAGCTGCGCAGCGAGCACCTGCCAGGCCCCGATGGTCGACGAGCGGTGCTGTTTGGCCAGCCCGACGAAAACCGCATCGTGGCCCGCAGCTGTGTTGGCGAAACCTGCATCTTCAGCCGCGACAACGACGCCTTCGTCGAGCGCCAGGTGGTGGGCTTCCCCGATGCCTTCGCCTCGCTGTCGTCGACGAGCGGCACCGAAGGTGGCCTCGCCGTTGCGTTGCGCGACACCATCCGCGTGGGCCATGGGCAAACCGGGGCCACCACCACCAGCACGTTTGGCCTCGAGGTCACCGACCCCATCGACCTGCCCGAGGGTGTGACACCCACGGCGATCCTCGTCGTGCCCGACCGCACGAGCGACGGCGTGGCCGACATCGTGGTGGTGCACGCTGACGGTTTCGTGGTCGTCGATGGCCTGTCGCTCGGCGTGCTCACCGTCGACGCTCGCTCGGTGCGGCTTGCTGCGCCCACGCGCGAAGGCAACCTGATCGTCGTCAACGACACCGCGGTGCAACTCCTCGACGACGCCTTCAACGTCCTGCTCGACATCACCGGCGCGTTTACCGCGGTTGAAGTGGCGGCGGTCACCAGCGTGCGCGACGCGTCGGGCGACGGGGTCGACGACGTGCTGATCGGCGTGCCCACGCAAGGGGCCGTGTTTCTGGCGCCGTCGTCGGGGGCCGCGGCACTGTGCAGTCCAACCGTGCCGGTCGCGTCGGAGTTCGGTGCCGCGGTGCGCAGCCTTGGCTTGTACGAGGGTGCCGCGGCAGCGGTCATTGGCGCGCCCGGCGTCGCGGCCGTCGAGATGCGCAGCTTCGCCATCGTCGAGGGCAACTGCGAAACCGTGGTGCTCGGTGCGCGCAGCGTCGATGCCGCCACGGCGCCGCGCTTTGGTGCTCAGCTCGCCCGCTGATCCCGAATGAGGCACACGTCACACACGAGCGCACCGGCCCGGCCTGAGACGCCCTCGACGCCCTCGGTACGGGGTGGCACACCGAAGTGTCCCCGTTCCCGGAGTTTTCATGCTCAAGAAGTTTGTGCCGCTCGCCGCTGTTGTTGCCTCATTGAGCGCCTGTAGCGGGCCCACACTCACGCGCATCGACGAGATCGGGGCTGGTAGCGACTGCGCCCTTGGCGGCCAGGCGATCCGCACCGGCAACGACGCCAACGGCAACGGCGTGCTCGACGCTGCCGAGGTCACGGGCTCGCAGTTCGCGTGCGCCACGGCCACAACGGTGGTGATCGAGGGCTCCCTCGTCGTCGACAGCAACGACGACCTCGACGCGCTCGTCGATGCACAGCCCACCGAGATCACCGGTCATCTCATCCTGCGCGGCAACCTCGGCGCCGTCGCTTTGCCCAGCCTGAAGAAGGTTGGCGGCGAGGTGCAGGTTCGCGACAGCAACATCACCGCGATCAGCATGGGCAGCCTCGAGTCGGTCGACGCCCTGCGCGTGATCAACAACCCGAACCTGGGCAGCCTCGGGGGCTTCTCGTCGCTCACCAC
>JBIKRQ010000339.1:0-6869 GCA_044349155.1 Myxococcota bacterium
TAACTGTCGTACTTTTTTTTGGTTCTCAGGGAGAAAATGAACGCTCTTTTGGTATTCGCCACTGTTGGCAAGAATTCCATGCACAAGAATGTTGGCCGCAAGTGTGTTTTCTTTTGTGCTTTTTTCTGTTGTCATTGGCTAGTCCTGGTGCCTTTATCGATGCTTGATTTGCCGTAGAACCGGCGAACGATAACCTGGGGGCGGCCTTTCACCTCAATAAATATTTTTGAGATGTAAATGCCGACTGAACCGATGGAGAAAATAATGATGCCACCAATCAAGAATTGAACCGCCATCAATGAGGTCCAGCCGAGAAAAACCTGTCCACCAAGAATTTTCCTGCCAACCAGGTAAAGGATAACAAAAGAGGCAATGGTTGAAAACAGAACGCCAAGGTAAAATATGTAGATCAGTGGCTTGTTGCTGTAGCTTGTGATGGCGTCAACGGCCATCGATATTTTCTTTCTTAGTGTGTATGTGGTGTTGCCATCGTAGGTTTTTGTTGCTGTGATACGATGCTGATGAAAACCTGCATCGGTCCAGACGGCGGGGAAGAAGATTTCGCTTTCACCGTAAGAACAAAGGGCGTCAACATATGCCCGATTCATGAGTCTGGAAACGATGTCTCTGTTTGAGATTTTCGTCGGCGATAGCAGGTTGAAGGCCATGTAGAAAGCGTCACTGGTGAGCCGCTTGAGGAACGGCACCGTCTTGGCCTCGAGCTGCCCGACCACGACGTCAATCTCGGGATCCGACTCCATGCATGCCCAGAACTCGGTGAGGGCCTCAGGCACCTCCTCAAGGTCGACGTCGATCAGAAAAATCCGCTCGCCTGTGGTGTTGTGAAGACCACACATCATCGCGCGATGGTGACCGTAGTTTCGCGCGAGATCGATGACGCGAACGCGGTGGTCTTTTTGGCTGAGCTCCCTCGCGAGAAGTATGCCGTCATCTGGTGATCCATCGTTCACAAAAATAAGCTCGAAATCGCTTGTAATTGTGCTGGCAGTCGCCGTAATGCGCGAGTAGAATTCGCCGATGTAGCGTCTTGAACCGTAGAGAGTGGTGACGATTGAGAGCTTTGTCATGGGTGCTTCGTGAAGTAGAGCCTTGCCTCCGAGCCGACGTTGAAGATCAGGTCGAGAATCGAGACGGCATGGTCAAAGGGCTCAGTCGTTTGCGAGTATTTTGGGTACCAAGTGTAGTCCATCCACTCAACCGTGATCCCCTTTGCGGCAAATAGCTCGATGTCGAGATATCCTTGCGCAGCCGGGCCGGAAATATAGTGGGTCGCACCTGTTTGCGCGCAGATGTCGATCAGTCGTCCGATGCGGTCATTCGAGGTGATGAAATCCGTGGACTTGATGAATCTGGTCTGAATGCCGAGGATGCTTGAAATGGCTGTCAGGAAAAGGAAATTGATCTCGCTCAGAAATTCGAGCGATGCCGCCGTACTGTAGATGTTTTCGATGTGCGTTGAATGCTGTGCAAAATGAGCGGTTTTCGAGTAGTTCTGTGCCCAACACGCCCAGTGCTTTTCTGCCCATTGCCGGTCGGCGACGCGCACTTCGCAGATCTTCTGGCTGAGTCGTTCATGCTGGACAGGAATGGTGAGCCATCGGGTTCCTGTTGTTGTTTTGATGCGGTTCCTGTTGCGCCAGTCGTTCTTGGTGAACTGTATGTCATCGAGGATGATGAACGTGTCTACATTGTCGATGATGTTGAAGTACCCCTTCCAGGGGATGTAGTTCGATTGCAGGATTGCAACCTTTTTGACCGCTCGCTCAAGCACAGGCGCAGCCACGTTGCACGTCACATCCTGGCGAGGTGGAGAAGGTCAACCAGCGGCACTCAAGCCTCCGTGTGCGTCGCATCCCGTTGAGCTTCACGTGTGGACCGCCGTTTCGTCAAGCGCGCGAACATCTGCTCCGTCCCGGCAGACCGCATCAGGGTGAGGGAGGTTGGCGGGCGCGCTTGAACGTGAAGGTCATCGGTGTTGCCCACTCTGCCGGCCACCGGCGCAACAGCCCCAACGCGCCTGTCCGCTGCGCCAGCCGAAGCACGCGCCGGACACGCCGAACGGCGGCAACGGTTTTGAGCTGCCTGGCAGCAAAGGTGTCATCTGTGAGGAGGCGCTCGAAGCTCGAGGCCAGTTCGCCTTCGTCGAAGGTGACCGTTTGCCCGAATCGTCGAGCAAGCTGGCGCACCTGCGCGGCGGTAACGAAATTCAGACTGTCCCATGTCGAACGGTGCGCTGCAACGCGCCCTTGAAAGACGCTTGCCGTTGCGGCGGGAAATCCTGGTATGAGAGGAATTCCAAGATGTGGCTCATATGGTATTTTGTAGTTGGCGCAGCTGTGCACCATTTTACCTCCATATGAAAGAAGCTGATTCATCGAGAAGAATGCGGTTTCGAGCGAAGCAAGGTGTTCGATAACGTTGAACGAGAAGATGAGGTCGAACTGCCCATGCTGTTCAGGACGCATGGACTCGATGGGATCATTCAGCCACGTTGGGTGGGGAGATGGACACGCTGTCGCAACAGCCTGGCTCAACCGGCCGAAGGCGCTAAATGCACCACGACCGGGTTCGACGGCGACGACCTCGTAGCCAAGTCCGGCAAGCCACAGGGCGACAAACCCAAGCCCACTGCCCACTTCAAGGATGCGTGCACCTGGCACCAGCCGGTCAACGAGCAGGGCCCCACAGCGACGTGCTTCGTTGGTGAATGTGTCGACAAGGCTGCGCACTTCTGCCAGCGGCAGGCCGGACTCTGCTGAGGCGCTCGCGACGAAATCCGCGCCGAAGCGCTGCAGCAGCACGTCGAGTTGCTGGAGGGCCTCGCGTGACGTTGGCGCTGGGCGCACCTCTCCCCCTTGACGGCTGTGCATACCCGCCACTGTCCGTGGACGTCGAACAATCCGTCAAGCGCGCGCGCGCGCCTGCCACGACGAGACGATCGCGATACCCGTCAGCATGGCGCCCACGAACGTCAGCACCGCTCCGCTGCTGTTCGCGAGGGCCACAAGGCCCGGGCCCGGGCAGATGCCCGACAAGCCCCAGCCGATGCCGAACAGGCCTGCGCCCACGACGAGGCGGGCGTCGATGGCCTTGTTCGTTGGCACCTGAAACGTGCCGCCCAACACCGGCTGCGGCGCGCGTTTGATGAAGCGCCAGGCGATCGCGTGCACGCCGATGGCGCCCACCATCACGAACAGCAGGCTTGGGTCCCAGGCGCCGCTGACGTCGAGAAAGCCGATGACCTTCGCCGGTTGCGTCATGCCCGAGAGCACCAGGCCCACACCAAACAACACCGCCGATACCGCCGCGACCACCGCGCGTTGCCAGCTCGCGTGCTGTGTCGTCGCGGGCGATGTGGCTTCGGCGAGAGGCGCGATCGACGTCATGCGGTGGCTCCAATCGTGCGCAGCAGCACCACCGTGAGCATGCCCGTGGCAATGAACGTGACGGTGGCGATGAGCGATCGCGGTGACAGCCGCGCGTTGCCGCACACGCCGTGACCACTGGTGCAGCCGCCGCCGACCCGCGTGCCCACGCCGACGAGCAGCCCGCCCAGCGCCATCAGTGGCAGCGATCGATCAAGGCCGAAGGCCACGCGCGCTGGTGCCATCCAGGCGGCGAACACGCCAACGGCGATCAGTGAAACGACAAACGCCACGCGCCAGGAGCGCTCGTCGGGCGGGCCCCACAGTCCGGCGAGGATGCCGGAGATGCCCGCGACGCGGCCGTTCATCCACAACAACAGAGACGCCGACAGCCCGATCAGCAGACCGCCGGCGAGCGATGAATATGGCGTAAAGTCAGTAGGTTGCATGGCGTGTTTCCCTGACTGTTCCACGGAAGCTGTGCCGGTGTGGCGCTATCACGGACTCGAATCCGTTGTAGCAGCTCCTGGCGGTCCGGCAACAGGTGGACACCCGCCGGGCCGATCTCCGCCGGTTGTCGGTCGCTGCGGTTGGTGCCGCGTGATGTGTTGTGTGCATGCAGCGCTTCACGACCCTGTGCCTCGCCACACTCTGTGTCACCGCTTGCGGCGTCGAGCTCGACACGGCGAAAGGCCCCGAAACGTCCGAGGTCACCGACGACGGTGCGCTCGAAGACGGTCCCGTGGTCGACGACAGCAGTGCCGACATGCTCGATGAAAACCACCTCCCCGATGAGCCGCTGCCCATCAACGAAGAAGAGATCCAAAACGCCGACGCCATCGTTTGCGCAGCGGGCACCACGTGCATCGAGGAGCTGCCGTTTCGCGCCGTGACGACGACGGTGGGCGGCACCGATCGCTTCGACCGCTACAACTGCAGCAGCAGCAACGAGAGTGGTCCTGAGCGCATCTACCGCGTGCTCTTGCCTGGTGCTGGCACGGTCAGCGTCACGCTCGACACGAGCGTTGGCGGCTCGGGCACCGACATCGACGTGCACATTTTGTCGTCGCTGAGTGCGTCGGCGTGCCTGGCGCGCGGCGATGTCACTGCGACTGCGAGCCTGGCCGCCGACGAGGTCTACGTCGTGTTCGACACCTATCGCAGAAGCAACGGGACCGAAGGTGCTGGCCGCTTCTCGGGCTTGATCACGTACACGCCGCTGCCCGACACCGAGAACAATCCGCTCATCGCTGCCGGTGTGCCTGCGGCGGTTGCCGAGCTCGCGATGGTCGCCTGGAACAGTGCGCGGGAGCAGGACCTCACCGACAGCCCCGTCTTCACGGTCATCGACTTCTCGAAGCCGTCGTCGAGCAAGCGCCTGTGGACTGTGGACACCGAGAGCGGTGAGCTGCTCGCGAGCCACCGTGTGACCCACGGCATCGGCAGCAACAGCAGCAGCGATCCGGCCCGCGCTGTGGCCTTCAGCAACGTCGAGGGCAGCAACAAAAGCAGCCTCGGCCTCGCGCGCACCGCCGAGACCTACACTGGTCGCCATGGTTACAGCCTGCGCCTGGATGGCCTCGAGAGCAGCAACTCGCGCGTCCGCGAGCGTGCCGTCGTCGTACATGGTGCCGACTACGCCGAAGACAGCTTTGCGAACAACAACGGCTACCTTGGTCGCAGCAATGGTTGCCCAGCGATTGCCCAGAGCCGCTCGCGCGCGTTCATCAACATCATCAAGGGCGGCACGTTGATGTTCAGCTACTACCCGAGCGACAGCTGGCTCAACAGCAGCCCGTTTCTGAACTGATCGTCGACGTCATCGTGCGACGCACAGCCGCCGTCATCGTCACCGCTGGTGCTCGATGGCGGCGGCCGTGCTCTTGAAACGAGCGACGATGGTGTCGACGACACGGCGGTCGGCGCGCGGCGAAAACAACTCCACTGGTGTGCGGCCAACGGTGCGCGCCGTCGCCAGACACGCGAGCACCACCACGAGGCCGAAGAGGCTGTTTTGCCAACTGGCCAGGTCCCACTGCCACGACGGCAACCATTCCGCCGTCGACCAGGGCCACCAGTACAAGATCGGCCAACCGGGGCCCGAGCCGACCAGGTCCATCGCGATGTGTGAGTGAAAGGCGAGCACGGCAAGCCCTGCGGCGCGCACCGGCCGTTCTCGTCGACACACCAGGGCCGCCAGCACCGCGGTGGCGACGGCGAAGGCCATGCCGTGGGCGAGGCGGTGGTGCCAGGCGAGGTAGAGGTCGTCGCTGATGAGCAGTCCTGCGCCGTCGATGTCGGGGGCGACCGCGGCGATCGTGCAGACCGCACGCACGCGCCGTGACGACGAGCGGTGACCGATCAACCAACCAACACAGCCATGGATGATGGGCGACATCGGTGCAGCATGCGCGCGTGCGCCGCAGTGCCAACTTTTCGGCGCACGCGATCTCGCTAGCTAGCGATGAACAGCGATGCCCACCGCGTTTGATGCGGTTCGGTGCTGCGCGAGCACGGCGCGGATGCGGTGGTTTCCCGGCGTGAGGGTCCAGCGCGTCTCGTACGGCCACGGCACCTGTGCGACGGGCGTGTCGTCGACGAGAAACACCACATCGTCCTCGGTGCCTGCGACGTCGGCGGCCAGGCGGATGGTGGCGTACTCGGGCGGCGTGTCGGGATCGAAGGCGTAGCGCACGCCGTCTTGTGGCTCGGTGAGCACGATGGTGATGTCGTCGTCATCGAGGTCGCCACACAGGCGGCTGCGGCGGGCAGGGCGCAGGGGCAGCCGCTGCGCGCGTGCCCAGCGGTGATAGTCGGCCGGGAGATCGACGACGCTCCGCACCGCGACAAACCGCGCGTGGCACCCTTCGGTCGCGAGGTCGCTGTTGCGCACGTCGACCTGCACACGCTGGTGCCAGGCGCAACTGCTCGACGGGGAAGTACCCTTCAAGAACACCTCGGTGCGGCGGTGGGGGCAGTCGGGCCCCGCCAACAGCCCCGACAACGCGCACACCTCGCGGCGCTCACTGTGGGCCGGCTCCCTCGCCGACAACGGCAACGGAATGTGCCGCTGCAACTGCGGCTGCACGAGATCGAACACCTGGTGCGTTGCTTCGGCAGTACCCGCGAGGCCGCCGATGTGGTTCATGCGGCGCCAGTCGTGGTTGCCAATCCACATGACGACGAGGAGGCGATCGGAAAACGCCACGGTCCAACCATCGCGATAGCCCTGCGACGTGCCCGTCTTCACGGCGACAGCGGTGTCGTAGTCGAGGGGCGAGCCCTCCGCGAAGCTCGGCCGACGCGCGGCCGGGTCGCTCAGAATGTGTGTGACGAGGTCTGCCGCCGTCGGACTCAACAGTTGCGACGATGCAGAAGTATCCGAAGGATCGAAAGTATTGGAATTGACAGAAGTATCGAGATTGCTGAAGTGAAGCGATTGTGTGGCGCCGTGATGACGAAGCACCAGGTACAAGCGCGCCA
>JBIKRQ010000050.1:0-24609 GCA_044349155.1 Myxococcota bacterium
ATAGACAACAGCGAACGAGCCGAGAGGCACGAAATCGAGCGCCGAAACGGCAATGACGTCGTCGAACACAAGTTTGACGACGTCATCGTCGCGCCCAAAGCGCCATTTTTCAGCAACCTGCTAGTGTGCCGCGCCATGACCGAACTTCGAGCGACCACCGTCGACCTGCGCGGCCTTATGCGCGTGATGGGTCAGGCCCTGTACTCCACCCCGCACGTCGCCCTGCGTGAGCTCGTGCAAAACGCCCACGATGCTTGCGTGCGTCGTCGTCTCGAAGACACGGGCAACGCCGTGCCTGGCGCCATCACGGTGCGCGCGAACACGGAAGCCGGCACCATCACCATCAGCGACACGGGGGCCGGCCTCACGCGCGACGAGATCGACACGTGTTTGGCGACGGTGGGGACCGGCTACACGGGCCGCTTGCGCGACAACCTCGGCGCCGACGCCGACGGCAGCGATGCGTTGATCGGCATGTTCGGCCTGGGCTTTTTGTCGTCGTATGTGATCAGCGAGCGCACCGAAGTGTGGACGTGCTCGTACCAAACGCCCGATGAAGCGTGGCGCTTCATGAGCCGAAACGGCGAGGCCTACACCGTCGAGGAAGCCGCAGCGCGCCCCGTGGGCACCAGCGTCACGTTGCATCTGCGGGCCGGGCACAAGGGCCTCGCCGACGTCGATACCCTCGCTGCGCGCTTGCGCCACTACGCGGGCCTGTTGCATCTGCCGGTCACGCTCGAGGGCCACGGCGCCATCACCGTCACGCCGCCCTGGCGCGATACCGACGACGTCTCGCCCATCGAAGCCCGCCGCCGCGCCCTGGATTTCGCCTCGGACTTCGAGCCCGCGTTCGAACCGCTGTGCACGTTCGACGTCGACGACGGCAAGGGCCTGCATGGTGTGTTGTGGCTGCAAGATGGCGCCAGCTACGGCACCGCCGACCAACGGCGCGTCTCGGTGTTTGTGCGCGGCATGCTCGTCAGCGACGACGAACGCGAGCTATTGCCCCGCTGGGCGGGCTTTGTTGGTGCGGCCGTCGAGAGCGCGTTGCTCAAGCCCACCGCGAGCCGCGAAGCCCTGCAGGAAGACGAGGCCTTTCATCACGCGCAAGCCTGGCTGAAGGAGACTTTGATCGCCGGCCTTGCAAAGGCCGCACGCCACGATCCGCCGACGTGGCGACGCATTCTCGCGCGCCACAACGAAGCCCTGGTGGGGGCGGCCCTCGCGGATCCGCGCTTGTGGGAGTTGTTGAAAGACGACCTCACCGTGCCCACCACCGAGGGCGACCGCACCCTCGCCGACGTGTTGCTGCGCAGCGACGGCCACTTCTACGTGAGCCAGAGCGACAGCCCCGGTGTTGAAGCGATCCTGCTGCGCGCGCTGCGTCGGCCGGTGGTGCACGGCACGCGCTTTGGCGCGCTGGCGTTGTGCAACAAGAGCGCTGCCAACGGCCGCGGCGTGGTCGTCGTGCTCGGCACCAGCAGCGGCGATCAAGCGTTGTTCAGCGATGCCGACGTGGGTGCCGACGAGAAAGCAGCACTGCTGCAGTTGTTTGCGCGCACCGATTGCGATGTGCAGCTCAAGCGCTTCGCCCCCGCGGTGCTGCCGTTTGTCGTCGTGCGTGACCGCGAAGTGGAGCTCAAGCGCCGCCTCGAAAGCGATGCTGCCGACAAGCGCATGGGGCAAGCCGTGCTCAGCCTGGCCCGCCGCTTCACGGGCACGATTGCCAACACCGCGCCGAAGAAGTTGTACGTCAACGTCGACAGCCCGCTGGTGCAGGCGCTGCTGACGGCGACCGAAGCGCAGCGGCAGATGGTGATGGCGTTGCTCGCACCGCTTGAAGCGTTGTTGGCCGCCGATACGGGCGATGCGGCGATCGAG
The DNA here is from genome assembly GCA_044349155.1 of Myxococcota bacterium. Taxonomy (GTDB): domain Bacteria; phylum Myxococcota; class UBA727; order UBA727; family VGSZ01; genus VGSZ01. The sequence continues at coordinate 1,882 of JBIKRQ010000050.1, forward strand.
CCGGCGCTGCAGTTGTTTTCGTCGACGGTGACGTCGTTGCTTTCGCAGAAGGTGAGCTGAACATGGATGTCTGGGCCTGGGTCAACGACCGCATCGACGAGCTGAACGACAACGGCAACGAACGCCTCGCGGCGATCATGGAAGAGGTGCCCACCGCGGCCACCGACAACCGCCACGACGCCGTGGAAGCCCTCGTCCCCGAAGGCATCGCTCTGGCCAACAGCATCAACGATGCGTGGATCGGCGTGTACCTGCGGCACTGGTTGCTGCAGAGCCGCATTCTGCATCGCCACGATGTTTCGACGGGCATGCAGATTGCGATCGACGCCCTCGACCTCGCCCACGACGACAAAACCCGCGACTGCCCCCAGAGCGTGTGCACCGTGCAAGACGTGTGCAGTGCCTGGGGCATCGTTGATGGTCCGGGCCACGTCGAAGAACGGCTCGAGGTCTCGGCAGAAACGTTGGCGCGCATCGATCCGTCGTGGCCGTGCTTCGGCTGCATTTCGGCGGAGCAGGCGTCGGCGTTGATCGACGGCGAGCGCTGGGGCGAGCTGCAGTCGTTTTGCGAGAAGCAAATCGCGCAAATCGACGACGCCAGCGACGCCTTCAAACTCAACCACGCGCTCGCCCGCGCGTTGTTGCGCCAGGGCAAAGTCGAGCAGGCCCGCGCCATCGTCGACAGCGCCGCCACGTTCGCCACCCAGGGTTCGCGCAAGACCGACCAGCAGTTGATGGAAGCGTTGGTGCTGTGTGCCGAAGGCAAACACGCCGAAGCCCATGAGCTGTTGCCGCCGCTGGCTCAGATCGAACCCGCCGACGTGCAGCGCTGGGCCCACGTCGCCCTCGCGCTCGCGGGTGCGAACGCCTTGACCATCAACACCGCCGAGCTGGGCCGCACGCTGCGCGACCACACGTTGCAGTTGCAGCGCTTCGATGCGCGCTTCGAAACAGCCCTCCTGTTTGTGCGTGGTGCGGAGCTGGCACTGCACCGCGGACAACTCACGGTGGCGCGCCTCAACCTCGACGACGCGGCCGTGGCCGCAACGAAAGTGAAGCGCCCCGAGCGCGTCAACGCCGAACGCGCACGTGTGCTGCAGCTCGTGGAAGCCGCTGAAGCGACAGCGGGTGCGGTGGTCGCCTACGACGTCGGCAGCGGTAGCGATGCCGAGCTCGAGGCCGTGCTGCCCGACGATCCCGAGAGCGCCATCGCGGGGCTCACGCACACGCTGTCGCTGCTGGCGGCGAACGCGGTGGCGGCACCGGCCGTTGCTGGGATGTTGTCGGGTGCGTTGTCGGCGTCGGGCTTTGAAGGTCGCGCCGAAGCGGTGCTCACCGATGCGCGCGCGCGCTTCCCCGACAACGAAGCACTGCTCATGCGTCAAGCGCGTTTGTGGCGTCGTGCGGGCAACGAAGCATCGCTCAAGGCGTTGTTGGCCTCGCCGTCGACGGAGCGGGTGGGCTTGCTGGAACTTTCGCTGCTCGCCGAACAAAGGCAGCGCCACGGCGACGGTGCAGCACAGCTGCTGCCCTGGCTCAAAGAACACCCGGCCGACCTCGACCTCGCCGAAGTCGCCGCCCGGTTGTGGCGTCGCGCTGGTGAGGCACCACGCGCCCTCGATGTGGTGGCCACGGCACTCGCTGCCGCCGGTGATGTCGACGTGGCGACGAAGCACAAGGGCCTGCTGTGGGAGCAGCAGATCGCTGCGACGATCGCCGAAGACCACGTCGTGGCGCGTGCGGCCGCCGCAGCGCTCGGCTTTCAGTTCAGCGGCGAGGGCCCCATCGACGAGCCGTTTGCGTGGTGCCGCGTGCAGATGGTCGACGACCTCGGCCGCAGCGACGACTACGCCGGTCTGCGCATCAGCCCCTGCACCGCACGGCTCACTGCACGCATCGATCCGCTGCTGCCGCCCGTGTTTGGCAGCATCGTGTGCTTTCAGCCGACACCGTTGGCGGTCGAAGAAGGCCCACCGCTCGACGACGGCACGCCCTCGAAGATCTTCACGTATCCGGCGGTGAAGGTGATCGCCCCGTCGCGCGCGCGCGTGTTCACGCTCGATGGCTACCACCCCGGCGAAGCGTTGCTCGAGGCGTTCTTCGAGGCCGTGTCACCGTTGGCGGCCATCACGCTGCACAGCGGCGACCGCTACCGCCTGCCGCTGATCGACGGCGTTGTCGACGACGACGGCGAGCGCTCTGCACCCGGCCTGTACCTCAGCGTGATCGTGGCGCACGCCGACCCGTTGGCACCTGTGCTCGAGGCGGTGCAGGCAGCGACGTCGACGTGGCCACGGCCCACGACGTATCGGTCGTTGCTGCAGGCCACGGTGGGTGGCGCGCTGCTCGCCGAGCACGAGCGCCTCGCTGAAGCCCTCGGCCTCGACTGACGAGGAGCAGGGGCGGTCGCAAGATCGCCCCTGCAAATCGCAAGGCGCGCACTGTTGGTGCTGCCTGCGCGTGCGTACACCAGCGTCATGCACATCACAGACGCGCAGCCTTTCAATCCAACCCAGCACACCGTTGACGTCGTCATTGTCGGCGGTGGCCCCGGCGGGCTGCAGGCCGCCCTCACCCTCGGGCGGGCGCGTCGCGACGTCGTGCTCTTCGATGCGGGCCCGCCACGCAACGCGCGCGCGGTGCACCTGCAAAACTTCGTCACACGCGATGGCACGCCGCCCCGTGAGTTTCGTCGGTTGGCGCACGAAGAGCTCGCGCACTACCCCACCGTGCAACGTGTCGATGCCCGTGTGGCGTCGATCGCAGGTGCCATCGACGCGTTCGTCGTCGTCGATAGTGGTGGTCATCGCCTTCAAGCGCGACGGGTGTTTTTGGCACTCGGGGTCATCGATGAGTTGCCGGCCCTGCTCGGGCTCGACGACATCTGGGGCATCAGCAGTGCGCAGTGCCCGTTCTGCCATGGCTACGAGGTGCGCGATCGTCGCCTGCTGACCTGGGCGCCGAACGCGATGCTGCTCGAACACGCGAGCATGTTGCTCAACTGGAGCAGCGATCTCGTGGCGCTCACCAACGGTGCCGACTTCGTCGATGACAGCATTCGCACCCATGCCGCAGCGTCGGGCCTGGTGCTGGAGGAGCGCCCCATCGCCCGCCTCGAAAGCAACGCCGGCCAGCTCACCCGGGTGGTGTTCACCGACGGGAGCGCGCGCGACGCCGACTTCTTGTTCTTGCAAACAAAGCAGCACCAGACACCGTTGGTGCAAGCACTCGTGGGCAGCCACGGGCTGAAGCTTGATGAGCAAGGCTTCATCGTCGTCGACGATTTCAAGCAGACCAACATCGCGGGCGTCTTTGCCTTCGGCGACTGCACCACGCGCATGCAGGCGGCGATCAACGCGAGCGCGGGCGGGATGATGGCGGCGGCGGTAGCGATACGCGGTGCAGCCCCCTCCACGCACCGGGCGGCATCCCGTGGGTCCGCGAAAACATCCGGGTGAAGTGCGCAACGTCGGCGTAGCCCACGCGCTCGGCGACGATGTCGACGCGCTCGTCGGTCTGCAGCAAACGTTTGCGCGCTTCGGCCATCCGCCCAGCGGTGATCCACGCGCCCGCACTCTTGCCCGTCGTGCGCGTGAGCACCGAGGTCACGTACGTCGGCGTGCGCGACACAGCGGCGGCAATGTCGGCCAACGTCATCGACTCCAGACAATGCTGCTCGATGTAGGCGAGCGCGTCGGCGACGATCGACGGCCGTGGAGTCGCTCGTGGCGTGACCAACGACGCGATGTTCTTCACTTCGGCGAGCAGCAACGCCAACCAACTGCGTTGCACGAGCACCGCGGTGTCATCGCCCGCGTCGAGCTGCAGTGCCTCGTCGAGGCGAACGAAGCGTTCCAACAACGCCGCACGGCGGGCCTCGGGAACGCGCAACACCGGATGCGCCCCCGCTCGCACCTGGGCAAACGGCGACAACAGCGGTGCCAGCTCCGTGCTCGCGAGGCAGCTGGTGCAAAAGCCAACCGCCCAGGCCTCGACGGTGTTGGCCTTCACCAAGCGATGAGGCTCGCCCGCGGGCAGCAACTGCACGTCGCCAGCCTCGACGGTGAGCTGCTCGCGCTGCAGGTAGGTCGCCGTGCCCGCCACATAGAGCGCGACGACGGCGTGGTCATGCCGCGCCATGTCGGTATGCGCGTGCGCGGCTCGCACATGATGCGTGTGGTGCACGACGGTGATCGGGCGGTGTTCGTGGTGCACACCACACCATGCAATTTCGATCGCTTGCGGTCGAAGTTGTATTGATATTCATGGGGTTGGCGACACGCCAACCCCATGATCGCCACCAGCAGCGTCAACGTCGCACGACGAGGAAGTCAGCGCCTGCCCTGCCGAAAACTTCTGCCGCCCGCCGAACAAAGCCTGGTGACGACGACATGGCGACGCTTCAACGGCGCGGCGCGACTCGTCCGAAAGCTGGCTACGGTGCGGTGCCGTTTTCGCAGTAGCCGCGACCGGTGCCGTCTTCGCTGCCGCCGACGATCGTGTAGCAAAACTGGCCCTCGTCACAGTCGGCGGCGCGCTCGCACAGCGGTTGGCATACGCGACCTTCGCCGGTCTCGAAGTTGCCGTTGCTGCACAACCCCTGCGGGATCGTGTCGACGACGCCGCAGATGAAGCGGTTGAAGTCAGTACCGCAGGCCTCACCCACGCGGGCCGGGTCAACCACGCCGACGTCGTCCTGGCAGAGGTCCTGCGGGTCGCCGAGCGCACACACACCACCGCCCGCGCAGCCCGCACCAGCGAAGACATCGCAGGTCTCAACGCACTTCGGCGTCGCTGCACCACCAAAGACGAAGTCGAAGCGACACGCCTCGCCTTCTTCACACCCAATCACGGTCGTTGGCGCAGGATCGGAGAAGCAGTCGTCGTCGACGTCGCCGCAGTTGCAGTCGCACACGCCGTCGCCAGCGTTGAAGCGCTCGGGCTCGCACGTCCAGCCTGCCGGCACGTAGGGGAGGTCGAGTTCGACGTCGTCGATGACCAGACAATCACCGCCAGGCACCGGTGCAGACTCGAGCGACGGTCCGCCGATGGTGCTCTCGACGAGCTGCAGGCCCTGCAGCGAACCGAGCAGGCTGCGCGTCTCGCGCGGATTCTGCGTCAGTGAGATGGTGCCAGCACTCTGAAAGAACGTTCGCGTCGGCGTGGCGTTCTCGTCGAGTTGGTCGACGAAGACGAGCAGACACTCGGTGCAGGTGCCGTAGTTGGTGTTGGCACCGTCGTTGAGCGCGAAAGCGCCGATGCCAAGGTCGCCGATGCGCTCGTTGTAGTTGAAGAACTGCAGCACGAGGTAGTCGGGCACGGCGGTATCGATCGTCGTCGTCAGCTGTGCCTCGTAGTGCGTCGACACATCGTCTTGAAACGAGAAGCGCACGGGCCCGAGACTGACGGGAATGCACGCGTCTTCGCCCTCACCCTCTCCCTCTCCTTCGCCTTCACCTTCACCTTCGGTGGCGATGGGTGGCACCGTCTGCGGTGCGCATGCACCGAGGGCGGTGAGGATGCCGGCGACGACGAGGGGACAGTGCCTGGTGTTCAACATGCGCCCACCGTACCAGCCGGGCGGCGCTTGTCCTTCGGCGATCAGGTGGCGCGCACGCCGAGGATTTCGCCGTAGCCACCGGGGATGAAAAAGTCGTGCAACTCAAGGCCGAGCACGCGCAACACCGTCGCCGTCACGTCGGCGGCACGAGGCACGCGGCGGTTGGTGCTGCCGTCTTCTTCGAGGATGTCGACGGTTTTGCCGCGCGGGCCATAGGCGAAGTTGTCGAGATCGAAGCCGCCGATGCTGCGTCCGCCCGACAGCCCGCCGCCCACCAACGTCACGGTGGTGGTGGGCCAGTGGTCGTCGGGGAAGTAGGGCGTTTCGGTGTCGTTGCCTGATGACCACGAGCGTCCGAACTCGGAGAAGATCATCACGAGCGTGTCGTCGAGCAGGGTCTTGCCCGACGGCAGCGGTGTTTGCTTCATCTCGCCCAGCAAGCGCGCGATGGTGTCCATGCTGCCGCGCATGTCGAGGAACTCGCGCAGGTGGCCTGCCTGGCCAGCGTGGCGGTCGAAGTAAAAGCGCGGCATGTACAGGTGAATCGTCGAGGTCAAGTCCGCCTTGAACAAGCGCAGCGCCATGTCGAAACTGCTTTGGAAATCGTTGTCGGTGAAGTGCTCGTTCGCAGAACCATAGGTGAAGCCGAAGCGACCACCGGTGGTGCCGTAGGGCTGCGTGCCACCAAACGACGCGGGGCCCACGAGGTGCTCAATGCCCGGCGTGTTCTCGATCAGGCTGACCACGTCGGCGGCCAACGTGCGCGACACACCACGGTAGGTCTCGTGCAGCGTGCGCAAGAATGCATCGGTGCCCGCCGTGCTCTTGCCTTTCATGGCGCGTGCTTGCGCGAGGGCTCTTTGTTCGGCGGTCGTACGAAGCGCACGACCAACGACGGCGCTGTCGAAATCGACATCGTCAACGTCAGCGCGCAGGTTCACGCCACGCCACCATGGGTTGCGCGCCTCGCGGTCGGACAGCGCGCGCGCCACCGAGTTCAAGTCGGGCAGAAAGCTCGCCGCCGAGCGCGACGGCAGCGTCAACGCGTTGGGCAAGCCGCGCGCATCGAGGCCAACGCACGGCAAAGCACGCGTGTCGGCGAAGCGATCGTAGATGTGGTTGGCGAACACCGACTGCACCGCTGGTGCTCGATACTCCGAGCCCGGCACGCCACACATCGCCGAGATGTAGCCCGACTCGTGCGCGGCGGTGCCCTGGTCGACGCCGTGGATGACGACGGCCTGATTGAACAAGTCGTGCTCGAGCCATGAGTAGCCCAGGGGCACCATCTTGCGGCCGTCGACAACCGCGCGACTGCCGGGGTTCGCCGGGTCCCACGTGCGCGCGATGCGGATGGGATCGAAGCCACCACCACCAGCGCTCACGTCGATCACGTCTTCGGGCGTGTAGCCAACGCTCTCGCCGAAGTTCTCACGCGGGGCCATGATGTGACGACGGACCTCGTCGCTGCTCATCGGCGCGTAGAAGTACTGGGGCGTGAAACCACCCGAGAGATAGATGGTGAGCAGGCGGCTTGGCGTATCAGCACTCGCCTGCGCACGACCTCGTGGGCTGTGGCCCAACGTCGGCAACAACGCCAGCTGCGACGCACCCAGACCCAACTGCAACAACCGACGACGTGACAACGACATGGCACCACCAACAGCTTGAGTCACAACACCAACAACAACCCCGCGAGGTCGTCGTCGTCACGTCACCAGGCGAGAAACCGCGGATCGAGCACGGTGGCCGCACACACGCCAACCCACGCCGCTTCCGCGTCGACGGCCGGCGTCATCACCTCGACCAACAGCGCATCCAACGCGGCGTCGTCGTCGCGCACGCCAAGCAGGCGCAGCTGCAGCGCCGCCACGGTGCTCTTGATGCCCGCCGCGTTGGTGGCCATCGTGTCAGCCGCTGTCGACGTCGCGCCAAAGAACACGGCGTTGTTCGGCTTGCGCACCGCCATGCGGCACCAACCGTGGGCCAGCTGTGCAAGGGCCTGCACCGTCGACGGCGTGAGCTCGCGGGTGCGTGCTGCGCCGTCTTGCCACTGAGGCCCACCGAGCGCGCGCCAGCGACCACCGGCGTCGAGCCGCTGGTTGCCGTAGTGCAGACCTGGTGCGCGATCGGGCGAGTAGACAGGAAGATCGCCGCCCAGCACCGCCGTCACCGAGTTGTGGTTGGTGCCAAAACTCTGCACCCAATCGGGCTCCGCGAGGCCAAGGCCATCCTGCAACGTCGCCACAATTTCTTCGGCGCGCAGGCGACGCGTGGTGGGCGCGTCGGCGTCGGGAGCGCTGCTGCGCGGTTGCACCTGCAAGGTGGTGACCCACGCGCGCACGTCATCGAGCGTGAGCGTCTTCGTCGACAGCTGGGCCCACGGCTCACCAGCTGTCGGCATCTGCGCAAACGTGCGCGTTCCTGTTCCCTGCAGCAGGTTGATGAGCTCGCTGCCGTCGGGGTTGCCAGGCACGACGTACAGCGGGTTGCCCGCCAACAGCGTGCGAAACGATGCCTGCGACGAGAAGAATGGTTGGTTCGTGCCGGCGTCGTGGCAGGCCACACAATCGGGGCGCAAACGCTCGTAGATTTGTGCGGTCTGATCGCAGTTTGGATCGAGACCGTCGCCGTTCGACGACGGCGTCGACGGACACGCCGACAGCGCGAGTGCTGCCGTGATGAACATGGTGGTGCGCATCAACATTTTCACAGGCCCCTGCCAAACGCCGGCTCACGCAGCAGCGCGCGCACAAACGGCTTGAGTTGACGGTCGTTGGCGACGAACTTCTCGACGAGCGCGTCGATGTAGCCAGCCTCTTTGGCCGGGTCGAGGTCGCGACCAAGGAAGCGCTCGCTCAAGCGACGAACCGCGCAGCGATCGAACTCGCCAGACGCCACGAGCATCTTGCCGAAGCCCAGCGGCCCGACCGTGCCATCGCTCTCGATACCGAAGACGCTCTGGCCGGCAGGCAGGAACTCGAGGAAGCGCGCGTACTCATTGGCCGCAAGCTCCTCGTCGGTGATGGGCGTGAGCACCGTGTTTGGGATGTACGACTGGCGCCAGCGCGCGTAGGGGAAGTGGGCTGCGGTGTAGTCGTTGGGGATGAGCCACGGGCCAATGCCCGGCATCATCGGCGTGGGTCCAAGATAGTGGCCGCCGAAGTCCCAGCGCTTGAAGTGGATGGCCACCGGATCGATGAGCGTGTGGCAGTGCTGGCACGTTCCCGTCGTCGCGGGATCGACGTTGAACGGCGAGAACTCCTGCGTTGCGGGTGGCGGCACGAAGTCTTTGCACGCGAAAATCTCGAGCCAGCGCGCGGCACGCACCCGCTCACGCGCGAACGCCGACTGGCTGCCCATCATCGTCAACACGCCGGCCGTCGGCAGGCCGCGGGACTCTTCGGTCGTCGTGCGTGGGTCGTAGTGGTAGTCGCGCTCCGCCAACAAATGCGGGTGCACATCTGACGGCTTGAACTCGCGCCACGCCATCGGATCGCGGCTGTCGTGTTGCGGGTCATCGGCAACGTCGGTGTCGTTTTTCCAAAACGTGTTGTCGTCGAGCGCCAGGTTCGCTGGGTTCTGGCGCGCATGACGCAGGTACAAGTGGCGCAGCTTGTTGGGGCCCACGCTGTAGTCGCCGAGCACGAGGTCAGACAGCGGTCGATCGTGGATGCCAAGGTGAGCGAGGAAGCGTGCTGGTTCATCCCACGCCATGCGCCGCTGCAGATTGTCGTCGTTGGAGTTCGACTGCGCAAAGCCGCTGTCGTCGGGCGAGCAGTACAGCAGATGTGGTCCGCACGAACACGCCGGCAGCGACGCATCGTTGGCGTCGTCGCGCAGACCCGCAGTGAAGTAGGTGCCTTCGTACAAGCCGCACACCGTCGTGCTGGTGCCGTCGCGCGATGGATGCGTCTGCGTTTGCAGCGCCGCACGACCCACGGCTTGCACCGTCGTGCCTGGCGCCCACCACGGCTCGAGATCGGCGACGGGCACAGCGGCGGGAGCCCCCGAGCCATCCCACGCAAGGCCATTGCACACGTCGGCAGCGTCGTCGCTCATGCTGGCATCGCCAGTGACGTAGTAGGCGCCGCTGTACACGGTGTCGGCGGGGCAGCGAAACAACGATCCCGACATGTGGCCGTAGTAGGTCTCGCCCGTCGCGCCAGTGGTGTAGCGACCAACCTTGATCCAGTCGTGCCCGAAGGCGACCATCTGATCGTAAAACGCCGTCGACGACAGAGCCTCGTCGACGACGGTGTCGATCACGGCTGCGCGGGCCGCGTCGTCAGCAGCAGCGTCGAGGGCCGCGCGCTGCGCCTCGGTCGGCGGACGTCCCGTCAAGGTCAGGGCCGTCCGGCGCAGCAACCGCTGTGGTGACAACAGGTCGGTGTAGGTCGTCGGCTGCACCGCAGGCAGCTCGGGCTCGGGGCACGCTGCTGGTGCGTCGCCCGTCGGCGAAGCGGACGACGATGGTGCTGCCGGAACGCACGCTGCAAACGCAAGAGAAAGACCCGAGGCCACAAGGCGCACACGCATGACGTCCATGAGGCAAGGGCCGGGCCAGCCGACCGGCCGCACTGCAACGCTGACGTTGAGGCGGGTGCTACCTCGAGGCATCGTAGACCGCAGTCTACATGTGGTGCGCAGTCTACAGTGTCGGCGGCGCCGACATCGGGCATGCTGCGCGCCCCGAGGTGCTTTGTGCTTGCAGCTGCGTTCGTGATGGTGATGGCCGCGCAACAACCGGTGGTGCCGATCGTCGACGGAGACCGACCCGCGAACAGCGCAGCGGGCCTCGCCCCGGTCGAGCCCGTCGAGCCCGTCGAGCCCGTCGAGCCCGTCATCGCCCCTGTTGCTCCCGTCGAGGTCGTTGCGCCCGCCGTCACGACGTTGCCAGCAGCGCCGGCCGCACAGCCTGCCAACGACCTCGGCTTCGTGCACCACCTCACGTGGTACGGCGCGGAGTACGCCGCCATCGCCGTCGTTGGTGGCCTGTACCTCGCCGGTGTGCACGAAAGCATCGCGCCCAACACCCCCCTCATCGGCCCGGCGTTTGACCTCAAGGCACCCGACCTCGACCTGCTGCTCGACCCGCGGCTCGACGACGTGATCGGCAAACCCATGCTGCAGGAGAAGGTGCCCACGTCGACGCTGACCGTTGGCCTCGCGACGGCGATCGTCGGCATGGGTGTGGTCGATGGCCTTGTTGCTGGCGATGCCCACCACACGCACAACGTGGTGCTCGGCGGTGTGGAGTCGTTGCTGGGCACCGTGCTCGTGGTCGAGGTGATGAAGCCGCTCTTTGGTCGCCTGCGCCCCGACTTTCGCGATCGCTACCTGCACGCGGCGTGTGCCGGCACGGCCGACCTCAACGTCCCTGCGAGTCTTGATTGCTCGGGCGTCGACAAGAGCGTGGTCGTCGACGCAGCCGAACTCCGCGATGGACAAAAGAGCTTCATCTCGGGCCACTCGGCCTCGAGCTTTGCGGTGGCGACCTTTGGTTCGTGGTGGCTCGCCAACACGCTGGTGCTCGGCGACAACGTGCCCTCGTGGGGCCCCGCCGTGGGTGCCCTGGGCATTGGCACCTTGATGAGCACCGCGGGCTTCGTGGCCGCCACGCGCGTCGCCGACAACCGCCACCACCTCGAAGACGTTGTCGTCGGCGCTGGTGTTGGCGTGGGTGTCGCGAGCGCCATCTGGTTCACGCACTTCGATGGCCATGGGCACGCACGCAAGCGTTCGTTCTCGGTGGCGCCAGCGGTGGGCATGGGCAGCGACGGCACCGGCACGGGCCTCGCCCTCGTCGGCGCCCTACCGTAAACGCGCACGCTGCTCGGCGATACCGCTCAGTGCTCGGTGCGCGTGCCGTGCACGTACGACGCAGCGTCGTCGTCGAACTGCACGTGGTTCGTGCGCAGGTGCACGTTGGTCATGCCGGCGATGCGCAAGATGGCGCCCACCGTCAGGCTGACGCGCGCGGCGTCGCCCAGAAACACCGAGCCCTGCTCAATACGCAACAGCGTTGTGCGACTCCACGCCGCCGTCTGCATGCGCTTGGGCAGTGAGGCGGCCGGAATCGCTTCGTGCACGTCGAGGGCGATGAAGCGCGGCATGCCGTGCGCAACGAAGTGGGCATCGAGCCACGCGCGCCACACGGGGTTGCGCGCGTCGTTCAACTCACCGCGGATGTCGACGCCCACAGCTGGTCCCTTGCGCCACACGCGAAAAAAGCCGCCGTCGTGCAGCAGGGTTTCGGGGGTGAACAACGGGTTCGACACCTGATGGGTGTACTCCCGACGACGACCAACGAACAAGCACCCCCCACACGATGGGCTGGAGCTTGTCTGCTTTCCTGACGCACCGGCACGCGATACAGCCGCGCGATGACGTCGACAGCAACGATTTCCTCGATGACCGGTTTCGGTCGCGGCCGCTTTGAACTGCAGGGCGGCATCGCCGTCGTCGCCGAGGCCAAAACCGTCAACCACAAGGGTCTCGAGGTGAAGTTGCGCCTGCCACGCAGCCTCGCGGCCGAAGAAGTGGCCCTCACCAAACAGGTGCGCACGCGCCTGGAGCGCGGTCGTGTCGACGTCAGCATCGATGTGGTGTCGCTCAAGCCCGCAGCGGCGTTTGCCGTCGACCACGCCCGCGTCGCCGCCATCGTCGACACGCTGCAACAGCTTGCACACACGCACCCACAGCTCACACCCACACTCACCGCCGGCGAGCTGCTGCGCCTGCCTGGCGTGGTGGTCGAAGGTGCGAGCAGCGACCACGTCGTCGATGACGCCGCGTTATCGGCCGCCGCTGTGGCCGCACTTGATGATGCGATCGCCGCGTTGTTGGCCTCGCGCGCCGCTGAAGGGGCCGGCCTGCTCGACGTGGTGCGTGGTCATCGCGACAGCATCGCGCGCCTCACCGAAGAGATTGCCGTGCGCATGGAGGGTGCTGTCGCCGACAAGCGCACAAAGCTGCAGGAGCGTTTGCAGGCGGTGTTGCAGGAGCACCTCGACGCGGCCCGCCTGGTCGCCGAGGTGTCGTTGTTGGCCGAGCGCCTCGACGTGAGCGAAGAACTGGCGCGCCTGCGTTTGCACCTGGTGCAGCTCGACAGCTTGTTGGCCACGGGCAGTCAGGGCTGCGGGCGCCGTCTCGACTTTTTGTGTCAGGAGCTGCTGCGCGAAGCGAACACCACGGCCAGCAAGTGTCAGGATGCGGCGGTGGCCCACCTCGTCGTCGAGCTGAAGGCCGAGATCGAGCGTCTGCGCGAGCAGGCGCAGAATGTCGAGTAGCGCTGCATGACCGACGACGCCGACCTCGACCTCGACCTCACCCCCTCGCCTGCGCTGCAACAAGCGACGGTGGTGTTGGCTTTTTTTGCCGGCACCATCGAGGTGCGCACCGAGCCAGCACACCTCGTCGACGACGTGCGCACGTTGGCGCTGCCGGGCTGTGTGTTCGATGTGCGCGCGGCGTGCTTTCGCGTGCCGGCGGTGGGCTACGCCGACGTGCTCATGGCGCTGTTGCAGCACGAGAAGTCCGGCGTGGTGCTGAAGGTGCGCGACGAAGCGCGGCGCTACGAGACCATGCAGTTGTCGTCGACGTCACAACGTCTGCCGCGGCCCTATCAGGCCGAAGCGTTGGTGAACTGGAAGAAGGCCCGCGGTCGCGGCGTCGTGGTGCTGCCCACGGGTGCGGGCAAAACCGAAGTGGCGTTGTTGGCGATTGCGGATCGGCAACGCGCCGCCCTCGTGGTGGCCCCCACGCTTGACCTCGTGCGGCAATGGCACACCGCCTTGCGCGAGCGCTTCGACGTCGACGTGGGCATTGTCGGCGGCGGTGAACACACGGTGCTGCCAATCACCGTCACCACCTACGACAGCGCCTGGGCCCACATGGAGCACCTGGGCAACCGCTTTGGCCTGGTGGTGTTCGACGAGTGCCACCACCTCGTCAGCGACAGCTACGCGTTGGCCGCGCGCTTGTGCATGGCGCCGTATCGCCTGGGCTTGTCGGCCACCCCCGAACGCACAGACGGCAAAGACCTGCTGCTCAACAGCCTGGTCGGCCCCATCGTTCTACGTCGAGAAATCACCGAGCTCGAGGGTCTGGGCTTCCTCGCCGACTACGACACCGAGACCATTGTCGTTGAGCTCTCGCCCGACGATCGCGCGGCGTGGGAGCAGGCACGAGCGACGTACAAAGCATTTCTCCTCGACGCGAACATCTCATTGGGCGGACCACGCGGCTGGGACAACTTCATCAAGCGCGCCTCGGGCAGCAAAGAAGGCCGCGCCGCGTTGGCCGCGTGGCGGTTGCAGAAGCGGTTGGCGCACGCCTCGGAGCGCAAGCTCGACGTCGTCGACGACATCCTCAAGAAGCACCCGGGCCAACGCACGTTGATCTTCACCGACGACAACGCCACCGCCTTTGCGGTCTCGCGGCGCTTTCTCGTTCCGGTGATCACGCACCAAACAAAACTGAAGGAGCGTGCGTCGTTGTTGGCGGCGTTCTCCGATGGCTCGTTGCCGGTGTTGTCGACGTCGCGGGTGCTGAACGAAGGGGTAGACGTGCCCGATGCGCAGGTGGCGATCGTCATCTCGGGCACCGGCAGCACGCGCGAACATGTGCAGCGGCTGGGCCGCATTCTTCGTCCGCGTCCGGGCAAGCGCGCGCAGCTCTACGAGCTGGTGAGTGCCAATACCGGCGAGACCTTCACCTCAGAACGTCGTCGAGACCACGTTGCTTACCGTTGAGCACATCCGCGCGTTTCGGCGCGGCAAGCAGATCTCGCTCACGCCGTTGTGGGGCCTGTCGCCCACCGCGGCCACGGCGCTGCTCGATGAGCTGTTGGCCACAGCGCTTGAGCACCACGGCCGCACGCGCGGTGAGTTGGTGGCCGCATTCAACGAGCTCGTTGTCGACGAGCACAGCCAGCGCGCCTTGCGTGGTGCCAGCAAGCTCGTGTTGGATCAATGCGACTTCGCCGAGCGCGACGACATCGATCCGCCGGCCCTGCGCGATGCGCTGTACCGCAAAGCCGCCAGCATCCGCAGCGCTGGTGGTGCCGTCGATGCAGCAGCCATCACCGCAGCGGTGGCCGCCGACAAGGGCCTCGACGTCGCCACGTTCAACGCCGCGCTGTACGCCGACCTCGACGAAGCGCGCCTCGTCGACGCCACCGCCCTTCGTTCGCTCACCGCACAAAGCTTGCTGCCGGTGTGGGAGCAGGCCGAGCAACAAGCACTGCTGCTGCGCGCCACGAGTGTGGTCATCGATGTTGATGCGCGCCCCGCGGAGTTGCGCGCGCTCATGCGCACGATGAAGTTGTTCCAGCTGTTGTTTGAGGTCGAGCCGCTGAAAGACGGTGGCGTGCGCTTTGTCGTCGACGGACCGATGTCGATGTTCTCGCAATCGGTGCGCTACGGGCAGAAGTTGGCGCTGCTGTTGCCGAAGGTCCAAGCCTGCAAGGTGCATCGGCTGCGCGCCGAGGTGCAGCTGAAAAAGGGCAGCAGCACCGCCCCGTTCGAGATCGTGGGCAAGCGGCCCACCGAAGGCGACGTCGACGACACCGACCTCTCACCGCTGGTGCAGCAACTGTTGAGCGAGCTGCCCGACAAGCTCATGGGTGCGTTGACGGGTGGCCGCGTCGAGGTGTGCAACGACGTGGTGGCCGTCGCAGGCGTGGGCGCCTGCGTGCCCGATCTCGTCGTCGTCGAGAAGAAGACGAAGCGACGTCTCTACATCGAGGTGTTGGGGTTCTGGTCGCGCGAGGCGGTGTTCAAGCGCATCGCGTTGGTCACGGCGTCGACGTCGTCAGTGCCGCTGCTGTTGTGCGTGTCAGACCGCTTGCGCGTCAGCGAAGCAGCCCTCGACAGCGAGCACGGGGCGCTACTCACGTTCAAAGGCGCGCTGTCGGCGAAGAAGGTGGCCGAGCGGCTCGCGCAGCTGGCGGGATGACGGGAACCCGTCGGGAGTCGACGGGAGGCCGGGCAGGAGTTCGGGAGTCCGAGTGTGCTCAACGCACATGAGACACCCCGACGTGGTGGCCGACGGAGCGCGCCCGTCCGGGGCACCTTCGCTGAATGCTGCGCGTTCTTGTGGTCTGGTGCTTCCTGAGTGCTGTGTCGGGATGTTTCCTCACGCGTGGTGAACGCGAGTTCCTCGGGCGTGCCTGCGATGCCGACACCGAATGCGGCGAACTGGCCTGCGTTGCTGGAGCATGCGCGTCACCAGGCGAAGGAGAAGGCGAGGGCGAAGGCGAAGGCGAAGGCGAGGGCGAGGGCGAGGGCGAAGGAGAAGGCGAGGGAGAAGGCGAGGGAGAAGGCGAGGGCGAGGGCGAAGGCGAAGGCGAGGTCCTTTTGACCGCCGACCCGAACACACGCTTGCCTGGCTACGCCGATCGTCTCGGCGAGGTTGCGGCGTTGCCTGGCGAGGTCACGCTCTCCGGCACCCTCAACGTTGAAACGGGAACGATCGGCGGCATCACCTTGCCGGCACTGCACGACGACGGCACCACGTTGTTCCTGCTGCAGGGCCCGGTGCTTGTCGATGGCCAGCTGACGATCACCAACTGTCCTGCTGCGGACGATCACGTCGTCGGCTTTGTGGTGGGTGACGCATTCAGGTTCGTTGAAGGCGCAAGCCTGTTGTTCGACACCAGCTGCCACGGCCTGGCCACCAACGCGACCGGTTCGGGTGGCGGCGGGCACGGCACGCGTGGTGGTGGCGTGGGTGGTGGCCCCGTCGTCGGCGACTTCACGCTCAAGCCCCTCACCGGCGGCGCCGCTGGTGGTGGTGGCAGCAATGGTGGTGCCGGTGGCCCTGCGTTGTTCATCCATGCGGAGGAGATCTCGCTGGGCACCACCGGCTCGATCGATGTCAGCGGGAGGCAGGGCACCGGCGGTGGTGGTGGTGCTGGGGGTGCCATCCTGCTCGAGGCGGCAACCGTCGCCATCGGCACCTCCGACCTCCTCATTGGTGGCGGTGCCGGGAGCAGCGGCGCGAACTTCGGGGGCGACGGTCGGGTGCTCGTGGTGGCCAACAACGTCGACATCCTTCGCGACGCGCTGAGCCTGCAGTGCCCCGCAACGCACCAGGTCTCACAGCTCGCCTCGTCGGTCCCATCGTCGCCTTCGACACCACCGCACTCCCGGCGAGGCCTGAGCAACCGACACAGGGCAGCACGACGTGTGGGATCTGGACCTGCGTGACGTCGAGCGACGTTCGCTTCGGCAATGCGGTTCGCCCCATCAACACCACCTCCGCCATCACCATCGCCGGCGACGATGATCGTGCGTTCATCGTCAACACGTCGCCGACCACGCCGATTGCTTCTGCGTTTGGCACAACAGGGCTGCTCGATGCTGCGGTGACGACGACAACCGGCGGGGCCGGCATCACCACCGACGGGCAGGTTGTCAGCGGCGAGTTCGCGAACCCAGGCACGCCAGTCGAGATTGCGGGCACCTTTGCTCAGGTCGTTGGGTTTGCTGCGGTGGAGTCCCTCCCGTCGTTCTTCGTGGCACTCGGGACAGACGGGAAGCTGGACGACCTCGGCAGGGAGGGAACTCCGCCCGATACGCCTGTGGCGGCGATGGCCAGCGCGCAGCGCCTCCTGGCGATTTTGCACCGCGTCGATGGTGAGCAACAGCGGGTGAGCATCCTCGACACCGACAACGCGTGGGCGGTGGTGGCCTCCGTGGTGCTGCCTCCCGACACGGTTGGGACCTCCATCGCCTTTGAGGGCAAGCACCTCGTCGTCGGCGTCCCTGGCGATACGCGCTGCGGGTCGGGAGCTGGTCGGGTGCTCGTGTACCGCTTGTTCCTGCCCGGCGATCCGGGAGCAGGAGGTCTCACCTCGCCCTCCCTTGTCTTGAAGCATGCGTTGGCCAGCCGCGACCCCGTCGACAACGCAGCGTTCGGCGCGCGCGTCGCGGTCCACACGCGCAACACCATCGGTGGTGCGGTGGTCGCTGTGGGCTCTGGTCAGGGTGTTGATGTCTTTGTCACGCGCACCGAAGACGCCGTGCCACAGGCGTTTGCGGCCGGCGCTGCCAGCGACGTCCAACTGCTGGGCGATCGGCTGTGGGTGGGCATGCCGGATCCTGCAAATGGTGTGGGCGGCCTGGTGATCGTGCGGAGTGTTCCATGATTGCAGCGCTGCTTCTGATGACATCGCTGGCGGGAGTTGCACCAACCTCTGCCGATGCCCGCCTCCTGACCGGCGTGGTCGCCAGTGCGGCGGCCCACGAGTCGCGCCTCGATGTGCTGACTGCTGAAGACATCCGCACCACCGCCGACCTCGAAGCCAGCAAGCAGATGCTCGGGTGCGAAGCCGAAACGAGCTGTCTGCTCGAGATGGCGAGTGCTCTGGGTGCACAGTTCATCATCACCGGCACCATCGGCAGCCTCGGCAGCGAACCGGTCCTGCAGCTGACCATTCTCGACGTCACCGCCGGCCGTGCCGTCGGGCGCGACACCCTGCAGGGCCGCGACGTGGCCGAGCTGGCGCGTGCGGCACAAGCCACCACAGCCCAGCGCCTGTCGGCACTCGAGGTGCCATCTGGCCCACGACCAAAACTGATGGTGCTCGACTTCGCGCTGGTTGCTGCTGGCAGCGACACCACACCTCCTGTCGCGCAAGCGGGCTCACCACTGCCGGTCATCGGGGGGAGTGTGCTGGCCGCGTCGGCCCTCGCGCTCGCGGCCGGAGGCGTTGTCGACTGGTTGAGTGTCAGCAACTTCAACGCCGTCGTCGCCACATCGTCAGCCGCCGAGGCAACGTCGAAGTACGCCGCCAGCGATGGGCTCGCCGTGGGTGCTGGCATCCTCTACGTCGCCGGTGGCGTGGGTGTCGTGGTTGGCGGCGTCGTGTTGGCCGTGGGCCTGCTGTCTGCGGGCGAGTAGCAGCACAGGCAGGAGTTCCTGCTGAAGCGACGCGCACGCGACTCCCGACGCGTCGGGAGTCGGGAGTCGGTCGGGAAGTCTGGCGGTCGGGAAGTCTGGCGGTTGGCGGGCGGTCGCTTCGTGGACCGGTCAGCGCTTCGGCAACGGCGTGCGCGGGCCGCGCTTGGCATACCCCGGCTGCGCCAACACCACGCTCTTCACCGTGCCGTCGACGAGTTCGAAGGAGAACGAACCGCCCTCGAGCCCATCGATGCCAAAGCGCGTACCCGACTGCGGCTTGAGCGCGTAGGTGCGCTGCCCCGGCACGTCGGCCACCAGCCCCTTGCCCTGCACCCGGATCGTGACCGGCAAGCCCACGTCGTACACGCCCTCAAACGCCTTCAGGAACGCCACGTCGCTTAGGCGCGGGTCGGGCGCGCGGGCGAAGCGGATCGCCGCAACACTCGGCTCCAGCGGAATCTCCACGCGGTCGACATCGCCGCTGGCCCCCGTCACGAAGTGCACCGTCAGTCCTGCACCATCGAGCGAAGGCACTGCCTGCAGGCTCTTCTTCGTGATGAACGTGTCGTAGTGCTGATGCACGAGCGGCATCGTGAGCGGCCCGACGCGCACCGCGAGCCCGGCGCCCTCCTGCAGCACCTGCACGTCGCCAAAGCCCGCATCAACATAGCGGCCCACGTACGCCGACAGCGCGTGCGACGGCGTGGTGTTCGGCACGGCCTGCGCCAACAACGTCGCCACCGGGTCGGTCTGCTGCTGCTCGTCGGCCTTGGCGATGCGACCCTTGAAATCACCGATCCAGTCGCGCGGCGCCAACTGCAACAAGCGCTCGGCCACGAGGTTGCGCACCGCCGCCGGCATCGCCGATTCGCCTTCGTTGGCCAACACCGCCACGGCCACGCCGTCGTCGGGATACACGGCCACCTCGGCGACAAAGCCATCAATCCCTCCCGAGTGGTGCACGCGGCGGTGCCCCCGGTACAGGTCGATGGTCCACCCGTGGCCATAGCCGAGGCCAATGATGTCTTTGTCGCCGGAGTCACCTGGCACGAGCTGGTGCGGTGTCATGATCTCCTGCAGCGTTGACGACGACAGCAGCGTCTTGCCGTCAACTGCTCCTCCGCCCAGCAACAGGCGCAACCAGCGGCTCATGTCGGTGGCCGACAGCGCGAGGGTCGAACCAGCCGGCGCCATCGAAGGCACATCGTGGTAGGGGAGGACCGAGAACTTCTTCGTCTCAGGCACGTACTCGTGGGCCGCTGCTCGGTCTTTCGACGTCGACAAAGCGCGCACGCTGGTGGTCGCATCGCTCATCTGCAGCGGCATGAGCAGGCGTTGCGCGAGGTTGTCTTCCCAACTCCTGCCCGTGACTTTTTCGAGCACATGGCCGGCCATCGCGTACATGAAGTTGTTGTACTCCCACGACGACCGCAGCGACGACGACATGGGCAGATGCTGCAGGCGCGCAAACAGGTCGGCGCGCGTGAGTTCCTTGCGGCCGTACCAGCTCAAGTCACAGCGGGCGACGCCGGTGCGGTGCGTGAGCATGTCGCGCAGCGTGACCTCGGTGGTGCGCGCATCGCTGAGCAGGAAGTCGGGAAGTGTGCGGTGCACCGGCGCATCGAACGACAACTGCCCCTGCTCCACCACCTGGCCCAACATGAAGCTGGTCATCGCCTTGGTGGTCGAGCCGATCATGAAGCGCGTGTGCGGCGTGGTTTTGGCGTGCGTGCTCGCGTCTTTTTCACCGAAGCCCTCGGCCAACACCACCTGCCCATCGACGACGACCGCCACCGCCACACCAGGGGTGCGCAGATCGACCAACGCCCGCGCAATGTCGGCGTCGAGCCCCTTCAGCAACGCCTGCGAGCGCGCCAACGGGTTTTGCCGCTGCACGCTGAACGCAAACGACGCCGGCCCCTGCGTGAACGTGCCGCTCCACACATCGCCTACGATGCGCCCCTCGAAGCGCGCACCGATCCCGACGAGCGAGAACGCCGCGACATCGCCGGTGAAGTCGACCTTCTCGGTGGCGAGCCCCTTGGCATTCTGCGCCGGGATGTCGACCGACACCGCGCCGGCTTTCACCGTGACCACCACGCCAAGAGGCGATCCCGGGGTTTGGATGTCGCCCTTCCACAGACCATCTGACCGCGTTGGCGCCTTTGTCGTCGAGGCAGCAGCTGGTGCCGCCTGAGCGACCGGCGCTGACGAGAGACCCACAACCACAGCGAGAAGTGCAGAGCGAAGTGCGCGCATGCACTGCGGTAGCGCGACTTTGAGCACCAGCGCAACCGTTGACGGGGCGGCCTCTGTCACCAAACGGATACAGCGAACAGGCGTCGACAGCGAGGCGGTCGGGAGGTGGTCGGGAGGTGGTCGGGAGGTGCTCGGTAGGTGCTCGGGAGTCTGTCGGGAGGTGTGGGGTCAGCGGGTGCGCGCCACGTGCTGTTGCCAGCGCAGAAACAGAGGCGAGATCAGGCTGCTCGCAAAGCGCAAGAACGTGAGCGTGACGCCGTGGGTGATGCCGAACTTCCCCCGCAGCGCCTGGTGCACGATGCGCTGGCCCACCGCCTCGGCGGAAAACACCCCGCCACCGGCGGTGATCACCTTCGCGACCGCGGGCTTGTGGAACTGTTCGTTTCGGTACTGCGGCGTGTCGGTGTCGGGAGGAAACGCCACCGACACCGCGATGCCGTACTGTCGCAGCTCGGCGAACAGCGTTTCACCCAGGCCACGCAGCGCGAACTTGGTGGGTGCATAGCCCGCGTAGCCGTAGATACCGGTGAAGGCCATCGCCGACGACACGAGCACGATGTTCCCCCGCCCGCGCGCCTTCATGCCCGGCACCACCCGATGCACCAGCGCGAGTGTGCCCGCATAGTTGATGGTCATGTGCAACAGGAGGAGGTCGAGCGTTTGCTCGTACACCACTCCCGGCTCGCACATCCCGGCCGAGGTGAGCAGGAGGTCGATGGGTCCGTGCTCTGCTTGCACAGCATCGATGGCAGCCGCGCACGCCGTCACGTCGGCAACGTCGAGCACCACCGTGAACACCCGCCCGGGAGTGCCCGCCGAGAGTTCCTGCTTCGCCTCGTCCAGCCGCTGCACTCCTCGAGCCGCGAGCACCACGCGATAGCCGCGCGTCAGGAGTTCCCGCGCACACGCCAGGCCAATGCCGCTGGAGCCACCCGACACAAACGCAAGAGGAGCCGTGTGCATGGGGGTGCTTGTAGCAGTCGCCGCGCGGTAGCGTCTGCGCATGCGTATCCTCGAACTGCTGGACGATCCCGTCGCTGACGTGCTGTTTCAAGCCGCGGGCGCCAGGGGTCGTCCCGAGGTGCAGCACCTGCTGGTGCAACGAGCGCGCGCCGACCGCCTCCCGGATGGCGCAACCTCCATGCTCATCACCTCCGACCTGCAGGGCATCGCGCCATCGTGGTCGACAGGAGGTGAAGCCCGCCTGTTGGGCGAGGTGGTCGCCGAAACGATGTTCGACCTCATCGACTCGGGAGTCATCGCTGACCCAGGCACGTTCGACATCCTGTTGGCGGGCGACTTGTACAGCGCACCAGGAGCGAACGAGCGAGGTGCTTCTGGCGACGTGACCTCGGTGTGGCAAGCGATGTCGCAGGTGGCGCGACGGGTGATAGGCGTTCAAGGCAACCACGACACATTCTCGTCGACGTTCCGGCAGCTTGGCACCTGCCACCTGCTCGACGGCACCAGCACCGGCAGCATCGCAGGCGTGTCGTTGATCGCGGGTAACGTCGACAAACCCGGGCGCCGCAGCGAGGCGGAGCAGGCAAGGCGCATCCGGGAGGTGACACGCCACGCCCCGGAGGTGTTGCTCCTGCACGAGGGTCCACCGGGAACAGGAGCAGGCGAGCGCGGTTCACGCTTCATCATCGACGCCCTGCACGAAGCCTTCGACGGGCTCATCATCTGCGGCCACTGTCATTGGCCAACGCCACTGTCGACGTGCGCCGAGCACCAGGTGTTGAACGTCGACGCCCGCGCCATCCTCGTCACGACGTAGCGCAACGGCCGGAGGCAACGTCGAACAGCGAGCCCGCACGACGCGGCCGGACGCGCGAGGGCGCGCGAAGCGAGGAGGCCCACACAGGCACGCCCGCAGTTGGCCGGAGGGGCGCCTGGCCGATGCACTTTGAACCAGGAGGCGCCAGCCCGATCGACGACGGAGAGATGCACGCCGCCGACGCTCAAAGTGCACGGGGAGCAGCGCACAGACCACACCG
>JBIKRQ010000340.1:0-6807 GCA_044349155.1 Myxococcota bacterium
GATCGCTGAGCGGATCGCCCGGCACCGACGAGCAGGTGGGGTTGTTGTTCTGGCAAACGATGGTGCCCGACGTGGCACAGGCACCAACGCCCGACACACAGGCCTCGCCGTCGCGGTCGCAGTCGTTGTTCTCACCTTCGCCCTCGCCTTCGCCCTCGCCTTCACCTTCACCCTCGCCTTCGCCTTCGCCTTCACCTTCACCTTCACCTTCACCTTCACCTTCACCTTCACCTTCACCTTCACCTTCGCCTTCCGATGGTTCGCCTTCGCCTTCGGCGACGGGAGCATCACAGGCGGCCAAAGCAGCGAGGGACAGCGCAAGGAGGAGGGCGTGACGCAGCATGCACACGAGTGTAGCGGCTGCAACCAACGCCCGCGCGCTCACGGGTGCGGTGCATCGGCGCAAGCCAATGTCACCTTTTCGTCACGTTCGGTGGGACCGCCCGCCTGACGCCATCGCGTCGTCGTCATCGACGCGATGGCGCGAAGCGTCGGCGCTCATCGCCACACGCGCGGCGATGCGGACGTCGGGAAACACGTGACGAGCTCAGGCGTGATGAAACCAGGCGCGTTCGAGTGCTTCGCGATCGTCGGGGTGGGCAATTGCGATCAAGGAGCGCGCGCGTTCACGCAACGTCTTGCCGTACAGGTCGACGACGCCGTGCTCGGTGGCGACCCAGTGCACGTGCGAACGCGTGGTGACCACACCAGCGCCCGCCTGCAGTTGCGCCACGATGCGCGTTCGTCCCGACGACGTGCGGCTCGGCAGCGCGAGGATCGGCTTGCCCCCTGCAGAGAGTGCAGCGCCGCGCATGAAATCCATCTGCCCACCAACACCCGAGATGATGCGGCCGCCGATCGAATCCGCGCAGACCTGCCCGGTCAAATCCACCTCGACGGCAGAGTTCACCGCGGTGACCTTTGGGTTACGCGCGATCACCGCGGGGTTGTTCACGTAGGCGACGTCGAGCTGCACCACGGCGGGGTTGTCGTCGATGTAGTCGTACACGCGGCGGCTGCCGATCACGAAGGCCGACACGCTCTTGCCGGGGTGCACCTTCTTCTGCGAGTTGTCGACGACGCCCGACTCGAGCAGCGCCAAGGCGCCGTCGGACCACATCTCGGTGTGAATCCCCAGGTGCTTGTGGTTCGTGAGCCCTGCGAGCACCGCATCGGGGATGGCGCCAATGCCCATCTGCAACGTCGCGCCGTCTTCGATCAACGAGGCCACGTGGGTGCCGATCGCGCGTTCCACCTCGCTCAAGGCACCGTGCACCGGCTCGGGCAGCGGTTCGTCGACGTCGATGAAGCGCGTGATGCTGTTGATGTGAATGAGGCCATCGCCATGCACACGCGGCATGCGCGGGTTCACCTGGGCAATCACAATGGGTGCTGTGTCGACGGCAGCGCGGGCGATGTCGACGCTCACGCCGAGCGAGCAGTAGCCGTGTGCATCGGGCGGCGACACCTGCACCAACGCCACATCCAGCGGTCGGCGACGCGAGCGAAACAACGCCGGCATCTCGGACAAGAAGCACGGCAGGTAGTCGACGTTGTCGTCGACCCCCATGTGCGGGCGCATGTTCTCGCCGACAAAGAGGTTCGCAACACGGAAGCTCTGCGCGTACTCGCGGTTCGCGTAGGCCGCCTTGCCCGACGTGTGCAGATGGATGAGCTCCACGTCGCGCAAGCGGGGTGCGGCCTCGACGAGCGCGTCCACGAGCCGCAGCGGTGTAGCGGCCCCGCCGTGGATGAACACGCGGTGACCCGATTGAACAAGGGCGAGAGCTTCCGTGGCGGTGGCGGTCTTCATGCGCAGCAGTGTCGGCGCGTTGGTGTCGTCGTTGAAGCGACAACGCGCCGCACAACTCTGCGCACAGTTCACTGTGTGGAAGTGCACACCACGCGGCCATCGCCGCCGACACCGCAGGCACCGTCAGCACGATCGGCGCACACCGCTTTGCCATCGCCACCGACGCGACACGCATAGCCGCAGGCCACGCGACCATCGCCACCGGTGATGCATTGCGCAGGCCTGACGTTTTGTTGCGCGGTGTTGTCGTTGTCGTGGTCGTGGTCGTAGCCGTAGCCGTGATGACGACGTCGACCACGCTGCGCAAACGGCCCATCGAAGCAGGCGACGCGGCCATCGCCACCGACGCGGCACG
The DNA here is from genome assembly GCA_044349155.1 of Myxococcota bacterium. Taxonomy (GTDB): domain Bacteria; phylum Myxococcota; class UBA727; order UBA727; family VGSZ01; genus VGSZ01. Next base: position 2,169 of record JBIKRQ010000340.1, read on the forward strand.
CGCCACCAGGACCACGCGCGCACACCGCAATGCCGTCGCCGCCGACGAGACACTGGTAGCCGCAGGCGACTTTGCCATTGCCACCCACGCGGCACTCGGCGCGCTCGCGGGTGCTCTTGCGGTCGTCGTCGTTCAGCCACGCGAGCTGGGTGCACACCACACGACCATCGCCGCCAACGCGGCACACACCGTCGTCGGTATCGGCACAGGTCGCGATGCCATCGCCACCGACGAGGCAGGCATAGCCGCAGGCCACGCGCCCATCGCCACCGGTGCGGCACGACGCTGGTTCGGCATGGGCCGACCACGACGCGAGAATCAAAGCCACCACTGCTGCGCGCATGTTGTTGCTCCTGTGTGCTGCTTCGCTCGAGTCGACCCGTGGCAGCGGGCGACGTAAAGCCGGGATCGGCGTCAGCTGACCGCCACGCCCATCAAGCGACCGATGCCTGCGGTGATCCCCATCGCCAACGAGCCGCCGACGGCGACGCGGATGGCCGCGCGCAGCGGGTTCGCGCCGCCGAGCACGCCGCCAATGGCGCCGAGGATCATCAGGCTGACAATGCTCGCCGCGGCGATCGTCGGCAGCGCCCACGCCAACGGTGCGGCAAGCAGCGCGCCCACGGGCACCATCGCGAACGCCGCGAAGCTCAGGGCCGAAATCCAGGCGGCCTGCAGGGGTTTGGCGAGGGCGGTGGCGTCGATGTTGAGTTCGTCGCGCAGGTGGGCTTTGAGCGCGTCGTGGGCGGTGAGTTGTTCAGCGACCTGGCGCGCGAGGGCGGGCTCGAGGCCGCGGCCGACGTAGATGCTGGTGAGTTCGTCGAGTTCCACGTCGGGGATGGCCGTCAGCTCTCGCTGCTCGCGGGCGATGTCGCCGTGTTCGGCGTCGCGTTGCGAGCTGACCGAGACGTACTCGCCCACGGCCATCGACATCGCGCCAGCGACGAGGCCCGCCACGCCCGCGACGAGGATCGCCTCTTTGCTCGCAGCGGATGCCGACACACCGATCATGAGGCTTGCCGTCGACACAATCGCGTCGTCGGCCCCCAGCACCGCCGCGCGCAACCAGGCGGCCCGGCCGCTGCGATGTCGTTCGATTGAGCCTCGAAGAGAAACCGGCTTTGCGGTTTGTCGCCGAGGCGAGTCTCTTGAGGGGCGGGCGGGGAAACTTCCCCGCCGATCACTTGACGACGAAGTCGGGGCCTGTGGGTTCATGTCCCCGGTGTAGTCGCTTGTGCGCGGTTATGCGCTCACGAGACGACGAATCTGCTCTTCGAGGTAGCGGTGCTCGCCGAGGTCGAAGCCCGTGTTGCGGACCACCATCGAGCCGTTGGTGTCGAGCAGCACCGTGGTGGGCAGGCTGACCACGCCGAACTGGTCGCGCACGGTGCCGTTGGCGTCCCAGGCCACGGGGAAGCGCGGCCTGTGTTGGGCCCAGAAGCGCCGGCCGGCCAACGGGTCTTCGTCGACACACACCGCGACCATGTCGAGCCCGTGGGCCATCCAGGTGCGGTACAGCTGGTCGAGGTGCGGGAAGCTTTGCCGACACGGTCCGCACCAACTGGCCCAGAAGTCGACCAACGTCGCCGGCCGCCCCGCAATCGGCAGGATCGGGTTTGCTTTCAGCACCACACCGTCGAAGTCGGTGAGCCCCGCCAGCGGGTGCACGATCTCGGGCACGCTGTCGTCGACAACCTGCTCGCTCGCACACGCCGACAACAGCGCCAACGACGCCGTCGACGACAAGAACGCACGCCGACGCATCAACCCTGCCCGCGCGCGGTGATGGCGTCGATGAGGCGTTGGTGAATACCGCCAAAGGCACCGTTGCTCATGCACAGCACCACAGCGCCCGATGCAGGAACACCCGCGCGCACCGCGTCGACGACGGCGTCGATGCTCGGCAGATCTTTGCTGTCGATGCCGCGGCCCACGAGGTCTTTCGCCAACTGCGGCACATCAAGCGCAATCGACGGATCGAGCTGACGACCCGGCGGGGCCAACAACACGACGTCGGCAGCGTCGAAGGCGCGCGCGTAGTCGTCTTGAAAAATCTTGCGGCAGCTCGTGGCCGAGCGGGGCTCGAACAACGCCCACAACGGGCGGTTCGGCCAACGCTTCTTCGCGCCCTCGATGGTGGTGCGCACGGCAGTGGGGTGGTGGGCAAAGTCGTCGACGACGACGACACCGTTGACCTCGCCACGCACTTCGAGCCGACGCTTCACACCGGGGAAGCTGGCAAAGCCCGCGGCGATCTCGTCGAGCGAGAGGCCAAGGCCACCGGTGTGCGTCGACAGAATCGCAAACGCGCCCAACAGATTGAGCAGGTTGTGGCGGCCCGACAGCGGCGACGTCACGTGACCCACGCGCTCACCGTCGACGATCACATCAAACGCGAGGCCGCTTTCGCTTTCAACCACCGCATCAGCGACGACGTTGGCGCTGTTGCCAGTCGCGTCGGCGCGCTCGGCGTAGGTGCTGATGCGCGCAGTGACCGGTGCTTCGGCGCGGGCCTTCTTGAGGTTGGGCTCATCACCCCACAACACGATGTGGCCACCCTCGGCGGCGGACGGCACCAGGCTCATCACCTCGGCGAAGCGCGCGATGATGGCGCCCACGTTCGGGTAGATGTCGGCGTGGTCGTACTCGAGGCTGGTGCACAACAACGAGCGCGGCACGTAGTGCAAGAACTTCGGGCCCTTGTCGAAGTAGGCGGTGTCGTATTCGTCGCCCTCGACGACAAACGGCGATGCCGGCCCCGCCTGCCCCAGGCGAAAGCTCTCGCCCATGGCGTGGCCCGTGCCCGCGGGTACTCCGCCAATCAACCACCCCGGATCGCGCCCCGCCGACAACAACGTCCAGGCGATGATCGACGACGTGGTGGTCTTGCCGTGCGTGCCCGCGACGACCACGCTGTGGCGCTTGCTCAAGAAGAGTTCGCCAAGGGTGGCGGGAAAGCTCGCGTGGCGCAGGTGGCGCTCGCGCATGGCCACGGCTTCAACGTTGTCTTTCTTGACCACGTTGCCCACGACGACGAGGTCGGGGGCCGGGTCGAGGTTGCTGGCCGCGTACGGCGACAACGTGGCGATGCCCCAGTCCTTCAGCTTGTCGCTCATCGGCGGGTACACGCCCTCGTCGGAGCCGCGCACGTCGTAGCCCGCGGCTTTCAACAAGCCCGCGAAACTGCCCATGCCTGTGCCCGCGACGCCGATGAGATGGATGGACTTCATGCCCCGTGTATCGACGCTGAAAGTCGACGTGGCAAGACCGCTTCGGAAGCAAACAGGTGCGACACCGCATCGCCCACAGCGCCGTCGATCTTGACCGTGACGAGGTCGTCGGCTCGCGTTGGTCCGCGTGTCACCAACACCACGGGCAAGCCCCGCGCCGCCGCCGCCATCACGAAGCGCCGCCCGGAGTACACCTCGAGCGAGGTGCCCAACACGAGCAGCGCGTTGGCCTCGTCGAGCACCTGCCACGCCGAGCGCAACGTGTCGGCCGCGACGTTTTCGCCAAAGAACACCACCGCGGGTTTCAGCGCCCCGCCGCACACGCAGTCGACGACGGCGAACGAGGCAATCACGTCGTCGTCGAGGTCGACATCGCCGTCGGGCGCGTGCGCATCACGGCGCGCGTTTGGCTGCCACCCCGCATTCTTCGTCGACAACGTCTGCTGCAACTCCTGACGATCCAACAGCCGTGAGCACTGCAGGCAGCGCACCAGCCGCAACGCGCCATGCAGTTCGACGACGACGTCGGCACCGCCACGTTGGTGCAGGCCATCAACGTTTTGCGTGATGCAGCCCGTGGCGCGGCGCGTGCGCACCAGCTCGCCCACGACGTGGTGGGTGACGTTGGGTGCTGCATCGCGAATGCGCGGCCAGCCGACAAACGCGCGGGCCCAGTAGCGTTTGCGCGCGTGCTCGCGGATAAACCAAGTCGGAACCCCTTGCCTCGCTTTGCACCCATTCGGAGATCACAATGCCCATCGGACTTCACAGCACTTCTCAGGAAATGCCGGGGCCCTGGTTCGTTCTCCCTGAACATCTTGTTGAACTGGACCGCATCATCCGCGAAGCTTGGAATGAGCAATGTCAAATCGCAGAGCAGACTCTGAAGGCCGAGGCCGAAGAACACATTCGGCAACTACAGCAGACTGGGGGGAAGGTCCCAACCGAAGAGGAATTCAAGGCAGAAGTTGCTAAGCACATCGCCGGACGCAAGAACAACTGGCCCTATTCCAAGCGCAGCATGGAGTGGGTTCTCGTATTGCCTCTCAACAGACGAGTATCACATCACACCATCGATGAAGCCCTCAACGATCATATCGTGGTCGGACAGAGGATTGAGGAATTCATCTGCTCCGCTACTGCCAATAACCTTGATATCACCGTTAAACTGAAGGCCGGTGGGGGCTATTCGCAAGACCTCAAGATGAGCGTCTCCCCCTCAACGAGTCCCCATTCGGAGCTGGTTTTTCGGAATCTCGATGAGTGGGCGAGAAAATTCCGGCCATCGGCACCTCGAAGGCTCTGGAAAGGCGCCGCCTTCTTCTCGGTTCCCGTCTGGTTCATTTTTCTCTTGATCCTGAGTTTCCTCATCTCGCCAAGGGAGAGGGCCCCAAACGCTCTGTTTTCGG
>JBIKRQ010000051.1:0-24479 GCA_044349155.1 Myxococcota bacterium
ACCGTCGCTGATGTACGACAGCGGCGCCAGTTTCCGACCTCCTGAAATACTGCGAGAAATCAGCTGGTTGCGTCGTCGGTCGCCAGCAAGGCAAACGCGGCCGACAGCGCATTGCCGCCGCGTCGTTCCAAAGCGACCCGCAATTCGTCGTCGTCGCCGCCTACCAGAAATGCCTCGATCCGGGCGCGCACGTCGGGCGCGAGCGGCACTGCCAACAGCTCGGGGGCAGCAGGTGCCACCTCGTCGTCCTCGACTGTCGACAGCGCGGGCAGGGGCAGGCGACCACCACGGCAGAAGAAGCGTTCGGCGTCGACGACGGGCCAGGCGTTCAACACCGTCAGCGGCGAGATCCAGCCGCGGCGCGCCTGCCACACCCCAAACCGTCGTCGATCGAGCTCGGGCACATCGGCGGCGCGCGCGGTAATGCTCAACATCGTGCCGAGGTCGCGGGCCACGCGACAGCTCCGGTGGTCGAGGTCGAGGCGGTCGGGCTCACCGCTCACCTCGACAAACACCTTCTGGCGCGCACACGCCATCAGCACCACGCGCACGTCGAGCTCGTTGCCGTCGTGCACCAACAGCTCACGACCCGTGAGGTGGCTGAGGCCATCAACGAGGCCGCTCGCCACCACCGACAACGCCCGCGCTGTGGCTTCGCCTTTCGGCAGCGTGTTGGGCGGCAACGCGCAGTCGGCCACGACGACGTCGAGTTCCGCGCGCACCGCATCAGGCAACGCGAGCGCGCCATCGAGGCCCACGCTCAGTTCGCACCCCGTGAACACGCGCACCCCGCAGCGTTCGCTGAGCTTGTGTGCGTCGTGGCGAAAGCGCAGGCGTGCTTCGTCGTCGACGACGGCCGCGATCGGCCGCAGCCAACACACCCACGACAGCCCATGCGCGTGCTGCAGCTGTTGCACCTGGGCTACGGCGGTACGCAGGTCGTTGGCGCGCAGATGACTGTCGGCGATGAGGTCGTTGTCGTCGACCAGCAGCGGAAGTTTGCCCTGTGCTGCCGCTTCGATTTCGCCATCGCCCTGCCGCAACTCGGGCACGATGAACGGCAGATCGAGCACGCGAAACACGTCGACTTCTTCGGTACCCGCGGTCAGCCGTGGCGCGATTTTGCGGTTCTCCTCGCCGTGGCCGCGCCCCTTGATGCGGCGCTCGTAGATGCCGTGCTCCGACACGCTGAGCTTGCGTGCATTGGCCCGCACGCGCAGCTTGATGTTGTGGGCCTTGCTGCCTGTGAAGTAGTGCAGTCCCGCGCCCCAGTTCTCGGGTGTGACGGTGCGCAGGTCGGCCTGCAGGCCGTTGTCGAGGATGATCGACGCTCGGCCCGTGCCCTCCAACAACGTCTCGCGGATGTCGGGGTAGGCCAAAAAGCGTTCGCTCGCGCGCCGCGGATGGGTGGTGGCCACCAACACGTCGAGGTCACCCACGGTCTCTCGTCGTCGTCGCGCGCTGCCGGTTTGCTCGACCCGCAGCACACTTGGGTCGTCGCGCATCCAGTCGACGAGCAGCGCGCCAAGCCGCAACGCCTCGGAGAGCAGCACGCGCGGCGCATCCCCCTGTCGACGTTGTTCGAGGTGGTTGAGCACCCGTTGCACCGTGCGTTGGCCGATGCCTTCGACCTGTGCCAGCAGCCCGTTGCGTGCGGCCCACTCGAGCTGCTCGACGGTGGTGATCCCGAGTCGCTCAAACACGAGGCGCACGTTGCGCGCACCCATGCCACGCACCTGCAGCAACGGTCGAAGCCCGGTCGGCAAACGCTGCAACAGGCGCTGGTGATCGGGGCACGTCCCCGTCGTCAAAATCTGCTGCACGCGCTCCACGGAACCTGCACCAATGCCCGGCACCTTCTGCAACGCACCCCGCTGCAACAGCTCCGACACCGGCGTGTGCTGCTCCTCGATGATGCGGGCCGTGTTGCGAAACGCGCGCGCGCGGTGGGGATCGCCGCCCTGAATGGCCAGCAGGTCGCCCATCTCGGCAAACACAGCAGCAACCGCAACGTTGTCCACGGGCCCACTGTGCTGTTGGCGCGCTGCGGTCGCCAGTTTGTGACCGTGTTCGCAACTGCCCGATTCGTCGCGCAAAATCGGGTGTATGCGCCGCACGTACCACCACTGGTAGCGTGCCCCAATGACCGCGCCTGCCGACCCTACCGCCATCGACGCTCAAAGCTTTGAGCAGCTGCAGGCGCAGTACCCAGAGCACTGGCAGCGCGTTGGTCCCCGCGTCGTGACGGCGACGGGGGCTGGGCAACAGGCGCTCTTGCGGTTTGTGCAGCAGCAGCAGGCCGAAGCAACGCTCGCGCGAAAAGCGCTGCAGCGCCCGGGCCGCCACGTCGACAGCGCGGTCAAGCAGCTCATCGAGGCACGCCTGGCGCTGCTCGCCACCGCCACGGTGTTGCAGGCCGCGGCCACCCAGTTGTCGACGACGACGCCGAATGCTGACGCCGAAGGTCCACGCCGCTTTGGCCTGTGGAGTGGCACGGTCATCAACCGTCTGTTGTTCGCGCGGGGCCGTGGGCTTGAGCGGGTTGCCGTCGACATCCGCCTGTTTCGCGCGCTGTGGCCGCTCGTGCCGCAACGTCGACTGCTGATGCCGATGGTGCAGCCACAGGGCATCTACTGCTTCTACAGCCGGCAGTTTGTCGACGAGCTCAAGGGCCTGATCGGCGGGCGCAGCTGTGTTGAAGTCGCGGCGGGCGATGGCACGCTCACCCGCTTCTTGCGCAACGCCGGCGTGAACGTCGCGGCGTACGACGACCACAGCTGGGCCCACACCATCGACTTCCCCGACGACGTCGCCCAGCTCGACGCTGTCGAAGTCCTGCAGCGTCATCGCCCGCAGGTGGTGCTGTGTTCGTTTCCGCCCGCCGACAACCGCTTCGAAGAGCGCATCTTCAAGACCGCCTCGGTCGAGACCTACGTCGTCGTCACCACGAAGCACCGCGGGACGTCCGGCAACTGGCGTGCATGGCAGGAGCAGACCGCGTTTGTCGGCGGACCCGACGCGCACCTGTCGTCGTTGATCGTGCCCCCCGAGCTTGATTCCGAAGTGCACGTGTACCAGCGCAAGCCGTAGTCCAGCAGGCGCGCAGGAGTTGCGTACACGCGCCCCGAGAGGCACATCGTCGTCGTGCGCGAACTCTATCCAAACCTCGGCGCTGAAGAAGACGACGCGCCGCCGTCACCTGCTCCACCAGCACACCTCGCGTCGTTGTCGTCGGCGTGGGAGCGCTCGTTGCACACCGCCGACGCCATCGGCTGCACCACGTCGGGGTTGGTGGCGTGGCTCAACACACCCCGTGCGCAACGCGTGGCCAACGAGCGCGGCATGCCGTTGTGGGGGGCCGACCCCGTCGTCGTTCGCGAGGTGCACGACAAGGGCTGGTGTGCGCGCACGGTGGCACGGCTGGGGCTCCTCGAAGCTCCATTGGTGGGTGCGATCACGGTCCTCGACGTCGACGACTGCACCGTCGACCGCCTTGTGGCCTGCACGCGCGCGCTGCCGCAGTGGATGGCGCGCGAAGGCATCGTCGCCAAGGCGCGGTTGTCGACGAGCGGACGTGGCCGGCTCGATCTGCGCCGTGGCATCACCGAACGAGCGGCGGCGAAGCTGCGTCGACGGGGTGGCGTGGTTGTTGAGCCGTGGTTGCCGCGGCTGGCCGACTACTCGAGCCAGTGGTGGGTGCACGACGACGGCCGCTTGCAGTTTCTGGGTGCCACGCGGGCCACGCAGAACTTCGCGGGCTTGTGGCTGGGCGCGCGCTTGTGGATCGACGACGACGGCACGCCCACCATTGCTGGTCGCGTCGGCAAAGACGTGGTCGATCGCAGCATGCTCATCGTGCGTGAGGCGGCGGCCGCGGGCTACCTGGGTGCGTGTGGCGTCGATGTGTTCACATGGACCGACGTCGACGGTGCGGTCTACACCCGCGTCTGCGAGCTCAACGCGCGCATGACCGGTGGCGTCGTAGCGGTGCTCCTGGCGCGCGAGCTGGTGCGAAAGGGCGACGCCCACCCGGGAGCACAGCTCGCGTACGCCGACGGTGCGATCCAGGTGCAGACCCTGCCTCGAAAGCACCCCGTTGAGAGCGAATAGCGTCCCCGCCAAACAACGCGGGGCGAAGCTGCAGTAGGGTCCACAGCGCCGACACACGTCGTCGGCGTCATCGAGGGAGCCACCATGTCCAGCACCACCACGAAAACGAAGTCGAAGTCCTCTCCAGCCGCAAAGGGCACTGGTGGTCCGTTCACGTTGGCGATCGACGTCGGCGGGACCGGCCTGAAGGCGTCGGTGCTGTCGGCCACCGGCGAGATGACGACGGAGCGCGTGCGCATCGACACGCCCCACCCGTGCTCGCCCGCGCTGCTTGTCGACGGTCTCGCCGTCCTCGCTGAAGAGCTGCGCGCGCAGGGTCAACACTGGGACCGCATCTCCGTTGGTTTTCCTGGTCTCGTGCGCCACGGGATCGTGCACACCGCACCAAACCTCGGCACCGAAGCGTTCGCTGGCTTCAACCTCACGCACGCGCTCGCCGAACGCCTCGGTGCGCCGTGCCGCGCGATCAACGACGCCGACATGCAGGGGCTCGCCGTCATTGCGGGCAAGGGCGTCGAGATGGTGTGCACCCTCGGCACGGGCTTTGGCACCGCCCTCTTCTTCGATGGTCGCCTGCAGGTGCACCTCGAGATTGCCCACCTGCCGTTTCGCAACGGTGACACCTACGACCAGCACATCGGCGACGCCGCCCGCAAAGAAGCCGGCACGAAGAAGTGGATCAAGCGCGTGCACAGAGCGATCGCCAACATGCACACGCTCACCAACTTCGACCGCCTCTACATCGGCGGTGGCAACGCGAAGCACCTCGCCGACGAGAAGCTCGACGACACCATCACCCTCATCGACAACAGCGCCGGCATCCTCGGTGGCATTCGCCTGTGGTCCGACGATGTTGGCAACGTGTAGTCTGCGCTCTGCGTTGTTCCTTGCCTGAGGTGTGTATGCGTGGTGTTGCTGTTGCCGTCGTCGTCGTTGCTGCTCTGACCGCTGGTGGTGCGTCGGCGCAGCCTGCAGCAGCACCGCCGGCAACACCACCAACACCAGCAGCACCAACGCCAGCAGCAGGGCCGCGCACCTTCGTCATCGACGCGAAGCAGAGCGTGCTGGCGGTGCAGGTCTTCAAAGACGGTGCGGCCGCTGCCCTCGCCCACAACCACGTCGTCAGCGCCACCACCATCAGCGGGCGCATCGTGGTTGATCCAGCAAACTCAGCCAGCGCACGCATCGACGTCAGCCTGCCCACCGCAGGCCTCGTCAACGACGACCCAAAGCTGCGCAAACGGTTCGGCGTCACGGGCGATGTGCCCGAGGGCGATCGCAAGATGATCCTCGAGCACATGCAAGACGAGGGGCAGCTCGACATCGCTCACTTCCCCACCATGCAGTTCTCGTCGACGTCGACGACCGGCACGGGCAGCAAGCTCGTGCTCAACGGCAAGCTCACCATGCATGGCGTGACGCGCGACATCAGCGTCCCCGTCGACGTCACCTTCACCGACACCGGCGTCCGCGGCACAGGCAGCGTCAAGCTCAAGACCTCCGACTTCGGCATTGAGCCCTATTCGGCGTTTCTCGGCGCGGTGAAGAACAAAGACGGCATCGTTTTGCACATCGACCTGGTGGCGACCGCGGGCTGAAAAGCCCATGATTTCAATCCGTTACATGTGATGTGCCGTCTGCAGCCGGCGCGTGCGGCGAACAGCCCTCGCGCCGGTTTCGCGATTTCGCCGTCAACGCCTACAATGGCGACGATGTCGTCTTTCCCGCCAGCGCCGACGCAGCAGATCTTGTCGGGCATTGGTGTCGCCCCCGGAATCGCTCGCGGTCGCGTTCACCTCATCGACCGCCGCAAGCGGCAGCACCCCAAGTACCGCGTCGAACAAAGCGGCGTTGCCGACGAGGTGCGCCGTGCCGAAGAGGCCTGGTCCGACGCCCGCGACGCGCTGGTGTCGTTGCGCGAGAAAGCGGGCGAGCACAGCGCGATTCTCGAAGCGCACCTGCTCATGCTGGCTGACCCGATGCTCGTCGAGGGCACGCGCCGCCACATCGTCGACGACTGCAAGTGTGCCGAGTGGGCCATCCGCGCCACCGTGCACGAGATTCGCGCCCGCTTCGACGCTCTTGGCGACGCCTACTTTCGCGAACGCCGCAGCGACGTCGATTTTGTCGGCGACCGCCTGCTGGATGCGCTTGGCCCCGGCGTGGTCCTCGTCGACGACGTGGGCGAAGACGCCATCATCATCGCCCACGACCTGTCGCCCGGCGATGCGATCGCGTTGTCGAAGAAGTCGGTGAAGGCTTTCGTCACCGAGGTCGGCGGCGCCACCAGCCACACCGCCATCCTGGCGCGCGCGCTTGAAATCCCCGCCGTCATCGCCTGCAAGGGCGTGCTCGATCGTGCGGGCCGCGGCGAGCCCTGCATCGTCGACGGTGAGCGCGGCGAGGTCGTGCTGTCGCCGTCGTCGTCGTTGTTGGCATCGCTCGATGTTGAAGAAGCGCGACGTCTGAAAAAGGTCGACGAGCTGCGCCGCGAACTGCTGTTGCCGGCCGAAACGCCCGACGGTCGTCGTGTGTCGTTGCTCGTCAACGTCGAGATCCCCGAAGAAGTCGCCCCGGCGATGGTGCGCGGTGCAGAAGGTGTTGGCCTGTACCGCAGCGAGTTTCTGTTCCTGAACCGCAGCAACGTGCCCACCGCCGTCGAGCACGAGGCCGCGTGCGACGCGATCCTCGAGGGCCTGGGCGGCAAGCTCGCCACGCTGCGCACCTTCGACCTCGGCAGCGACAAACTCTCGGCGGCCATGCGCGCCCCACGCGAGCAGAACCCAGCACTCGGCCTGCGCGGTGTGCGGCTGGGGCTTGCTCGTCCTGCAGCACTGCGCGCTCAGCTGCGTGGCATGGCCAAGGCCCTCAGTCGTCGTCGTCACGGGCAAATTCTGCTGCCCATGATCGGCAACGTCGATGAAGTGCGAGCGGTCAAGGCCATGCTCGCCGAGGAACTCGACGTGCTCGCCAGCGAAGGCGTTGATGTGTGGCGCGACATCAAAGTCGGCGTGATGATCGAGCTGCCGTCGGCCGTGTTCATCGCCGACGTGCTCGCCGAAGAAGCCGACTTCTTCTCCGTCGGCACCAACGACCTCATCCAGTACATGCTCGCCATCGACCGCGGCAACGAGCACGTCGCGCACCTCTACCAGCCGCTGCACCCCGCGGTGCTCAAGGCGCTGCGCGAGGTGGTGGCTGCGGGTCATCGTCACAGCATCCCTGTTGGTTTGTGCGGCGAGATGGCCTCCGACCCGCGCATGGCGTCGGTGTGCCTGGGCCTCGGTTTCGACTCGCTGTCCATGCCCACCGCAGCGTTGCGCGCGGTCAAGCACGTCATTCGCAGCTTCCCGTTCGAGGCGGCCCAGCGCCTCGTCGAGCGCTGCGTGGCGGCGCGTTCGGCGATGGAAGTGGGCGAGCTCGTCGACATCGCGTTCGCTGAGCACGGGTTGAGCGACGCGTGAGCAGTTCGGCTGCCGGTACAGCGTTTGGGCGCTACGAACTCACCGAGTTGCTGGCGGTTGGCGGCATGGCCGAGGTCTTCGTCGCGCGCACGCAGTTGGCGGGTGTGTCACGTCGCTGCGTCATCAAGCGCATCCTGCCGGCGTACTCCACGAACAGGTCGTTCGTCTCGATGTTCATCGACGAGGCGCGCATCACGATCGGGCTCAACCACGACAACATCGCGAAGCTGCTCGACTTCGGTCAGGTCGATGGCGCCTACTTCATGGCCATCGAGTACGTCGACGGTGGCGACCTCGTCGACGTGCTGCGCGCCGCCCGAGCGCGTCAGCAGGGCATCCCGCCGTTGGCCGCGGCGTACATCGCGCGGGCCGTCGCTCGCGGCCTGCATGCGGCGCACACAGCGGTCGATCACCGAGGTCAACCGCTGCACATCGTTCATCGCGATGTGAGCCCCCACAACATCTTCGTGTCGTTTCGTGGCGACGTGAAAATCGGCGATTTCGGTATCGCGTCGGCGGCGAACAAGCTGCACGGCAAGACCACACCGGGCACGGTCAAGGGCAAGTACGGCTACATGTCGCCCGAGCAAACCATGGGCGCGCGCGCCGATCGTCGCACCGACGTGTGGGCGCTTGGCGTGGTCTTGTGGGAGATGCTCGTCGGCGGGCGGTTGTTTGCGAGCGACAACCCGCTCGACACCATCAGCCGCGTCAACGACCTGCCCATCGTGGCGCCGTCGAGCATCCAGCCCGAGGTGCCAGCAGCCCTCGACGCCGTCGTGCTGCACGCGTTGCAGCGCCCGCTCACGTTGCGGTGTGCCGATGCTGCCGAGTTCGCTGCCGCCCTCGATGCGGTTGTCGGCGATGCGTTTACCGCGGCGCACCTCGACGCCTATTTGTCGTCGCTGGGGCTGTCACCAAAGGTGCTCAGCGCCGCCCGCGCACGGCAGCGCGCCAGGCCGCGCACGATGGCCTCGTCGATCGAAGCCCCCGCAGGCGATGCCACGCTCGCCGCGTTGTACGAGCAGCTGCACACGCTTGAAGGTGGGCAGGGCGTGTGGACCCTCGTCGACGTCGGCGAACGCTACGCAGCCCTCGGTCAGCGCGCCGAAGCGGTGGCGGCGATTCGTGCGGCTGCTGCTGTGTTTGCCCACCGCGGCTTGCTCGTGCAGGCGGTGTGCGCGGCGTACAGCCTGCGCCCCCTCGTCGACGTCGACGCCTTCCCCGACGAACTCGAAGCGCTCGCCCATTTGCGCGGCCACGATCGGTTGGCGCTTGAGACCTGGGCCGTCCGTTGCGATCGCCAGGACGTCAGCGGCGGTGGCCACGTCGGCCGCTTCCTCGGGTTGTTGCGCGACGCCGACCCCGCTGGCCTCGGCGCCGACGTCACCGAGCCCACCATGGCCCACGACACCACCCCGCTGTTGGGCTCGGTTTCTGTGCCCGACTTCGTGCGCCTCGCGAAGCGGTGTCGGATCGAGCGCCGCGCGCGCGGTGCCACCATTGTGCGCGAGGGCGAACGCAGCGACGCGTTGTACGCGGTCGGCCGCGGCCGTGTCGTCGTCAAGGCCGCACCGACTGCCGATGCTGGCATTGCGTCCGACGCCGCCGTGGTGAGTGTGGCAGCGTTGACCGACGGCGACTTCTTCGGCGAGTTCTCGTTTCTCACGCAGTCACCGCGCAGTGCCACCGTCGAGGCCGACACCGACGTCGTGGTGCTGCGTCTCGATCGTGCCGACGTCGATGCCCTCGTGTCAGACGACAGCGCGTTTCGCGAGCCGCTGCGGCAGTTCTACAAAGAGCGCGTCGCCGAGTTGCTGCTGGCGAAAAACCCGATCATTGGTGCCTTGCCCGCTGACCAACGTCGCGCGCTCATCGTCAACGCCGAGGTGCGCAGCTTCGACGACGGCGCCACGATCGTGCACGAAGGCGAAGACGCCACCGAGCTGTTCTTCATCCTTGCCGGCGAGGTCGAAGTCAGCCGTGTTGAGCACGGCGTGCCGGTGTTCATCAACAAGCTGCAGGATGGTCAGTTCTTCGGCGAGATGGCGGTGCTGCAGCAGCGGCCGCGCACGGCGTCGGTGCAGGCCATGGGCGTTGTCGATGTGTTGTGCATTGCTCGCGCGGACATCGAGGCACTGTTGGTTGCTGCCGACGACGTGCGCGAGTTGTTCGACCGTGCGATGGCCCGCCGCGCTGCCGAATCCGACGAACGCGTCCGTGAAACCACGCGCATCTTTGCGGGCGTGTAGTGCTTAACGTGTTGAAAATGCTCACGAAATAGCGACATGTCGTCGGCGACGCACCCGCCATCAGCAACCTGGGTGGTGTGGCGGAAGGGTACCTTTGAGTGCTTCCGCTCGACGGCCGTCTCTTGTACAGAGCCCGCCGAATGTCGAAGTTGCGGACCACGCTCACGCTCGGAGTCGTCGTCATTGCCACGCTTGCTGCGGTGGCCGGCATGGTCATGGTCGAGCGCGATGCTCCCGGCGCGTGGCGCTCCCTTATCGCCGTCGACGCGGGCATGATTGTGGCTCTCGGCGTGTGCGTGTGGGTGTTGCTCTCGCCCACGATGGCCCGCATGGCCGACCTCGTCGAAGCCCTGCGCGCCCTCGCACGCGGCGACCGCCACACGCGCGTGAACCCCGCTGATTTCGCCGGCCTTTCCGAGGTCGCCCGCGCTGTCAACGACGTCGGTGCATCGCTCTGCGAAAACGACGACCCGAACCTTGGCCCGATCAAAAAAGCTCCCCGCGCCGTTCCGGTGCGTAAGCCAGGCAGCGACAGCCCACGTCCGTCGCAGTCGGGCGGCGTGCGTCGAGCCACCCTCGAAGACATCGCCGACGCCCCCGGTGTTGGTGAAGTCCGCCCCAGCAAGAAGCCCATGGTGTTGCCCACCACCACGGTGGCCGCGGTCGAGCCCGCCAGCGCCCTTGCCACGCTGCCAACGCCTGCTGCCGAGCTCCCGCCCGCCCGCCCTGTCGTTCGCGCGCCTGAGCCCGTTGTGCGCTCCCCCGAGCCAGCACTCGAGGACAGCATCATTCCCACCGACGTCACCGACCTGCCGCGGGTCGTGCTCGACGGCGACGGCGTCTCTGAGCCCCGCCCCAGCCGCAAGGCGCTCAAGAAGGCGAAGAAGGCCGCGCGCGCGCAAGAAACCTCGGCACCGGTCGTGGTGGCGAAGCCTGCGGAGCCTGCGATTGAGTCGTCGCCCTCGTCGTTGACCGACACGATCATCGAGTCCGCACCCGAGCCTGAGCAGCCCGAGTTGCCGGTGCAGCGTGAGCCTGAGCAGTTGCCTGAGTTGCCCGAGTTGCCCAGCCGCGACGAGCTGCAGAAGTTGTTCGACGAGTTCCTGCGCGAGAAGCGTGCGGCGCGTCAGCTCGAAGGCCTCGATGTCGACTTCGAAGCGTTCGCCGAAACCATCCGCAGCGAGAGCGAGCGCTTGATCGCCGAGCACCGCTGCCGCGGCGTGCGCTTCGAGATCGCTGTGGCTGATGGCGAAGTCTCGCTCCGCCCTCGCCTCATCCGCTGACGTCGTCGACGGTCCTCGCGCTCAGCCGTGAAACACGTGGCTGCGGCAGATGCGGCCCGCGTCGTTCACGTCGTAGCGCTCGGCCACCAACAGCTCAGGCTCGCCGGTCACCACGCGGGCGTACTCGAGAAACACGCTGCGCCCCGACGCCGTGACGCGCCGTTCTTCGTAGCGCAGGTCAGGCAGGCGATCGAATGCGTCTTGCCACCACACGCGCATCGCCTCGATGCCCACGATGGCGCCGCCGGTTTCTGGTCGACGGTCCCGCAGCTTCGGTGAGATGTGCGTGGCGTCGTCGGCGTACAGCGCCAGCAGCCCGTTTAGGTCGCGCTCGTTGAACGCCTTGAGCCACGCGCGTGCCACGCCCACCAGCGCGTGCTCGCCACCAACGAGTGCGCGCGCTGCGAGCTGCCGCACGTTGAGCGGGCAGTCGAGGGCGGCGAGGCCCGCCGCGTCGACGAAGCGGTAGTCGTCGTACTCGTCGCACTTCGCGAGTGCGGCGTCGTCGACATCGGCGACAAAGCAGAAGTTCATGTGCAGGCCTTTGCTGCCCGCAGCGTGTTCTTCGTAGGCCATCAAGCCTGCAGGCGCGCCATCAACGGCGTTGCTGACGACGAGGAATTCGCCTTCGAGCCCAGTCTCTTCGCGCAGTTCGCGCTGTGCTGCTTCGAGCGGTGATTCGCCCGCTTCGAGCTCGCCGCCGACAGGCAGCCACGTTTGCAGGCGTTTGTGCTTGATGAGCAGCACCTTGCCCGCATCGGGTCCACGACGACGACGGGCAAAGATGGCGACGGAAAAAGCGCGGCGGTGTTGCATGGAAAGAAACACAGCACACCGCGCGCCCAACGTCGACACCACTGGTCAACGTCGAGGTCGGTCGTTCAGCGACGAGGCTGGAAGCGCACGTTTTGCTGACGGCGCTGCTCGAAGATCGCGGGGTGCTCCTCGAGGTGCAGCGAGTACCAGGAGTCGCCGTAGCCCTTCATCTTCATCTTCTTGTCGTTCTGCAGTGCCGCGATGTTGGCAGCGATGTGCTGGTCGCCTTCGCCGAGCTTTTCTTTGCCGCGCGCGAGGATCGCCAGCGCCTTGCTCGTGTCGCCGTTGGTCCAGTGCAACCACGCCCACGTCGACCACAGCAGGCCCTGCTTGTCGGTGAAGCGCACGGTTTTCTCGAGCAGGTCGTCGACGGGAGCGAGGGTCAGCTCCTGCTTCTTCACCTTCTTCGGGTCGAGCGCCCCCGACAGCAGCACGCCCAGCATGAGCTTCGCGTCCCACGAGCGCACGAAGGCTGCGTCGAGGTAGGGGCGCGCCTTTTCGAAGTCCTTCTTCATGAACAAAATCGCGCCAATCTGGCCGTCGATCTGGCTGCCGAGAAAGGGCGCCCACTGCGCAAAGCGCTTCTTGATCGACTGCAGGATCGCGACGGCTCCGTCGATGTCGCGCTTTTGGGCTGCGGCCATCACGGCGGGCATCGCCGCGTTCACGAGCTTGTTGGTGCGAAACACGATGTAGACGTAGAGCCCGCCACCGACGACGAGTGCAGGCAGCACGCCGGCCCACCACGAAAACGCAATGCCGGTGATCACACCAGCCAACAAACCGACAGCAACGGCGACGACGAGAGAAAGCATGCCGCAGCCCTAGCCGCCGCCGTGGTCGCCAGCAACAGCGTGCGTGGCGGCAAACATGCCACCTGAACATTTGTAGCTTTCCGGGTTTCCTTAAAACCAGCCTCGGCGAGCAAGCCGCAACGCCGGTTTTCTCGTTGAGGCGGATTCCGCGTCACACCTCGCTGCCCGCCGCCCAGAACAGGCACACCGCCACCACGGCGGACAGGAGTCCAGCATGAACATCAAGACCCTCGTCCTCGCGATGCTTGTTGCCATCCCCGCGCTCGCCGCCGGTGCTGCCGCCGTCAGCGACAGCTGCAGCTGCCCCGATTGCGGTTGCAAAGATCACTGCGACTGCTGAGCGCTCTTCTCGTCGCGGCGACCACGTTGACGTGGCCGCCGTGACGACCTCTTTCGGGGCCGCCCACGCACCATGAACGACGCTGCGCGCACCAGCTTGAACCACGCCGTCGCCCGCTTGAGCGAAGGCGATCGCAGTGCCGCCCCCGCCGTCTTCGCCGCCCTGTGGCCACCGTGTCTGCACCTCGCTCGCGCAGCCCTCGGCAACGACGCCGACGCCCACGACGCCGCCCAGGCCGCCCTCATGAAGCTCTTTGCTGAGGCCAGCCGCTTCGACCCACAACGCTCAGCACTTGGGTGGGCGTTGGCGCTCGTCACCTGGGAGTGCCGCACGGTGCAGCAGCAACGCCGTCGCCGCCGTGTCGACGAGGGCGCCGACCTCGACACCATCGCGAGTGCTGACCGCACCACCATCGAACGGCTCGACAAAGCCGCCGACGTTGCCCGCGTCGCCGCCGCCTTCATCCACCTCGACGCCGCCGACCAGAGCACGCTGCAGCGCCTCCTCGACGGCGCACCCGCCGGTGAAGCGCGCGAACGCAAGCGTCGTCAACGCGCCATCGAGCGCTTGCGCACCCTCGTTCTTGGGCCCGGTCCCCTCGGAGACGAACATGGTTGACCAGCCCCAGCCCTTCGTCAGCGATGCCTTCGTCGTCGCCTACAACGACAGTCGTCGTCGCTACGCCCTGGTCCGCGGTGCCATCGCTGCGGTGTTCATCGCTGCGTCGTCGGCGTTTGCTGGTCACGGTGTGTGGCGCGCAGGGCTGCTGGCCGGCTTCGTCCTCGTCGTCGCAACCGTCCTCGCCTGGCGCTCGCGTGGCGGGTTGCTCGGCGCCTTCAGCGGCACAGCGTTGGCGGCCACACCACTCATCATGGGCAGCCTCGTCGGCGATGCGTGCGCGTGCACGGGCTCGTTGTGCTTCTCGCTGTGCGGCCTGGCCTGCGGCTCGGGCAGCATCGTCGTCGGCGGCATCGCCGGCATCGCGTTTTCGCGTTTGCGCTACGGGCAGGGCGACTTCGTCGTTGGCGCGTTGCTCACGTCGATCACCGCGATGACGTTGTGCCCCGCCAGCAGCGTCGGCAGCATCGTCGGCGTCGTCGTGGGTGCTGCGGTGTCTGTGCCCTCAGCCTTTTTCGTAGACCGCGCGATGCAAAAGGCGCTTGCCTGACGTGTGCGCGTCTTCTACATGCAGCGCCGATGGATGGAGTTTGATCACCGATCAACTCCGACCCGTCTGAGACAGCCGGTGCCTGCTTCTCGTCGAGAGAGCGGGGGTAAATCAGCCACGGAAGTGTCTGATCCGGCCGAGACGAGGTGGAAGAGGGCACCGCCTTCCGGCATGGGCCCGCGACCGATCTCGCCTCAACCTGTGACTGTGTTGTTCTTCGTCGTCGACGAAGCGCAGTGGCAGAGCATGTGAAAGGAGGCTCGAATGACCGATCGCGCGACCAAGGAAGAGCAACTTGCCTTCCTGAAGAATGAGTTCAACGACGTCGCCAGCGTGATCCTCACGAGCGTGCAGGGCTTGAACGCCTCGCAGGTGGATTCGCTTCGTCGGAAGCTTCACGAAGCCGGTGTCAACTACCGCGTCGTGAAGAACACCGTCGCCAAGCGCGCCACCGAAGGCACCGCCTTGTCGGTGATTGCGAATGACTTCCGCGAAGTCACCGCCATCGCCTGGCACAAGACGGACCCCGTGGCTCCCGCCAAGGCGGTCATGGCGTTCAAGAAGGATGCAGAGAAGTTCATCGTCAAGTCGGGGTTCCAGGGTGGACTCCGTCTCGACGCCGAAGGTGTCAAGGCGCTCGCCGCGATTCCTCCGAAGGACGAACTCCGCGCCCAGCTGCTCGGCACGATCAACGGCGTGGCTTCGAAGCTCGCCGCCGTCCTGCTCGCGAAAATCGAGAAGGACAAGGGTCCCGACGAAGCACAGCCGGCCGCCTGAGCGTCGTCTTCGCCTGACCTGTTCGTTTCGTTTTACTCGGTTCTTCGGCGCCAGCCGAAGAACGATTCAGAACTTTCCCCTGTCCACCCATCTGTTCGACCTGCTGCGGCAGGCGACAACACCGGAGAAGAACAATGGCTGACCTCGCTTCGATCAAGGACCAGCTCTCTGCCCTCACCATCATGGAAGCTGCCCAGCTCGTGAAGGACCTCGAAGAGACCTGGGGCGTCAAGGCCGCGACCGGCGGCGGCGGCGGTGGCGCTGCGGCTGCCCCCGTGGCAGCTGTGGCTGAGCAGACCGAATTCACGGTCGAGCTCACGTCCGCTGGCGACAAGAAGATCCAGGTCATCAAGGTGGTCCGCGAGATCACCGGCCTCGGTCTCAAGGAAGCCAAGGACCTCGTCGACGGCGCCCCCAAGGTGCTCAAGGAAGGCCTCCCCAAGGCGGAAGCCGAAGCCATCCAGAAGAAGCTCGAAGCCGAAGGCGCCAAGATCACCATCAAGTGATCTGGCGCTCGCAGCAGCGAGCATCAAAGACAAAGGCGGCTTCGGCCGCCTTTGTCTTTTTCCGTTTCTTGTCTGAGTCGACGTTGTGCGTGCAGCTCAGCGCCGCCGACCGCGCACGACGACTTCCACTTCGCGAACATCGACATGATCGAGCGGTTCGCGCTGCTCAATCGAAAACGCCGAGAGGGGCAGATCGCTGACGGCACCCGTATCGTCGTCGACGAAGTGGTGGTGCGGCTCGGTGCGAGGGTCGAAGACCACGCGGCCCTCGGCAATCGTGAGCTCGCGCAGCAGGCCGCGCCCAACGAACAGATGCAGCGTGTTGTAGACGGTGGCCCGCGAGACGGTGGCATCGCGGCCACGCACCACCGCCAGCACCTGGTCGGCCGACGGGTGACTATCTGTGTGAAGCACGAACGCAGCCACGGCCAAACGCTGCGGCGAGGGCTGGATGCCATGCTTCAGCAACGTTTCAGCGACGACGTCACCCATGCGATGTGCGTAGGGAGACACCTGGGTCCCCGCAACCAGTGATCTGCTCCCGCTCGACCACGTGCACAGCAGGCGGTCAGCGTCCGCCGCGCAGGCGTGCCAGGTACTCTTCGCGCGTGAACCAGCCGCGCTGCACGCTCACCTCGACGAGGAACCGCAGCAGATGGGCGGTTTCGCGGATGGCAACTTCGGCATCGCTGGCGGTGGGTTGGGTCCACCACGGTCCGGCTGGCGCTGCTGGCGCTGGGGGTGCAGGCGGCGCCGACGCGCCCCCGAGCACCGCGGCAACGGCTGCCAACTGGGCCATCGGCGTGTGCGTATCGCGACCCAGGGCCTGCGGTGGTGCTGTAGCGGCCTGTGGTGGGCCAGGAGCGACGATCGGCGCCTGCGGGGCCCTGCGGAAGCGGGCGGGCGGGCAGGGGGTCGTGTCGCCGTGGTAGAGGCGGCGGATCGCCCATTCGATTTCGCGGTCGGGCGCCAGCACCACCCGCAAACGCGTGCCTGTGCGGAAGGCGACCTCGTCGATGCCGCCGATGTTGTTCGGATCGGACGTGGCGAGGGTGAGCCCTTTGTCGTCGCGCAACACCGGCACGACCTGGTGCTTCTCACACAGCTCGAGCGGCACCTGCTTCTCGATGCCCGGGACAAACCGCTCATCGGGCAGCGACACCAGCTGCACGCCCAGCTGTTTGCTGAGCCCGCGCCACAGCATCATCTCGTCGAGAAAGCCGTTGTTGACGAGGATATCGCCCAGCTTGCCGCCCCATTGGCGCTGATGGGCAAGTGCTGACTGCAGCTGCATCTCGTCGATGAGCTGGGCCTTCACAAGCAGATCGCCGATGCGGATGCGTGCCACGACATCACTGTAGGTCCCCGGGCGCCGACGACGCCAAAAACGCGACGGCGTGACCCAGATTGATCGGAGCATCAGCCTCGAAGGCGAGACGGAAAGCTGCCAACATCGACGCTGTGGCTGTCTACACCGTCGTCTCGCTTGCTGAAGTTGCCGCCATGTTCGCTGTGTTCCCGGAGGTGAACGGTCCACCGCCGGGGCGGGCCATCGCGGCGTTCGCAGGCATCCCGCAGGGCTCGATCAACACGACGTACAAGGTCACCCTCGTCGACGGGTCGAACTGGTTTTTGCGCATCAACGAGAACAAGCCCTACGGCGTGATCGCCCGCGAGCGCGACCTGCTGGCCGAACTCGCGCGCCACCAGCTCGGCGCCACCACGCCGCACATGGTCCGCTCGGTGGCAGGCTCGGTGTTCTACGCCCTCGATGACGACGCCGGCCGACGTCGCTGGGCCGCCATCTTTCCGCAGCTGCCAGGCCGCGATCTCGCCCCGTTCGAAGTTGGCACCACGCACACCGAACAGGTCGGCGCGTTTTTGGCGCGCGCGCATCGTGCGGTGCGGCAGCGGCCGGCAGGCGCGAACCGCTACGGCATCGACGTCGTCGAGCGCTGGCTGACCGACCTGCGCCGCCATGAGGCCACCACCGACACGGCGGCCCAGTTGCAACGCGCGTTGGCCAAGGTCCGTCGCCACCGTCGCCTGCTGCCACGCGGCACCATCCACGGCGACGTCTTCATCGACAACACCAAGTGGGACCTCGACGGCGACGCGCCGCGTCTGCGCGCGGTGTTCGATTGGGAGATGGCGGGGCGCGATCACCTCATGCTCGATCTCGCCGTCACGCTGTGTGCGTGGTGTTGGCAACGACAGGGCGAAGCGATGGTGTTTCGCCCCGACGTCGCGGCCGCCCTCGTCGCTGGCTATCGACGTCATCGCCGGCTGTCGTCGTCGGAGGTGCGTGGGGTGTTTGCCGAGCTGCAGCTGGCGTCGATCCGTTTCGCCACCAGCCGCCTGCGCGACTTCGCCGTCCCGCGCGATGGGCCAGCCCCAGAGCGCCGCGTGCTCGATCCCGCGGACTTTGTGCAGCGGCTCGAGGGTTTGCAGGGAGCGGGCGAGTCGTCGACGTTGAAGGCATTGGGGCTTCGGTGATTGTTGCGCTGCTGCTCACGCTGTGTACGCAAACGACGACGTGGCAGCCGCCAACGCTGGCGGTGCGTTGGCAGAACAACACCGCGCAACCGGGTCGCCTGCTCGTGCTCGAGATCGACGTGGCCGCCGACGTCGCACCGATCAAGCAGCTCACCATCGAGCTCGACGGCAAAAGCGGCGTGGCCTGGCCCGTCGACGACACACGGCGCCGCTTTCGCGGTCTCGCGCCGATCGAGATCGAGCATGCGCTCACAACTGCACCCCTCCTGGTGCACGCGCTGCTCGACGATGGGCGATTGCTGGAGCGCGCCCTCGACGTCGCGTTGACATCTGGTGGATACGATCGCCGCAACATTCGCGTGGCCCGCCGCTTCACCAGTCCGTCAAAGGCAGAGCAGCAGCGCGCCGACGACGAAGCACAAGCGATGGCCGCAGCGCAGTCGACGAGTGCGCCCTTGCGGCTGTGGTCGGGGTCGTGGCTCAAGCCCACCGCGGGCGAGCCCACAGCACCATTTGGCACGCTGCGCACCTACAACAAGAAGCGGCGCTCACGTCATCTCGGCCTCGACCTCGACGGCGACGTGGGCACGCCCGTTGTGGCCGCCGCGCGCGGACGCGTGGTGTTGGCGGTCGACCGCTTCTTCTCCGGCGGCACCGTGGTGCTCGACCACGGGGAAGGCCTGTTCTCGATGGTGTTTCACCTGTCGCGCATCGACGTGGGCGTCGGACAGCTCGTAGCGCAAGGCGCACCACTGGGGGCGGTGGGCGCCTCGGGACAGGTCACGGGGCCCCACCTGCACTTCACCGTGAAGCTCGACGGCGTGTCGGTCGACCCAGCGCAGCTGCTGGCGCTCGACCTCGAGAGCGCTCAGCCGAGCCCACCGACGTCTTCAGCTTCAAGCTCGGAGTCGAGCAGCACTTCGGTCTTGAGCAGGTAGTCGGCGGTGGCATCGGAGCGCACCTCGATGAGGTGCTCGCCTTCGCGAAACACCTTGCGCTCCTGAATGAAGATGCCCTGCGCGTTCGAGTCGGCGAAGACGTCAGCACCCTGGCTTTCGTACCGCGCGCCGTCGACGCACGCGGGCTCATTCCAGATGATTTCGGTGTCGGCACCCGGGCCCAGCTGCGTGCGCCAGTAGATCGACACGCGGATGGTGGCCTCGCCCGCCGTTGGCACGAGCAGCGACTTCTGGCCGGGAAACGAGCCCTCGATGTAGCGCTCTTCCTCGGTGAGCTTGCAACCAGCCGTGGTGTTGCACACCGGCAATTCCAGGTCGCACGTGTCGAGCAGGCGGGTGCCGGCAAACGCGGCCTCGGAGCCGAAGCCACAGCCGGCGGTCATCGTCGTCGCCGCAAGCGCCAGCGCATACTTCATGGTGTTCATGATCGGGTCCTATTCGAACAGCACGAAGCGGAAGTCGTCGACGAACTGGTCGGCGACGTTGGGCGACTTCTGGTCGGGCGAAAGGAACGTGAAGGGAAACTGGGCGACGCGAAAAATCGGAAACGCCGACGGCGAACTGGCAGGCACCTGACCGAAGAAGACGCGCACGTCGTTTCTGCCCTTCGAGAAGCCATCAGCGGCCAGCGTTTCGGTGAGGGTGACGTTGCGCACGCGGAAATCGGTGCATTGGCGTTCGGCAGCAGCCACGCGCAGCAGCTCTTCGCGGTTGTCGGGCGGCAACAGCTGCGGCGTGACGGAGACTGTGATGGTGCGCTCGCACGGCTCGGGCACGTCGAGGCACCGCGCAATCAACGTGTACGTGCCAGCGGCGTCAGGATCGATGCGGACAGCATTGCCGAACTCGGCTTCGGCAGGATCGCGCCAGGCGAGCAGCAGGCGGTCGCGGTCGCGAATGAAGCTGATGGCACCGTTGCCGATGTTCGACAGCCCGCCCACGTCTTCGACGACGACACCCGGCACACGTCGTGGCTGCGACGAAAACAGCAGCGTGCGAATGCCCAGATCGATCTCGCGGTACAGGTACGCCAGCGCGCTACGTGTCTTGCTGTCGGCGGCACGCGGATTGGTGTGGGCGCGCAATTCGTCGAGGTTGGGCGTGCCATCAAAGTCGGCGTCTTCGAGACCATCGTCGTCGAGGAAGTTGGTGCCACCAAACACTTCGAGTGGGTCGGGCAAGCCGTCGGCATCGGAGTCGAACAGCGATGGGTCGAGGCGCAGCAGCGCTTCTTCACAGTCGAGCAGACCATCGCCATCGGTATCGATCGTGAAGCGCACTTCCTCGTCGAGAAAGAGGCAAGTGACCGGGTCGTCGAACACATCAGGGCGCAACCCGGTGGTGCGAAGCAGCAGCTCGATCTTGTCGGAGATGCCATCGCCGTCGCTGTCGCGCAGCGTTGGGTCAGTGCCGTAGTCGGCCTCTTCGAAGTCGGCGAGCCCGTCAGCGTCGCTGTCGGGGACCGTGGTGCCGTCGGGCAGCGTGCGCGCGTTGAAGTTGGCGACCACGAAGCTCTTCTTCAAGAACACGTTGCGCGCGCTGTTGAGATCAAGCGCGGTGATGCTCAGGTTTTGCGGGCCGCACGAGGCGGGCTGCAACGCACCGCTGGCGTCGCGGCCACAGACGGGGCGGTACTCGCCGGCACCGGCGAAGGCCATGCGCTGCAGTTCGTCGGCAGCGCGATCACGCAGTGCGGCGGTTGCATCCAGACTGCCGACGTCGATGGTGTGCAGCTGCAGATCGGCGCCGCCGCCGTCGAGCACCTTGGCGCGAAGGTCTTCGACGCGCTGTTGAAGCACGCAGCCGAGATCGCAGTTCACGCTCGGATCAACGGCACCGTCGAGGACGTTGTCGTCGGTCGGACCGTTTTGCACGAACACGACGATGTACTTCGTGCGCGAGCGCGGGCCCTTTGACGTGGACAGCAGATCGCCCGTGATGAGCGAGCTGGCGATCGACAGAGCCTGCCCCGTGCGTCGACAGCCGTCGGCAGAGCAGGGCACCGAAACAGTGAGGGCGCCGGCCGCTTCGGCGATGTCGTTGGCGTTGTCGGTGAAACCCTCGGCGGGCTGCAGCAGCGAGTCGCCGCCGTAGCGCAGCAACGCGAATTTCGTGTCGGTGCCCCGCAGCGTCGACACCGCGTCGCGTACCGCGTTGAGTCGCTGCGTCTGCAACGTCGCGATTCCCGCATCGCTCAGACCGGTGATCGCAGCAGCGCTGCTGTCGATGGCGAAGATCACCCGCAGCGGAAACGATCGCTCCGCTGGGTTGTCGGTACAGACCTGCCCGGTGAACGCGACTTTGTCGGGCTGCGATGGCACTTCGACGGGGTCGTACAGGGTCGCATTCGTGCACCCCGAGACACCTGCAAGGCCTACGGCCAGCAGCGCAACCAGATGAAAGATCGTCGTCGAGCACGCAACCGCGCGCGACGTTTTACGGGTGGTTCCACTTGGCCGTCTCATCGGCTTGACCCTAGCACCGGCTCGCGTGTGTATGCTGCCCCCGATGCACATTGCCCCTAGCGCGCTTCGTCGTCTGCCCGGCCTCCTGGCTGGTGTGCTCGGCGTGACCTCGGTGGCCTGCACACCCGAAGTCGCCGACGTGCCAGACGAGGAGGTGGTGCCGCCCACACCCGGCTTCGTTGTCTCGGTGCCCGTCGCCGTGCGCGCCCTCAACGACGTCGTCGTTTTGTCGGCCACCAGCACCGGTGTGTCGGCGGCGTGGGCTGTCGGCACCGATGGCGTCGTCTTGCACTACAACGGCAAGGCATGGGCGGCCGAGTCGAGTGGCGTCGACGTCGACCTCGAAAGCGTCTTCGGCCTCGTCGATCCCGAAGGTGCGCCGTTTGTCGTGGCGGTTGGTGCCAACGGCACCTTGCTGCAGCGCGCCGCCGACGGTGCCTGGTCCACGGTGGCCACCAACGTCGACGAGCATCTGTTTGGTGTGTGGGCCAAAGCCGTCGACGATGTCTGGGCGGTTGGCGATAACGGGCGCGTGCTGCGCTACGACGGTGTGGCCGTCGAGGCCCTCGTCGACGAAGTGCTCATCCCCACAGGCGCCAACGACGAAGACGGCGAACCGATTGCGTTTCCGATCCCCGAGCCCCTCAAGGGCGTGATGGGTCGCGATGACGAGGTCTATGTCGTCGGCCCGGGTGGCAGCGCTTACCGCTTCGATGGCTCGGTTTTCACGCGCGAAACCACCAGCACGAACCGCCCGCTCACCGACATCTTCACCGAGGCCAGCATCTGGGCCACCGCGACCGACGGCGTGATTCTGCGTCGTCGTGGCGGCAACTGGGTCGCTCAGCCGGGCGAGTTCAACTACGTCACGCCGGTGCCTGCGTATTTGCAAGGTGTCTGGGCGCGCAACGACGACGACGTGTTCGCTGTCGGCCTCACGCCCGAGATCTTCCATTTCACGGGCGGTGTGTGGACCTCGACGGTGATCGACGACAGCGTCGACATGCGCGCTGTCGATGGTCTCGACCTGCCGCTGCCCGAAGGCGCTCCGGCCGAAGCCGTGGTGCAAACCGAAGTCTTCGCGGTGGGCGCTGGCGGTCGCATTGTGCGCGGCCCAGCCGTGTTGCCTCGCGCCGATGAAACGCCGCTCGCCACTGTCACTGTCGTCGAGGAGGAAGAATGACCCAACGGATCCGGTCGTGTGTTGGTGCTCTGGGCCTGTGCGCGTTGCTGTTGTCGTCGACGGCGATCGCCAAGCCCACCAAGCGCGCGGCAAAACCAGCAGCCGCAGCGGCGTCACCAAAGGCCGATGCGCCCGCTCCCGCGAAGGCGGACGCAGCGCCCTCGTCGAGCGCTGGTGATGGCGAAGACGCCGGCCGTCGCGGTCCATCGCGCATCGAGTTCGACGATCGCCTCGTGCAGGGGCAAACGAACAAGGCCAACGCGATCTACTTGTTTGAGCGACGCGAAAGCGCGCTTCGCTCGTTGCTGAAGAAGCGGACCAACTTCCACGACGAGATCGACGAGATGCTTGAAGATGAACTCGTCCGCTGAGTCGCGGGCGATCGCTGAATTCGCATTCATATTCATGGGCTTGCTCCATGAGGTTCGTTTCCCGGAGCGCGTGTGAGCGTCGTCGTCCAACTGTTCATCATGAAGGGTGGTGCGCTCGAGGGCACCGAGATGGTGAGCGGCGATCGTTTCGTGATCGGTCGCGATCCGTCGTCGGCCGTCGTGCTCGATGACCCCAGCGTGGCGCTGCGCGCAGTTGGCGTGTTCGTGCACGATGGGCGCCTCGCCGTGCAAGACCTCGGGGCCGTTGGTGGCGTCAAGGTCAACGGCGAGGTCATCACCGGCCCGCGCTACGTGAACCCACGCGAAGACGTCATCGTCGGCGTCTACACGCTCAAGCTCAAGCTCATGGGGCGCGCTGGCGAAACGGCGCCACCTGCTGCCGCTGCGTCGTCGCCTCCTCCAGCACCTGCGCCAGCTCCAGCACCTGCGCCAGCCCCTGCTCCTCTCGTTGCCGCTCCTGCGCCAGTCGCGCCGAGACAGGCACCAGCCGTGGCGGTCGCCAGTCCGATGTCGGCGCGCCTTGATCAGCTGCCGCCCACCATGCTCGTCGACGATGCGCCGCACCTGCATGCGCAGCTCGTGACCGACGAAGAACGCACGGTGCCGGGGCCGCCGCCAGCCTCGACCGATGACGAGCGCACCCTCGTCAACGTGAGCGCGCCGCAGGCCACTGCACTGCGCTTCGTGCCCACGTTCGACGACGACGACGACGACGAGCATGAGCTCGACGACTCCCCCGATTGGTCGTTGGTGGAGCGCCTGGTGCGAACGCCACAGACCGATGCTGGCAAGCATCCGATCGTCGAGCTGGTGCACTACCGCGGCGAGCGCGCCGTCGATCATCGCGTGTTGCGCGCTGGCGAGACGTTCTCCCTCGGCGACATCTGGACCGACGAGGTCCGTCAGGAGCGCGGCTTCACCAAGCCCGTTCCGCTGGTTCGCTTGAAGTCCAACGGCACTGCCGAACTGCTGGGCAGCACCGGTGTTGAAGGCCGCGTCACGCGCAATGGCATCGCTGCCGAGCTGCAACCGTCGTCGCCAACACCGCTGGTCGACGGAGAAGTTGCAAGCCTGCGCGTTGGGCAGGAGCGGCTGTTCGTCCGCTTTGCCTCGGTGCCGGCGCTGCTGTGGACACCCGATCAGATTGCCGAAGCGCGCGCTGAACGGCGTCTGATTTTCGTGTCTGCCGTCGTGGCGGTGGCCTTCTTCGCCTTCTTCGGCGCCTTCTCGTGGCTCTATGGCTATCGAAGCAAAGAGGAAGACATCATCGAACTCGGCGACGATGGCTTCGCTGAAATCGTGGTCAAAGATCTCCAGTTCGAAGAGCCGCCGAAAGAGCCCGAGAAGCCCGAGCCGCCGCCGGTGAAGTCGGCCGAGCCCGCGCCGCAAAAGCCATCCGAGACACCGCCGCCGACGAAGTCTGCGCCTGCGCCCGAGGCTGCTCCCGCTGCCG
>JBIKRQ010000052.1:0-24442 GCA_044349155.1 Myxococcota bacterium
TTGCCGACGTCGTCGGGGTCGCACACAGAGGATCCTATGACCGTCGCCAACTTGATCGCCGAACTGAAAACCTCATTGCAGGACCTCTCGGTTCGCCTCGATGCACTCGAAGGCCCGCTCAACATCGCTGAGAAGCGCCTGCGCATCGCCGACTTCGACGACAAGATGACGGCCCCCGAGTTCTGGAACGACGCCACCAAGGCCTCGCAGGTCCAGCGCGAGCGCAACGGCCTCGACCACGAGGTCCGCGTCTTCACCGACGCCCGCCAAACCGTGTCTGACTGCGGCGAGCTGATCGACATGGCCGGCGACGACGAAGCCACCATCAACGACGTCGCGGCCGACGTGAAGAAGGTCGACACTGCGGTTCGTCGTCTGGAACTCGCGCGCATGCTGGGCGGCGAGACCGACAAGAACAACGCGTTCGTCACGCTCTCGGTCGGGCAGGGCGGTGCCGACGCCCAGGAGTTCACCGAGATGCTCCTGCGCATGTACACGCGCTACGCCGAAAAGCAGGGCTTCACGTCGCAGCTGCAAGACATCGAAGCCGCCGAACCATCGGGCATCAAGAGCGCCACGCTGTACGTCAAGGGCGAGTACGCCTACGGCTTCTTGAAGGCCGAAATGGGCGTGCACCGTCTGGTGCGCATGTCGCCGTTTTCGGGCAAGCGCGAAACGAGCTTCACCGGCGTGTCGGTGCTGCCCGAGGTCGACGACAGCATCCAGATCGACATCAACCCCGCCGACCTCGACTGGAAGACGATGCGTTCGGGTGGCTCGGGCGGTCAGCACGTCAACAAGACCGAGTCCGCCGTGCAGGTCACCCACTTGCCGACGGGGATTCAGATTCGCTGCGAACAAGAGCGCAGCCAGATTCAGAACCGCGAACGCGCGCTCACCATGCTGCGTGCCCGCCTGTACGACCTCGAAATCAAGCGCCGCCTCGCCGAGAAGGACAAGGCCGAAGCGCTCAAGATGGAAGCCAGTTTCGGCAGCCAGATTCGCAACTACGTGCTCGCGCCGTACCAGGTCTGCAAAGACCTGCGCTCGGGCCACGAGACGAGCCAGGTGCACGCGGTCCTCGACGGCGACATCCAGACGTTCATGGAAACGTACCTGCTGTTCGCCGACGCTGAGCGGCGCGCCGCGAAGAACTGACGTCCCGTCGACGTCAGCGGGGCTTGCGCACAAACGCTGCGATCTCGCTGGCCGTCACGTGCAGCCCGCAGTGGTGCATGACGCCGAGCCAGTGATCGGCGTCGGCGGCGGCGATGAACAAGCGGTCGGCTTCGGCGTTCGACAGGCCGATGTCGCGCGCGCGCCGGCGAAACGTTGAGCCCTGCAGCCACGTCGCAAACATGCCCACGCCGACGGTGGCCGACGCCACGGCTGCTGCGTACGCACCCAGCGCCAGCCGCGAATCGCACGCCACGCCCACAGCGACCACCGACGCCAATGCCAACAGCACACCGCCCAGCACCCACCAGCCGTGGAGCTGGTCGAGCTGCAGACGCAAGCGCACCAACGAGGCGAGTTCGTGGTCGTCGACGTCGTGGATCAAGCGTTCTGGCGCCGGAGCGAGCGGCTGCAGGGCGAGGGCAAACGCAGACACAGGCAACGAAGGCATGGGCGAGTCGGCCATGAAGTTCATCCTACCGTCCGGTGCTGGTGGGTGCTCGTGAGATGCAGGCGACGTCGTGGATGGACGTTGCTATGGTCGCCGCCATGACGGGCAAGAAGCCGACGGAGACGCAGACGGGGCCCACGCCCTTTGGCCACAACCCGCTCTCGGGGCGCGCCCACATCGTCAACCGCGATGCGCTGCAGGACGAGGCGTCGGCCGGACCGGGCTCCCTCGACCCGCGCACACTCGCGCCGCCGAAGGTCAACGAAGCAAAACGGTGGCTCGCGAAACGTGGCATCGAGCTTCATGTCCCCGCCAACTGGAAGTACCTGGGCATCGGCAACGACGGCCGATCCTTGACCTTCGTGTCTGACACCGACGTCGTCTCCCACGCGATCGAGCTGCACTTGTCGGCGCTGCCCGACGACGTCACGGCCGAGGGATTGCTCGCGGCCCAGGAAGAGCAGCTGGTCGAAGCGATCGAGCTCAAGCGCGTGCTGTCGTCGTCGCGGCGCACGCTCGGACAGGTCAACGGCGTGCTTGTGGTGGGCTGGGGGCCCGACTCTGCTGATGCCGCCGCGTCCGACGAAGACCTCTACCTCGCCACCGATGGCACGGGCCGTCGTGCGTTGTCGTGGCGCGGCGTGGTCGAGCGCGACGGCGAGCGGCAGCTGGTGATCGTGGCGCTGTCGTCGCCGATCGAGAAGTTCATCGAAGCCCGCCCCTGCTTCGACGCGATCATCGACCACCTCGGCGTGTGGGCGTAGTTACTGATCTGCCTACATAATCGAAAGATGGCGAAAGATCAGCGGGTTGCGAGGAGCTTACTGAGCACGCCCACCAGTTTCTCGCGCGCGGTGTCCACGGCCTCAGCGGTCAGCCCGGGGGCGAGCGACACGCGCACCACGCGTCGCGTGTCTTCGGCCGACAGCCCCAACGCCATCAGCCCCGGCGACGGCTCGGGCGCCAACGCGCTGCACGCAGCACCAAAACCGACGGCCACGCCGGCCTGATCGAGCATGAGGCGCAACGCGTCGCCGTCGACGCCAGGCACCAGCAACGCGCTCGTGTTGTCGAGGCGGGGCTGCTGCCCGCACACCACCACAGCACCCGCAGCAACGGCGGCGGCCTCGATGACGTCGCGGTGCACGCGCAAGGCGCGGTGTTCGCTGCGCGTGCGATCGATGACGCGGCAGGCAGCACCAAAGGCCGCAATCACCGCCGTGGCCTCGGTGCCGGGGCGCACGCCCTGCTCCTGGCCGCCCCCGCTCCAGGGCAACGACAGCGCGCGCGCGCGTCCACGCAGCAGCAACGCTCCAGCGCCCGCCACGCCGCCCAGCTTGTGCGCCGAGGCGACGACGATGTCGGCACGCGCCGGCGGAGCACCAACGCGGCCCAACGCCTGCGACGCATCGACGGCGAGGATGCACGTCGACGGCAGCACCTTCGTGAGCGCGTCGAGGTCGATGAGCAGGCCAGTTTCGTTGTGCGCGGCGGTGACGATCACCGCGTCGGCGTCGGCATCGATGGCGTCGACGACGACAGCACCGCTTTTGATCGGCAGGTACCGCACCACAAGTTCGCCACGGGCGTGGGCGCGCGACAACGGCTTGTGCAGCGACGGGTGTTCCAGCGGGCTCGCGACGACGACGAGGGGGCGGCCGATCTTGCTGCTGTGTTCGATCAACAAGTCGACGACGAAGCGGTTGGCCTCGGTGGCGCCTGAGACGAAGAACACCTCTTTGCTGGCACCGCCAACGGCCGCGGCGACCTCGTCACGCGCGCGATCGAGCAGGCGCCGCGCTTTGCGCCCCGGGCCATGCGGCGACGACGGATTGATGCCGCTGGTGGCGTCGAGCGCTTCGATCAAGGCGGCCCGCGCCTCGGGCAACACGGGAACGCTGGCGTTGGCGTCGAGGTGGAGCATGACGTCGTCTGTTGCATGCTTCTGCGACGTGCGCACGGGAGCAGGTGACGGCGACACCGCACCTGTTTCAGAGTGCGCGCCATGACCCTCTTTGAACGCAAGGCTGTGCTCACGTCGACGGCGCTGTGCGCGCTCATCCTGCTGGGCACGGGTGCAGCCCCCGTGGCGGGCCGGTTCACCTGGTTTCTCGAGGTGGTGCCTGGCATCGCGCTGCTCGTGGCGATGCTCGCGTTGCACAAGCGCATGCCGTTGTCGGATCTCGTGTGGAAGAACCTCGTCGTCCACATGGCGATCCTCGCCTACGGCGGCTTCTACACCTACGCCGAAACACCGCTGGGCGAGTGGGTGCAAGCGGCGCTGCACCTGTCGCGCAACCACTACGACCGCGTCGGCCACCTCGCCCTCGGCTTCTTTCCCGCCTTCATCATTCGCGAAGTGCTGTTGAAGCACACGCCGCTGCGGCCGGGGTTCTGGTTGGGCTTCGTCGTCGTCAACATCGCGAATTCGATCGGGTCGTTTTGGGAGTTGATCGAGTGGTGGACCACGTTGGGCGTGGCCAGCGACGTCGGCGTGGCTTTCCTCGGCAGCCAGGGCGATGTGTGGGACGCGCAGTGGGACATGTTCCTGGTGCTCGTCGGCGCGATCGTTGCGATCGTGGTGTTCACGGGCGTGCACGACCGCAGCATGGCCCAGCTGTCGTCGACGACCACCTGAGCTGCGCGCAAAAAAACAGCGCCCCGGTTGGAGCGCTGACCTCGACACAACTGCACGTGAACAGCTCAGTCGGCGAACGCTTCGAGGCGTTGACGCGCGATCTTGAGCACCTTGTTCTCGAGCAGCCGCGCCCCTTCGCGTGAGAGATGGAGGCGATCACCAAGGACCGCCAACGTTTCTGGCTCATCGGCGAGGAGACGTTTCTCGATGATCGTGACCAGGCGCGGGTCACCGATCTCAGCGGCGATGTCGGCGAGGACGCGGTCGACGGTGCGGTCACGCTCGAAGCGCAACGTGGCGTCTTCTGGGTCTTCGTTGCCGTCGGTGACGACGTCGCCGACGCTGCGTTCATCGCCATCGCCACCACCGCCGATGGGAGCATCGAGGCTGAGGGCGCGAGCGCGGGGACGACGACGACGACCACCAACGAGGGTTTCCATCTCGGCCGAGGCGATCGACGGCGTGTCGTCGCGGTCGAGGCGTTGCAGCAGGCGCTGGATCTTCGCGCGGATCCAGTAGACGCAGTAGGTGCTGAAGCGCACGCCGCGATCTGGTTCGAACGTTTCCGTCGCGCGCAGCAGGCCAAGCGTGCCCTCCTGCACCATGTCCTCGTAGCGGACACCCGACCGGCGCATCTGGTTCGCGACGAGGTGCACGAGGCCCAGGTTCGCGAGCACGAGCGCGTTGCGGGCGTCGATGTCGCCCCAGGTTTGAATGCGCCAGGCGAGGGCCTGTTCGTCTTCGGCGGTGAGGCGCTTCTTGGGCTTGCCCATCGCGTCGACAGCAATCGGCAGCGGCGGCGGACCATCGGCAGGCAGGACACCCTGGTCGACGAGCTCGAGGATGCGCGCGGCGTCTTCGAGTTCGTTTTCGATGGCCGGAGCGGACTCAGCACCCGGCGGGCCGGGTCGTCGACGTGCGCGCAGCGGGTGCTGGCTGTGTTGGATCAGCAGCTGCTCTTCGTCGTCGGGGAGAAGTTGGGCGGCGCGAGCCATGACAGACCTCCAAATGCTGGGACCGAAACCCACGAGGGACACCCATGAGAAGCAATGAACACCCATGAGATGCAGTTGGTTCCCCAACGTTGCAGAAGGCGTGCAGGTCCTTGCTTCGGCGTGATCTGCCGCGGCTTGACGCCGCAGGATCCAGTTGTTGAGCGCGCCACGGCACGGGTTGCTCGATCGAGCCAGAAACAGCAGACGAATCAGGCGTTTGCCATGCTGTTTCGGCCTGCGACGCAGAGTGGCTTGCCGATGAGCGACGAAACACTGGCCTCGTTGGAGTCGGATCGCGCGCTGCTGGTGCTTGGCATGGACGCCGCACACGGTGCTGCGGTCGAGGGCGTCGACGACATCGTGCGCTTTGTTGCTGGCGAGCTTCGCTATTTCCGCGAGCGCGGTCGGCTTGTCGTTTTCGTCGGCGACGGGCCGATGCTCACGGGCCTGATGCCGCGTTCGGGTGAACACGTCGTGCACGCACCGGCGCAGGGCTCGGCCTTCGCGGCCCAGGCGTTGAGCGAGTTGCTCGCTGGCGAACGGATCCGGCGACTCACCCTGGTCGGCGT
Source organism: Myxococcota bacterium (assembly GCA_044349155.1). Taxonomy (GTDB): domain Bacteria; phylum Myxococcota; class UBA727; order UBA727; family VGSZ01; genus VGSZ01. The sequence goes on from JBIKRQ010000052.1 coordinate 5,830, forward strand.
CGAGACCCACACCGCCGTGCTGCTCACCGCGGTCGATGCCGTGGGCCGCGGGTTTGCCGTGGTCGTGCCCGAGACGTGTGTGTGCGCCTCCGATCGGCGCAGCCACGAAGCAGCCCTCCACCTGATCCGTACCTCGTGGAGCAACCCGCAGCAGCTTGCCGCAGCTGTCGGCGACGACGAGCCAGGTGTCCGCCTGTGATGCGCGAAGCGGGGGTCTACGTCCACGTGCCGTTTTGTCGGCGGCGTTGCCCGTACTGCGACTTCTACTTCGAGGTCGGGCGATCGACGGTCGGCTTCGTCGCCGGAGTCGAGGCCGAGCTCGAGGCGCGTGCGCACGAATTGGTGTGGCCCGCAGCGACGTTGTCGTTTGGTGGGGGCACGCCGTCGCAGCTGTCGACCGATGAGCTGGCGTCGATTGTTGCGGCCGTCAAACGTCGAGGGCTCGTCGACGATGCCGAGATCTCGCTCGAGGTGAACCCCGAAGACATCGACGTCGACGTGGCGCGCGGACTCAAGGCTGCAGGCTTCACGCGCGTGAGCGTTGGCATGCAGAGCTTCGACGACGAGGTGCTGCGCTGGTTGGGGCGCGGTCACGACGGTGCAGGCGCTGCGGCGGCGGTGGCGGCGCTCGTTTCTGCAGGGCTGAACGTGGGTGTCGACTTCATCGTTGGCGTGCCGTGTGAATCGCCCGCGCGCTTGCACGACGACCTGGCCCGCGCCGCACAGCTCGGCGTGGTGCACATCAGCACCTACCTGCTCACCGTTGAAGAAGGCACGCCGCTGGTTCAGCTGATCAAGCGCGGCGCACGCGCCCCCGTCGACGACGACGCGCAAGCCACCGCCTACGAGCGGATCGCCGAACTCGCCGAAGCAGCGGGCTTTGCGCAGTACGAGGTGTCGTCGCACGCGCGCGAGGGCCACCTGTCTCGCCACAACCGCCTGTACTGGGGCCGTGGCGACTACCTTGGGCTTGGGCCGGGGGCGCATTCGCTCCGCATCGACGACGACGGACGCGCGCACCGGCGCCACACCACCGCGCGCCTTGATGCGTGGCTCGCCGATCCGGTTGGTGCGGCCCACGACGACGAAGTACTCGAGCAGGAACACGCGCTGCGCGAAGCGATCGCCTTTGGCTTACGCGACCTGTCGTCGGGCGTTGACCTCGCGGCGTTGTCTGCTCTCCATCATGCGCCCGTCCCCGACGACGTCCGGCGCGCTGTGCAACTGGCGGCGGCGCGCGAAGACCTCGTTGTTGATGGTGATCGCTGTCGCCTCACACGTCGTGGTGCCCGCTTCGCGGATCGCGTCGCGCGTGATGTGCTCGTCGGCCCATGACCGTGCCGCTGCCTCCTGTAACGCGTCCCCTTGGCTTGCGCCTTGGCGTTGCTGCGCTTGTCGCAGCGGTCGTGCCGTTAGCGGTGGCTGTTGCCTTGCTGCTCGACGTCAACGCCGATGCCGTGCGCGAAGGTGCGCGTCGCCTGCACACCACCGTGGCCACCGACGTTGCCCGAAGTGTCGACGACACGTTCGAAAACGCGCGTCGCGAACTGCAGACGGTCGGGCTCGCCCTCGTCGACGAAACGCACATCGGGCCCGAGCGCGTCGCCATCGCCATCGCACTCGTCGCGGGCAGCAGTGCGCTCGACGCGGTGGGCATCTACGGCGTCGACGGCGCGCGCATCGACGTGATCGGCGACGGCACAACGCGTGATCTTCCCGAGCGCGCGCCGACGGGTGTTGGCGAAAAGGCCGAGATCGTCGTCGACGACGTGCGCAGCATTGGCGGTGTGCCCCACGTGCTGGTGGCGATCCCGTTGCGCCACAACGGTGCCCAAACGGCGACGGTCGCGGCGTGGGTGTCGTTGGCGGCGGTGCAGGGGCAGGTCGAGCGGCTCGCGGCGGTCAGCCTGCCGGGCTACGCCGACGCCGTCTTCGTCGTCGATCGTGGGCAGCGTTTTGTGGCGCACAGCAATCCGGCGTTGTCGACGTCGTTGAGCCCCGCCGACGAGCCCCTTTTGGCCGGTATGGCGCTCGCCGCCGGTGCCTCAACACAGTTCGTGACCGAGACCGAAGCACAACGCCGCGATGGCCGGGTGGTTGGCACCGCGATCGCTCTGGCGGGGGCCGGCAGTGGTTTTGTCGTCGTGGCGCAGATGCCCACCACGCAGGTCTACGCGTCGCTGACACGCATGCGGTGGTTGGCGGCGGGTGTTGTGCTGGGTGCTGTGGTGCTCGCGTTGTTGGGGGCGCTGCTTGTGTCGCGGGCGATCACGCGCCCGGTGCGTGGTCTGGTCGACAGCGCGATAGCGCTCGCGCAGCGCCGGTTTGTCGACGTGCACGGCCTGCCCGAGCGCCACGACGAACTTGCGGTGTTGGGTGCGGCGATGTCGGGGGCAGCAACAGCGCTTCAGCAGAGCGAGGTGTTGCTGCTTGAGGAAACGAAGCTGCGCGAGGGGCTTGGTCGATACCTGCCGCAACAGCTCGTCGATGCCTACGTTGCGCGCCGCGATCGCGATGTGTTGGTGGGCAAGCGCGCCGACATCACCGTGCTGTTCGCTGACGTCGTGGGCTTCACGCCGTTGTCAGCACAGCTGCCGCCCGAAGATCTGTGTGCGTTGCTGAACGACCTGTTCACCATCCTCACCGAGATCGTGTTCAAGCACGGCGGCACCGTCGACAAGTTCATCGGCGACAGCGTGATGGCCTTTTGGGGCGCACCAGAAGCCGATGCCGAACACGCCAGCCACGCCGTCGAGGCCGCGCGCGACATGATGCGCTTCCTCGACGTGGGCAACCTGCGCTGGAAGCGCCGCTACGGTGTTGAGATTCGACTTGCTGTGGGCTTGAACAGCGGCATGGCCGTCGTGGGCAATCTCGGGTCTGAGAAGCGGCTTGTGTACACGGCGATTGGCGAGACGGTGAACATCGCCGCGCGCCTCGAGAGTGTCGCGGGGCCGATGCAGATTCTCGCGGCCGCGGCGACGGTGACCGCTGCCCACGAGGACGACGCGGTTGCCCTCGGACCGCAGGAACTGGCCGGCGTTGCCCGCGCCGTCGACGTGTTTGTGATCGAGGTCTAGTGATGCGCGTTGTTGCCTCTGCTCTTGTCGCTGCGCTGTTGGCGCTCCCCGGTGCTCCGCATGCGGCGAATGTCGTCGTCGTCGATGGCGATCGCGTCGTCGTCAAGCAGCACGTGTCGTTCGCCACCAACACCGCGGTTCTTGGCGCCGGCAGCAACGCCACCCTCGACCAGATTGCGGTCGCGCTGCGTGGCGCCCCCGAGATCGAGCGCGTCGTCGTCGAGGGACACACCGACAGTGTTGGCAATCCCGACGCAAACCGCGTGTTGTCGCAGGCGCGCGCAAACGCCGTGGTCGCCGCACTCGTTGCCCGTGGCGTGCAGGCAGAGCGGCTCAGCGCGCGCGGCATGGGCGACACCGTCCCGCTCGCGTCGAACGACACCGAAGCAGGACGCGAACGCAACCGCCGCGTCGAGTTCAACATCGTCTCGCGCGCAGGCAAGGCCACCGCCGCTGCAGAGCCGCTCGCGAAGCTGGCCTCGGTGGTCAACGACGTCGACGCCAAGGCCCCCGACGAGCCCGCGTGGCACGACGGTCGCGTGGGTCTGCCGCTGTTTCGTGCCTGGCGGGTCAACACGAAGCCGGTCTCTGCGGCCGACGTCGCGTTCAAAGACACGTCACGCGTGCACCTGCGTGAAAACACCCTGATCGTGATCTTCGGCGACAACACGTTCGAGAAGCGCGAACAGCGTCGTGCCTCGCTCGAAAACGGCACCCTCGTCACGCGCATCGATGAACTGCTCGGGGGACAGCCGCTGTTCGTCGAGAGTGCTGCGGGCACCTTCGACGTTGGCCGCGGTCGCGCTGTCGTCGACGCTGTCAGCGATGTGTCGCGCGTTTCGAACCACGCCGGCGACGCCGTGACCGTGCGCGGCCGGACGGGGAAAACGAAGCGTGACGACGAGCCGTCGGTATCGGTCCGCGACGGCTATGGCACCCGTGTGGTGCGTGGTCTGCCGCCCGAGCCGCCACGGCCGTTGCCCACAGCGCCGATCATCGAGGAGACCATGCCCACCGACGCCCAGTGGGTCGACGGTCGCAGCATCGTGCAGCAGCGCTGGCAGGCGGCGGCCAGCAGCGAAACCATCGTCGAGATTCGTGGCGCTGGTGCTGACGACGTCGTCTTTCAAGCGCGCGTGCCGTCGGGCGTGTCGTCGGTGCAGGCACAAGGGCTTGCACCGGGGCAGTACCGGCTGCAGTTGTCGTCGGTGGATGCGATCGGTCTTGAGTCGCCTGCCACCGAGGTGGCCTTCGTTGTCGCACCGCCCGTCGTGGCAGACCCAGCACCCGTGGCAGTGGCCGAACAGCCAGCAAGCTCGTCGACGACCGCTGCGGTGACGCCAGTTGTCGACGAAGCACCCGGATGGTGCGAAAGCCCGCTGTGTCCAGTCGTCCTGGGCGCTGGCGTGGTCGCGGTGGTTGTGGCCGGTGTGGTGACGATGATCGTCGTCGGAGAGAGCCAATGAGTCAGCGGGTGGTGGTGATTGGTCCGCTGACGGCGAGCACCGCAGGCGTTGAAGCGTCGCTCAAGAACCGCGGCGACACCGTCGTCGTCGCCGACGATGCGCGGCACGCGTTGCTGTTGGTGCGCGCGTTTTCACCCGATGTGTTGCTCGCGGCGGGTGTGCCGTCGGCTGAGGCGCTGGCGTTGTTGATGTCGTCGGCGTCGCGGCCCCTGGTCGTGCTCGCCGAACTCGCCGTCGACGACGCCATGGCCTTGTTGCGCCAGGGCGTGTCGCGGGTGGTGCCGCCAAAGTTGGGGCCGGCGGTGTTGGCGGCCGTGCTCGACGCGCCGCTGCGTCTGGAGCGGCCCGTGGGGCGCGCGCTCGCCCAGCTGGGGCTGTTGAAGTGCACCGGGGCGTTGGAGGTTGGCGAGCCCGTCGAAGGCGAAATCGTCGTCGACAGCGGCCGCGTCCATTCGGCTTCGGCGGGTGGACTCACGGCGATGGAAGCCGTCAAGCTGTTGGCCATGAAGCCCGGACCGCTGCCGGTGCGCTTCGTCGCCAGCGAAGAGCTGCTGACCGATATCGACGTCGACATCGACATCGCGGTCAAGAGCCAGAGCGGCGACATCATCCTCGACGATTTCGACATCGAAGAGAGCACCATCCCCGTGGCGCATGTCGCGCCGCGCACCGCTGACGAAGTGGCAACGTTGCTGCCGCCGACGGTGCTCGTCGTCGAGGACGACCCCGATCTCGCCCGCTTGTATGCACTGCTCTTGAAGTCGAAGGGCTGCGTCACACACATCGCCTACGACGGCGCTGACGGCTACGCCGCCGTGTGTGCTTCACCGCCCGACCTCGTGCTCACCGACATCATGATGCCGCGGCAAACGGGTTGGGACCTGCTGTCGCTCATCCGCAACAACGCGCGGTTGCGTGAGTTGCGCGTGGTGCTGCTGTCGCACCATGCCGACATGGTGTCGCGCCTCAAGAGCGCCAACAGCGGTGCCGACGGCTACCTGCAAAAGAGCATGCGCCCCGAAGCGGTCGTCAACGCCGTCATCGAGATGCTGCAGCCCCGTCGCGATCTCGCCGTGCTGCTGGCCGCCGACGCGCCGCGTGTCGAGGGCAACCTCATGGTCATCGGGCCGCAAACACTGCTGCGGTTGCTGGCGCTCAACAACGCAACCGGCCGCCTCACGATCCGTGCGGGCGACACCCGCTACGTCGTGGGCTTTCACCATGGCGACGTTGTCGACGCCCAATGCACGATGGGGACTGCCTCGCTTCAACAACGCGACGCGGTGCGCGCGTTGATCCTCGCCGACGATGGCAGCTACGTCTTCGCGCGCGGTCCGCAGCCAGCAGCGTTCTCGCCGTTGGCGTTGGCACCGTTGCTCGATGAGTTGTGTGTGGAGATCGAGCACCTGCTCGAGAACCTGCGCACCGACGTGTTGTCGACGGGGGCGCCGCTGCATGTGCGCGCCGACCTGCTGGCCGTGTACCGCGCGAACATGCCCGACGCGGCCAAGCTGATCATCGACCGCATCGCGGCCGGCACGACGCCGCGCGACATCATCGTTTCGGGCAGTGTCGACCCGGTGCTCGTCGACAGCGTGGTCCGTGACCTGTTTCGCAAAGGCGTGGTCACGCCGTAGCAGCGGGTGCTTCTTCGGCTGCCGAAAAAGCACCGTTGTCGTCGAGCCTCAGGCGCTCAACGCAGCAAGACGATGGCGATCAAGCCGCCGATCGACACCACGGCGGCGATGCCGAGCACGAGGCCAAGCGGCGGGCCGCCCGTTTCGTGGCTGGCGTTCTCCTCGGCCTTTTGGGCCTTTTGCGCCTTGGCTGCTTGCTCGGTGGCGTCGACGATTTTGACGACGTAGCCCTCGCCGCTCAAGAAGCCCTGCAACTCGCTCAAGAAGCCGTCGTACTCGGCCTTGGGGATGTCGAGCGGGCGACCGAAGCGCTGCTGGTAGGGCGCGTTCACGGCGGCGAACGTGCGGATTTCCAGCGCGCGCAGGCCGATGTCGATGAACGCGACGGTGATCGCCTGGGTCGAGTCGCCGGTTTCAGGCATGAGCACCACGCTTTCGCGGGCCTGCTTGCCGCCACCCGTCGACGGGACGTTGGGGGCTTGCACCTTCACGACGCGAGCGACGCTGCCGCCGAAGCGGGTATTGGCGAACTTGGCGGCGACGAGGTCGCTCACGGCGAGGGCCGCCTGGGCAAACGCGGTCATTGCTTGCTGGGACATGAAAAACTCCTCAGATGCGAAACGGCACAACGACGTCGGGAAGGTTCCGCGACGCCGATGTGCCGTCAAGGCAAACAGTTGCCGCGGGCGATCAGGGCACAAGTTTCAAGCGGCGCTGACGGCGTTCGTCGTCGATGCGGCGGTGGGCGATGTCGCAGTACTCGGCGTCGCGCTCAATCCCGACCCATTTGCGGTCGAGGCGGTCGCAAGCAAGCAACGTGGAGCCGGAGCCCCCGAAGCAGTCGAGGACGCGGTCCCCCTGGTTCGTGCCCGCCAACACCAAACGCTCCATCAACTTCAACGGCTTCTGCGACGGATGCTTGCCGTGAACCCGTTCGCGCTGCGGCGTGAGCGGAATTTCCCAGAAGTTGCGCATCTGCTTGCCGCCGTTGAGGCCCTTCATGTCGGCGTAGTTGTAGGTCCAATTTTTCGCCTTCTTGTTGGTGTTGTTGCAGATCCAAAGAATCTGCTCGGTGCTCTCGGTGAGCATGCGGCAGGTGATGTTTGGCTGCGCGTTCGGCTTCGCCCAAATGATGCTGTTGATGATGCGCAAATCCATGCGCGCAGCAATGGCACCAATCGTGTAGATGTTGTGGTAGCTGCCAAAGATGAAGATGTTGCCGTTCTCTTTGGTGACCCGGCAGACTTCCTTCAGCCACGCCGCGGTGAACTCTTCGTACTCGCTTGGGGTGAAGCGGTCCCACTCGTTTTCGATGGTGACGTGCGAGGAGAACGCCCACGTCAGGCCCTTGCGGTTGCTCGCAATGTTGTAGGGCGGGTCGGTGATGGTGGCGTGGAAGTACTTGTCTTCCCACTTCGACAGCGTCTCGACGGTATCGCCCTGGTAGAGCTGGTTGGGCAGGGGGCTGACGCGCTCGACGCCGACAGGGGTGGCGAGGGGAGCCGCGACGGGCTCGTAGGGGGTAGCGAGGTCGAGGGGGTCGACTTCGCCGGGCTGCCAGGCACGCTGCTGCTTCGTTGCGACCATCGCGACCATGACTGTGTCCTTCCGTTCGGCGTCACACTGCACACAGCTGCACCACAGGCACGCACAGCGTTGCCCGGCGGTGAAACCGCTCGATTCGTTGGTTCGTGACGTCGTCACCGACGTGCGCCACGCGGCCCACTATGGAGGCAGCCAGGCCCGCGCGAAAGTTTTTGACCACTGCAGGTGACGATTGTCGCCAAAGGTCGCCAACTGGAGGCAACGCCTTGCTGCAAGCGAAGTAAATTCAAGGGCTTAAATGGATTTGGCTCCGGGTTTGCCCACGCCCCTGCGGGGCCCTCCCGAAAAACGGAAGAGCGAATTTTGGTGGCGCGCTCCCTCCCCCGAGCACGCTCCGACCGCACCCGGGGGCACGTCCCGAGCGCAGTCAGCGTCCACCAGGTTCCTGCGCCAGCCCGCAGGTCCCCCTGTGCCAGACCCACCCGAAGGCGCTGGCCGCACCATGTCTCCACCACTGTCGCGTGCAGTGGCGTGGTCGGTGATGCAGCAGCGATGCCAAGCAAGCACCCCATCAGGAAGCGATGCAGGCATCGACCACGTGCTTGCGAGATGTCTTTCGTTCCACCGCACATCTCTCTGTGACGGGGGGCGAACCTGGTGCGGGGAGGACTACGCCGAACCGCGCTGCTTCAGGCGTTCCATGACGAGTTGCAGGTCGCCCCAGGCCTCGCGCTTGCGCTTCTTCTCGGGGTCGCGCTCTTCGCGCAGCAGGTAGCTGGGGTGATACGTCGGCATGAAGTCGACGCCCTCGTACGACTGCCACGTGCCGCGCAGCTTCGTGATGGGCGTGTGGTTTCGCAGCAGCGTGCTGCAGGCCACCTTGCCCAACCCCACGATGACCTGCGGCCGAATCACGCCCAGCTGCGCCTTCAAGAACCCCTCGCAGGCGTCGACCTCGTCGGCCTCGGGGTCGCGGTTGTTTGGTGGCCGGCACTTCACGACGTTGCAGATGTAGACGTCGTCGCGGCCAAAGCCCATCGCGCTGATCATCTTCGTCAACAGCTGCCCCGCAGCTCCCACAAACGGGATGCCCTGGCGGTCTTCGCTCTCGCCGGGGCCCTCGCCCACAAACACCAACCGGGCCGACGGACTGCCGGCACCAAACACGATGCTGTTGCGTCCGCGGTGCAGTTTGCAGCGGGTGCAGGCGCCCAGCACGTCGTCACACAACACCTTCAACCGGTGCGGCGCGGGGCCCGGATCTGCCACCACGGCTGCCAACGCCGCCGCGAGGCCACTGTCGAGGTCGGCGACAAGGGGCTTCATTGTCGGCGCAGTCATCGTCGGCGCGGTCATCGTCGGCGCGGTCATCGTCGGCGCAGTCATCGTCGGCGCAGTCATCGTCGGCGCAGTCATCGTCGGCGCGGTCGTCATCGGCGCGGTCGTCATCGTCGGCGCAGCACTCGTCGGTGCAGTCGGCGCGGCACCAGTTGCGGCGATCGTGGGTGCGGCAGTCATCGGCGCGGCAGCACTCGTTGTCGTCGTCGCGGCCGCTGCTGGCGGGGCGGAAAAGATCGGGCGCGGCAGGTGCTCCAGGCCCGAAACCTCGATCGCGCCGGCCAGGCCGCGGGCCAACAGTGCGAGGGCTGCATCGAGTTCGGCGCTGTCGGCAGTGGTCACGTCGTGCCTCTTTCGCAGCAGAATGGCGCACGCAACCGGCTCGACGTTGACGGCACCGCCAAGCGGGCGCTACGGTCCGTCAAGTTTTCCGCCACTGCATGTGTTGGAGACGTCAGAAAGCGGCGGGCCGTCTTGGCACGCCTCGACCCGTGAGGCCCGGTTGAGCAACCGCAGCACCATCAGCAAGAGCGCCGCCGAACCACCGGCCGACCTCGATCCCGAGGCCGTCGATGTCGATGGTGAAGGCGAAAAGCGCCGTCGGGCACGCACCCTCTCGCGCAAGCAAATGGCGCGGGAACACCGAAAGATGCGCGCGCGCGGCGAGGTCGAAGACGTCGTCACCTACTGGCGCCCGCGCAAGCGATCTGAGTGCCTCGAGATGGAGCGGCCCTGCCTCTTTGTCTCGTGCCGCTTCCACCTCTACCTCGACGTCAATCCTGAGACCGGTTCGCTCAAAGAGAACTTCCCCGGCAAAGAGCCGTGGGAGCTCGAGCAAACCTGCGCCCTCGACGTCGCCGATCGCGGCGGCATCACGCTCGAGGAAGTCGGCACGATCATGAACCTCACCCGCGAGCGCATTCGCCAGGTCGAGGTTCGCGGTCTTGAGAAGTTGAAAGACGTGCCCGAGGCCAAAGGCGGCATCGACGTCTACATCGACTGGGATCCCTACAACGCTTCCGACGACTTCTAGTCATGAGTGCAACCTGTCCGCGCTGCCAAACGTTGTTGAGCGCGGGCGATGGAGCGCTGCTCGAAGACGTCTGCGGTCGCTGTCGCGGCCGTTTTTTGCCAGCCGAGGTCACCGAGCGCGTCGTCGTCGACGAGCTTGGCGTTGACCGCGCCACCCTCAAAGAGATCGCCGAGCAGTTCAGCGGGCAGCGGCTCGCGTGTCCGGGCTGTCGCGCGTCGATGCGCCCGTTGCGCTTGCACGGCGTGCTCGTTGATCTGTGTTTTTCGTGCGGCGGGCTGTGGCTCGACGGTGGCGAGCTGCGCACGCTCTCACGCGGTCGCCACGACGAGCTGGGCGGGCACACGCCACCGGTGTTGGTGGTCGAGCCTGCCAGCGGGGCTGTCGTCGACACCGCGCGGTTGGGCCGTGGCTCGTCGGTGGTCGTGTTTCGCGAACCCGGGGCAGCACGCGAAGCCGCTCTCGTCGAGGTGTTCGCCGCCACAGATGCCCTCACCGCGATCGACGCGCGCTTGATCGCGGCCAACGGCAGCTGCGTTGTCGTCGAGAGTGTGAGCGAAGCAGGTGCTGCGGCCCTCGTCCAACGGTTGGCGCGCGCTGGCATTGCCGCCGACGTCGTGGGCGAAGAGGTGTTCCGCGTGCGGTCGGCGGTGACGGCGCAGGCGGTCACGTTGGGCGACGAGCTGGTGTTTTCGTTTCACACGGGCGCGCCGTGGCATGTGCCCTTGTCGTCGGTGCTGTCGATGACAGGTGGGCTGATGCGTCGCGAGCGCACCGCGGTGCGCACCGTCGACGTGCCCACCTGGGCATCGCGCACCGATCACCGCATGGCGAGTGCGGCAGCGGCGCCGCAAACGCGCAACGAGGCCGTGCTCGACGAGGTCGTTGTCGTTGAGCTGTTGTTTGACCTCGCCGGGGCAGGGGGGCGTCGGCTGCGCCTGTCTGCGCCCCCTGTGTCGCCCGACGTGCTGCGCGCCCTCGTCTCGCGTGCGGTGCAGACGGGCGTGCCGGTGGGACGGTGCGCGGCCGTCGTCGACGGTGGAGCGTGGCCCCGCGCGGGCCGCACCCGCGACCTCGAACGTGAGCTCGCCTGGTGCGCATGGCGCGCTGCGCGATGGCCTGTCTCGTCAAGTGCTGCACGCTGGTGACAGATCACCCCTACGTCTGGTGTTCCACCGTGATGCTCTCTGCCTTGCTGTTGTGTGCCGCTGCTCTCACACCGCCTGGTCCGCAGGCCCATGCCGAACTCGTCGACACCGGTGAGGTGCTGCTGCTCCCTCGTCATCAGGTGCAGCCGTTCAACGCGTGGGTGCTGTCGCGGTCGCAGAAACCCTGCAGCGTCATCGAGGCCAACATTCTCAACGTCGAGACGTGGCCGAAGCAGTTCGACAACGTGAAGTCGACCAAGGTCACCCGCCGCGAAGCCGACATGGTCGAGTACGAGATGGAGCTGACCGTCGCGTTCTCGCCGACGATTCGCGGCAAGATCACGCACGTGGGCCCGAACACGGTGCGCTTCAACGATCCGGCGACCAAGGCGTACAGCGTCTTCAACCTCGTCGACGCCGCAGATGGCACGTGCCTGATCCGCTACCAGATCGTCGAGGAGAAGGGGAAGAACTCCAACTGGGTCGGCGTGCTGAAAAGCCTCGAGTCCTCGTCGGGCGACGCCGGCAACTTCGCCGCCGCGGTGAGTTCGTGTCGGGGATTTGCGCGTCCCGAGAAGGCAACGCGCGTGAAGGGCTCGAGCGCTGAGGCCGCGCGCGTCGCGTTGGCCGGGCAGGGCACGCTCATCGAGATCGATCGTTCGACGGCGTACCCGACCTACACGTTCCGTCACCGCATCGCGCGCCCGTTCAGCGAGGTGAGCTGGGCCGTGCGCCACAAGAAGGCGTACGCGGAAAAGACCCCGGTCGTGAAAAGCAGCGACGATCACGGCACCACCGCCGACTACACGATCGGCGGCTTCGGCGGCCGCGTCTCGTTCGCCACCACGGTCAAAGAGACGAGCACCGAGGGCACCCTCGTCGTCGACGAACGCGTCACCGGCGGCGACTTGAAGCCCGGCAGCGGCGGCTGGCGTTGGAAGCTGGTGGCGGTTGAAGGCGGCGTCGACGTCGAGCTCATGTTCAACCTCGACTTCATCGCCGGCAGCCGCGTGATGAGCACGGCGGCCGCAACCGATCCGATCGCCCGCGAGTCGTTCATGCTCTACGTGGGCCTCGGCTTCATGTCGGACATCATCGGCGGCCAGACGCTGCCGTAGCTGCAACAGACCGAAAAAGCTTGGGAAACGGCCTACACGCGAAACGCGTCGGGCACGTGTTCCACGTTCGCGTCGGTCACCACCACCACGTCGAAGCGGATGAACGTGCGGTGAACGAGTGGGCCGAGGTAGCGCGTGGCGGCGCGGATCATGCGCAGCTGCTTGGTTTTGGTGACCGCCTCGAGCCCGTCGACGCGGGTCTTTCGGTGCTTCACCTCGACGAACACGACGACGTCACCGTCGTTGGCCACGATGTCGAGTTCGTCGTTGCCGACCTTCACGTTGCGGCCGCGGATCACAAAGCCACGGGCCTTGAGCAGATCGACCGCGCGCGCTTCGGCGGCATCGCCGGTTTGCTGCTGGCGCGTGCGTGACGACGTCACGGAGCGTTCCGAGCGGCCTGCGCTTCGAGTGCTGCCTTCACCGGCGCGAAGCTCTTTCGGTGCAGCGGACATGGCCCGTGCTCGACGAGCGCCGCGAGGTGCGACGGCGTGGGGTAGCCCTTGTGGCCGGCGAAGTTGTAGGCGGGGTAGCGCTTGTGCTCCTCGACCATGCGGCGATCGCGTCCCACCTTCGCCAGGATCGACGCCGCCATGATCGGCCGCGACAACGCATCACCACCGACGAGGGTGCGTTGCTGCACGTGCAGGGGCAGGGGTGCTCGCTGGTTGCCGTCGAGCAGCGCGCCGGCGATCGGCGAGCCCAGCATGGCCTCGCAGGCGACGAGGGCGTCGGCCATCGCCTGCAACGACGCGCGTAGGATGTTGCTCTTGTCGATCGCCTCGGCCTCGGCGAAGGCGACCCCGAAGGCGATCGCCTCGGCTTCGATGATCGGCGCCAGGGCTTCGCGCGCTGCTTCGTCGAGTTTCTTGCTGTCGTTGAGCGCGTACAGCGATGGCGGCAGGGGCGTGGGCAAGACGACACAGGCGGCAACAACCGGTCCCGCGAGTGGACCTCGGCCCGCTTCATCGAGCCCCGCGACCAGGCCCGACAGCTCGCGCGCCCAGGCGACAGCAGGGTCTTCGTCGTCGACGAGGAAGAGGGCGCCTTGTTCGAGCGGGGACTTTTTCTTGCGGGCCATGTGTCCGCCAATAGCAGGCCTGCGATGGCGGATGGTCATGAACTTGCGGCGCCTGTCGTCGACGCTATCTTGCCCACGTCAACCCCAACGCCTGCGACCACGTCCACAACTGTTGTGCTTTGCGCGCGGACTGCTAGACGCGCAGCCCGACCGCCGAAACAACGCCCGCGTTTTTGTCAATGTTCGCGAGCCCGCCACATTCGACGCCACGCTTTTGGGCGTTTGCGAGAAGAAGAGACCCGATGGCCAGCACCGCCAAGACGCCCTCGAAAGCACCGCCGAAGCCCGTCGCCAAGGCCCCTGCCGTCGCTGCGAAGCCGACGCGCGCGCCTGCCATGGCTGCCCCGGCCCTCGACTTCGTCGTGCCCGACACGAGCCGCTCGCGCCCGACGCGTCGCCGTGGTCCCGCCGACAACGGTCCTGCGTCGCCCTCGGCAACGCCCGCCGTGCGCCGCACCGCAAACGCGAAGAAGACCAACGACAAGGGCGAGCCGACCACGCCGCGCGCGCCGTCGCGTCCGATCGCTGAGCGCAAAGAGGTCAAGCGCCTCATCCTGCGCGGCAAAGACAAGGGCTTCGTCACCTTCGACGAAATCAACGAGTCACTGCCGCCCGACGTCACCACGATCGCGCAGTTCGAAGACACCATCGCGCTCCTCGCGGAAAACGAGGTCGAGGTCGTCGACGACGCGATGAAGATCGCCGACGGCGCTGCCACCCCGCAAAAGGGTCAGCTCGTCGAGAACGCCGAGACCACCGAAGAAGTCGACTACGCCGAAATGTCGCGCGGCAACGACCCCGTGCGCATGTACCTGCGCAAGATGGGCTCGGTCTCGCTGCTCACCCGCGACGGCGAAGTCGAAATCGCCAAGCGCATCGAAGAGGGCGAACTCGAAGTCCTCGACGCCGTGCTCGCCACGCCGATCTGCCTTGCTGAAATCCTCGACCTCGGCGACCGCCTGCGCAAAGGCAAGATCCGCGTCAAGGAAATCGTCAAGGAAAACGAGTCGGGCGAAGACGGCCAGACCCTCGAATTCGACGAGCCGAAGGTCACCGAGCGCGCGCTCAAGATCGTTGGCACCCTGCAGCGCCTCAAGAAGGACGGCGACGCCGTTGCTGAAGAGCTGCTCGAGCCCAAGCTGTCGCCCAAGCGCAAAGAAGAGCTGCACCAGTCGGCGAAAGACCTGCAGGCCGAGGTCGTCACCGAGCTGCGCGAGCTCAAGATCAACAAGCGTCAGATCGACCGCATCGTTCAGCGCATCAAGGTGCTCGTGCGCCGCGTGAACAAGGCGGAGTTCGAGGTGCAGGCGATCGAGCGCCAGGCGATGGCCGACGCCGTCATCGTGCGCAACGAGCTCAAGAAGGCGCGCGAAGACGAAGCGCTGCTGCTCAAGCTCACGAAGAAGTGGGGCGCCAACGTCGACACCCTGCTCGAGTGGGACCGCACGATCGCCATGGCGATCAACCGCGTGAAGCGCGTGCAGGAAGAGGCCGCTATGGACCTCGAAACCCTGCGCGAGGCCTACCGCCGCATCCAAAAGGGTGAGCGCACCGCCGAGCGCGCCAAGGCCGAGCTGGTCGAAGCCAACCTGCGCCTCGTGGTGTCGATCGCGAAGAAGTACACGAACCGCGGTCTGCAGTTCCTCGACCTCATTCAGGAGGGGAACATCGGCCTGATGAAGGCCGTGGACAAGTTCGAGTACAAGCGCGGCTACAAGTTCTCGACGTACGCGACGTGGTGGATTCGTCAGGCCATCACCCGCGCCATCGCCGACCAGGCGCGCACGATCCGTATCCCGGTCCACATGATCGAGACGATCAACAAGCTCGTGCGCACGAGCCGCTACCTGGTGCAGGAGCTCGGTCGCGAGCCCACGCCGGAAGAGATCGCCGAGAAGATGGAACTGCCGATCGACAAGGTCCGCAAGGTCTTGAAGATCGCCAAGGAGCCCATCTCGCTCGAAACGCCGATCGGCGAAGACGAAGACAGCAGCCTGGGCGACTTCATCGAGGACAAGGGTGCCACCAATCCGTCGCACGCCGTCATCTCGATGAACCTGAGCGAGCAGACCCGCAAGGTGCTGGCCACGCTCACGCCGCGCGAAGAGAAGGTGCTGCGCATGCGCTTCGGCATCGGCGAGAAGTCCGACCACACCCTCGAAGAGGTCGGTCAGGACTTCGAGGTCACCCGCGAGCGTATTCGTCAGATCGAGGCCAAGGCGCTGCGCAAGCTGCGTCACCCGAGCCGCGCGAAGAAGCTGCAGGCGTTCGTCGACGTCCAGCAGTGAGCACTGCTGGTGGTTGAAGCAAAAGAGGTCGGCATGTGCCGACCTCTTTTTCGTTTCGTGGGTGGCCCTCGACGACAGCACTGGCGACGATGGCGGCAAGACGACGATGGTGCATGCACGCAGCTGGCAGCGGTTGCGCTCGTCGACTGTGGTGAGCCGATCAGGTAGCCAGTGCCACAACCTGGCTCGACAGCTGCAGTCAACGTCTGGCGCGTTTCGTTTGCTGTGTGGGGGCTGTGTGCACGTGTGCGTTGTCGCGTTGTTGAGTGTTTTGTCGGCGTCGAGTGCCGTGGAACGTCCGTTGCCTGAGCCGGGTGACACGGTTCCCGTGGCGGCGGTGGCGGGGGCCACGGCTGGCCTGCTTGCTGGAACGGTGGCGGCCCTGGCAACCGGTGCGTTCGACAACGTGGCCGACGTGCACAGGCCCGGCATCATGATGGCCAGCGGCTACTTCGTGGGCAGTGTCGCGGGGGCCGCGGTGGGCGGGCTTGTTGCCAACGATGCCGAGGCGGCGCTGTTTGGCTCGCTGGGCGTGGCCGCGGGCGTCGCGCCGATGACGCTGCTGATGGGCACCACGGTCAGAACCATCGAACCGTGGTCAGACACTGGCACGGGCCTTGGCGTGCTTGTGGTGCTGCCACTGCTCGCTGTCGTAGCGGCGCCACCCGCGCTCGCGCTGCTGGGCGGTGGGGCGTGGGGCGGTGCCGTGGTGGGCGTGTGTGCCGGCGGCGATTGTCGACGGGCCCGCTCGATGTTGCGGCTGCGCGACACGGCGACACCGACAGAACTCGCCGCGACGGTCGGTCCGTTTGGTGCCTGGAGCGGGGCGTGCGCTGGGTGTGCCGTTGGTGTGAGTTGGCTCGCGCTCACCTCCAACGCCGGCGCGACCGGCGAGACCACCAACCCCGAGCTTGCCGTCGTGCTCGCAGCACCAGCCATCGGGGCGCTCGCCGGGGGCGTGGTGGGCGGGGCCGTCGTGGGCGACGTGGGAACCGGCGTGATTGCCGGCGCTGGCGGCGCGGTTGGTGCGGCGGCGGCCCCCGTCGCGGCTGGGCTCCTGCTGTTTGCGCCGACGTTGAGCTTGCCGCTGGCGATTGGCCTGCCGTGGGCAACTGCGGCGCTGGCAACGACGGTGGCCTCAAGCATTGCTGCATCGACGCAACCGCCGCAGCCCGAGTCGCAGACCCAGCCACCACCGACAGCGACGGCAGACACACCGCCTGCACTCGCCCCGCCGTCGATGCCGCCGGACCCCGTCGACGACGTCAGCCAATAAGGTCGCCAGCGATGGCCCGCAGGCGCCGCTTCGCTTCCAACGTGCGCGCCGCTGGCGAGGTCATCACGGCGCCTGCGATGTCGTTCGCGAACGGGCTCGTGCCAGGCGCGCCTGCCTGGGCGAGGCGCTCGGCGACACCAGCCACCACACGGCGGGCGACGGCCACGTTCTTTTGCATCACGGCGACGACGGCTTCGACGGTGACGGCTTCTTCGTGCTCGCGCCAGCAGTCGTAGTCGGTCGCCAGGGCGAGCGTGGCGTAGCTGAGGCCGGCTTCGCGGGCGAGGCGGGCCTCGGGCAGGTTGGTCATGCCGATCACGCTCACGCCCCAGCTGCGAAACAGCTGCGACTCCGCCCGCGTCGAGAACGTGGGGCCCTCGATGCAGATGTAGGTGCCGCCGTCGTGGGTGGTGGTGCCGGTGGCCATCGCACTCTCGAGCACCAGCGGACGCAGCAGCGCGCACACCGGATCGGCGAAGCCCACGTGGCCAACGATGCCGTCGCCGAAGAAGGTGCGGGCACGGCCAACGGTGCGATCGATGAACTGATCGACGACGACGAGGTGGCCGGGTTCGATGTGCTCCTGCATGGAACCCACCGCCGACACCGACAGCACGAACTGACAGCCCAACTGCTTCAACGCCGCGATGTTGGCGCGGTAGTTCACCTCCGACGGCGTGAAGCGGTGGCCTCGACCATGGCGCGGCAGAAACGCGGTGCGCGTGCCGTGCAGCGTGCCGACGATGATGTCGTCGGACGGCAGGCCCCATGGTGTGGAGACCGAGATGGTCTCGACGTCGACCAGGCCGTCGATGTCGTACAGGCCGGAGCCGCCAATGATGCCGAGAAGAGGTGCGCGCGCGGTGCTCATGACGTCGACGTAGCAGAAGAAGCACGCACAACGAAAACGGGCAGGCCACATCGCTGTGCCTGCCCGTGCGCTTGATGCTCGTATGGGTCAGTCGAGGATCGAGCGGAGCTGGTCGAGTTCGCGCGGCTCGAGCTCGCGGTACTCGCCAACGCGCAGGCCCTCGGTGTCAAGGGCGCCGAACTTGGTACGCACCAGCTTCAGCACCGGGTGCTGGATGCGCCAGAACATGCGCTTGATCAGGCGGTTACGGCCTTCGGTGACCGTGATCTCCACCCAGGTGTTGACGCGCACGCGCTGGATGATTTCGACGTGGGCAGGCTTCGTGGGGCCGTCTTCGAGGAAGATGCCGCGGCGAAGCTTGTCGAGGTCGACCTCTTTCGGCAGGCCCTTCACCTTCGCGTTGTACGTCTTGGGCACGTGGTAGCGCGGGTGCGTGAGCAGGTTCGCCAGCTCGCCGTCGTTGGTGAGCAGCAGCGCACCTTCGGCGTCGTAGTCGAGGCGGCCGACGGGGTAGATGCGGGCAGCGCTGGCGGCACGCACGAGGTCCATGACGGTGCGGCGACCGCGATCGTCTTTCGTCGTCGTCAAAAAGCCCGTGGGCTTGTTGAGCAGGAAGTACACCTTCTCCTGCGCCTCGGCGGGCATGACCTGCACGGGGCGACCGTCGACGCGCACCTGGTCGCGGGCGGGATCGACCTTGGTGCCCAGCTCGCGCACGACGACGTCGTTCACGCG
>JBIKRQ010000342.1:0-6748 GCA_044349155.1 Myxococcota bacterium
GTCGGCGATCGCTGCCTGGTCGGCGGCGGGGGCGCGCCCGATCGGTGCTGAGGCGTTCTCGAGAGACGCCTCGCGCGACGCCGGTTTTGGTGCGGCCTCGAACTGGCCCGACGGACGCTTCGGTGGCGGCGCAGGAGCCGGTGCGGCGGCCGCAGGAGCCGCAGGGGCCGCTGCAGGGGCCGCAGGGGCACGCTGCACGCGTTCGGTGGGCTCCCAGGTCGCCGTGGGGGCTTTGGGCGCTGCAGGGGCCGCCTGGGGCGCTGGCGCAGCAACCGTCACGGCCGGCACAGGCTGTGGCGGCGGCGCAACCGGCGGCGGCGCAACCGGTGCTGGCGGAGGTGGGGGCAGCGGGGCCGGTATCGGTGGATGTACGACCTGTGCCGGCGGCGAATCGGGAGGAATCGTGACCGGCGCTGGCTGTGCCGTGTGCGTCGGCGGCGGCGGTGGCGCCTTCGGCAAGCGCAGGGTGAGGTCGTAGTCGACGCCAGCCGCAGGCGCTTTGTGCATTGGCATCGTGACTTCGGGCGGCGGCGCGACGGTGGCAGGCGGCGTGACCAGCGACGTCGGCGAGGCCAGCGGCGGCAGCTTCGGCGCGATCGACAACGAGGCCATCGACGGCAACGCTGCCGACGTGGGCGCGGGCATGGCGGCCCATGGCACCGACATCTCGATGGTGTTTTGCCCGTTGCTGCCCGCAGCATTCGCAGCGTTGGCGGCCGCCAGCATCGCCGAGGCGACGTCGGGCGCGGGGGGCGCGCTGTACAGGTTGGGCGACAGCGCCTCGGGGGCGGTCATCGGTGGTGGCGTGAGGGCGCGCGGCGGCTCAACAGCCGACGTGACGACGAGTGGGGCGCTTCGCTCGGTGGTGGGCGGCTCGGGCGACGGCGCTTCGGCGGTGGCAGCGACGTCGGCGGCGTTGAAGCCGTCGAGGATCGTGGGCGGATCGGCAGGTGCTTCGGCCGCGGGTGCGGGCGCTGGCGGCATGGCCACACTGGGCTGCTTCACTTCGCGCAGCCGGAACACACGGTGGCTGGCGACGTCGGTGACGTGGATGGAGTTGTCCTCCTTGATGTCGCACATCACGTTCGAGATCGACTCCTGCCCCTCGCCGAGGTTCGACAGGCCAGTGCGCAGGGCGCCAATCCAGTTGGGCGCCTCGACGGTGAGGGTCATGCTGGGTGTGCCGGACTGCTTGCCGGGGATGAAGACCTCAAACCAGGCCACGGGGCCACCTCGTCGTCGTCGGCGCACCGCGCGCCTGCACGTCGATACCAGAGCACCTGGTGGCGCGCAAAACGCCAGACGTGGTGTTCAGGCTGAATTGAGCCTCGCGGTTTTGTCGCCGAGGCGAACGGTTTTGAGGGGCGGGCGGGGACACTTCCCCGCCGATCAAGCGAGGCTCAGGCGTCGTGATCGAGCCAGCGTGGGCGCCCGTTCACGTCGACAACGCGCCCGGTGGCGATGCCCTGCACCACTGCTGGCAGCAAGCGATGCTCCACCGCTTGAATGCGACGCTGCAGGCTTGCCTCGTCGTCGTCGAACAGCACGGGCACAACACCCTGTGCCAAAATGGGCCCGGTATCCACGCCATCGTCGACGAGATGCACGGTGCAGCCCGCCACACGGCAGCCGTGGTCGAGGGCCTGTTTTGCCCCATGCAGCCCAGGAAACGACGGCAGCAACGCCGGGTGCACGTTGAGGACCCGCGACGCAAACGCCTGCAACAACGTCGACGTCACCACGCGCATGTAGCCGGCCAACACCACGAATTCGACGTCGTGGGCGCGCAGCGCTTGCAGCACCTGCGTTTCGTGCTCGGTGCGTGACAGGCCCTTGTGGGGCACGCACACCGCAGCAACGCCAGCAGCACCAGCACGCGCCGCAGCGCCTGCGCCCTCGATGTTGGTGACGACAACAACGACGCGGAAGCTGCGATCGCCCACGGCCACAGCGTCGAGCAGGGCCTGCAGATTGCTGCCAGAGCCCGAGGCCAGCACCGCCACGCGCAGCGGCGACGACGACGAACAAGCGCGCTCGATCAGGCTGTTCATGCGTAGCGGACTTCGCCAGCGCCGCTGACCACTTCGCCGATCACAAACGCGTCTTCGCCGCTTTTGCGCAAGCGCTCGAGCGCACGGCCAACGTCCTGCTGGCCGACGACGACGCAGAAGCCGATGCCGCAGTTGAACGTGCGACGCATTTCGTCGACGGCGACGGGGCCGCCTTCGCGCAGCGCCGAAAACACCGCGGGCTCGGGCCAGCGACGTTCGTCGACGAGAGCCGCGGTGCCCTCGGGAAACGCACGCGTGAGGTTCAACGGCAAGCCGCCGCCGGTGATGTGTGCCATCGCTTTCACATCGACAGACGCGAGCAGGTCGAGGATGGGCTTCACGTACAAGCGCGTGGGCGTGAGCAGCGCGTCGCGCACGCTGAGTTTGTCGACGAGCACGTCGTCGAGGGACTTCTTCATCCGCTCGAACACCACCTTGCGCGCCAGGCTGTAGCCGTTGGAGTGCAGGCCCGCCGACGCGAGGCCAATGATGCTGTCGCCCACCGCAACACGGGTGCCATCGATCATCTTGCTTCGCTCAACCGCACCCACGGTGAAACCGGCGAGGTCATAGTGCTTCGGCGCGTACATGCCCGGAAGTTCAGCGGTTTCTCCGCCGATCAGCGCACAGCCGCTGGCCTTGCACGCCCGCGCAATGCCGCCCACCACGGTGGCCATGTGCTCGGCCGACAAGGCACCGGTGGCGAAGTAGTCGAGGAAGAACAACGGCCGCGCGCCCGACGTGAGCACGTCGTTGACGCACATGGCCACCAGGTCCTGGCCAATGGTGTCGTGCTTGTTGGCCTCGATGGCGACGAGGAGCTTGGTGCCCACACCATCGGTGCCCGAGACCAGCACCGGGTCTTCGAGGGTGTTGAGCGCGTCTTTGAGCGCGAACAAACCACCGAAGCCGCCAACCCCCGACAACACGCCGGGGATCCACGTCGACTTCGCATCAGCGGCGATGCGATCGACCGCGTCTTCGCCGGCATCGATGTCGACGCCAGCATCGGCGTAGGTGAGGGGAGCAAGCTCGGCCGAAGCAGTGGGTGGCACGGGTGCTTTCATGACCCCGGAGCTAACGCTGCCTTGGCGGAAAGGAAAGGCGCACACGACGAATCGGGGGTGTCGCCGAGGAAGCGCCCCCGATTCCATCCGGCCATGGGCATTCTGCGACGCCGCCGCCACGCAGCCACATCGTCTTGTCGACAACTGCTAGCGTCCGCCGGCGATGGAAACCCTCATCCTCATGGCGCGCTCCCCCGGTTCAGCGTCGACACGGCTGTCACACGACCGTGGCGCGGCTGTGGCAGCCCGGCTCGAGAGCGGCTTTCTCGACGACGCCGCGCGCTTGTGTGCCCGCTTTCGCGCCGAGCGCGCGGGGGCCGATCAGAACCGCCGCGTCGTGTTCTGTGTGAGTGGCAGCGTCGACGATCCGATTGTGCGCGAGCTCGCCGCTGTCGCCGGTGCGCGCCTCGAGGCCGCGGTGGGCACAACGGCAGCCGAGCAGGCCGAACACGCCGTCGTCGCCGAGTTCGAGCGCGGCGCGCGCGCCGTCTGCGTCGTCGGTACCGCCACGCCCACCCTGCCCGCCTACCTCGTCGACCACGCCTTTCGGGCGTTGTTGTGGGAGCGCGTCGTCGTCGGCCCCACGTTCGACGGCGGCTTGTGGTTGCTTGGTCTGCAACGTCCGGCACCAGCGGTGTTTCCGGCGTCGTGGACCGCACCGTCGTCACTGCCCGCGTTTACGCAGCAGTTGCGGACGCACGCGCTTGCCCCGCACCTCCTGCCGTTTTGGTACGGCGTCGACGGTGCCGCCGACCTTGAGCGCCTGATGTGGCACGCACACGCGTTGCGTCTCGACGACAGCAATGCCGTCGACGGCACCTGGCGCGCTCTCAGTGACACCGGACTCGTCGAGGCGAGTACGACCAGCAGCGACACGACCGAGGGGAGTTCCCGATGAAACAGCGCCTGCGCCACGGCATTCCACTGCTGCTCAGCCTCGTCATTGCCGCCGTCGGTGTGACGTACACGTACCTCGAGCCAACGCTGAACTGGGAAGACTCGCCGCTGTTGGCGTTTGAGCGAAAGCTGCTCGACCTGAAGTTTCAGTGGCGCGGTCGCATCGACGTCGATCCGAAGGTGGTGATCGCCGCTGGCGACGAGGAAACCATCCGCGCCTTTGGCCGGTGGGGCACGTGGGACCGCGAAAACTACGCAGCGATCATCAAGAACCTGGTGGCGGCCGGCGCCGAAGTGGTCGCGTTCGATATGGTCTTCGCCGACAGTGTTGGCGTCGACAACGCGCATGCCGAACAGATCGGCGCCCTGCTGAAAGAAAAAGACCTCGCCAACAGCATCGGCAACCTCGCCGTCGCCACAGCAGAGGGCAGCCCCGCAACGCCAGCAGAACTGGCAGCGCTCGCGTTTTCGGCGAAAGCCGTCGAAGACCACTGGGCCGCCGCCACCGACGGTGATGCACGCCTCGCCGAGGTCTACGACGAGCACGCCACGCGCGTGGTGCAAGGTGCGGTCATCAACACCGAGCCCGAAGACGGTAAGGTCCGCGTCGTCACCGACTACGCCCACGACCTCGAAGTGCTCGATACGTTCCTGCTGCGCGGCTACGGCTTTGGCTGGAAGGTCACCGAGCTCAGCGATGCCAACCGCAACAACGGCGCTGAAGCAACCGTTGCCGCGCTCGATGTGCACCCCGACAGCAAGGCCAGCGACCTCGACGGTGTGATCGAGGTGAAGGGCGAGCTGGTGCTGCCCGATCAAGGCTTCCTCGACGTCGCCAGCAACGTCGGCTTCTTCTCCGCCTACGTCGATCCCGATGGCGTGCTGCGTCGTCTGCCGCTCGTGTACCGCATTGGCGATGTGTTCCTGCCGGCGCTGAGTTTGTCGACGTCGGCAGCCTGGTTTGGCGCGAACCCCTTGCTGCTCGCGGACCCTTTTTACAAGCGCAATGGCGCCGCCCGCGGCCTCGCCGAAGTGGGCTTTCCGCGCGACGACGGTTCGGTGGTCAACGTGCCCGTCGACATCAACGGGCGCTTGATGATCAACTACTACGGCCCCTCGGGCCCGCCCGACAAAGACCTCCCCGACGACAAGCGCGGTGCCTTCCCCCGTGTGCCGCTGTCCGACGTCTACTGCGCCGACCTGCCTCCGACGAAGCCCGACGACAAAGACCTCGACGACACCGGCCGCGAACGCTGGTCGCGCTGTGCCGAACGCAGCCACACCATCGAAACGCTCACGCCGATCGTCAAAGGCAAAGTGGTCCTCGTCGCCGTCACCGCCATCGGCACGTTCGATCAACGGGTCACCCCGTTTTCGCCCAACGTGCCCGGCACCGAGATCCATGCCGCAGCAATTCAAAACATCATCGACGGTCGCGCCCTCAAGCGGCCCACGCTGCACGTGCAGGTCGAGATGCTCCTGATCCTCGTCGTCGGCCTGCTGTTTGGTCTGGTGCTGCCTCGTCTTCCGGTGGCGGCCGGCGTGCTGTTCCTCGCGGCGTTCGTGGGTGCCTGGTGGGCCGTCGACTGGAACGTGCTCTTTCGCGCGAACCGCTGGTTTTACGACGTGCCTCTGGTCGTTCAGATGTCGACGACATGGGCGGCGATCACCGTGTGGGGCTACCTCACCACGGGTCGCGAAAAAGCGCAGTTGAAGGCTGAGTTCTCGACGGTGCTGGCACCAACGGTCGTCGATCAGTTGCTCAGCAATCCGGCGATGGCGGGTCTTGGTGGGACCGAGCGCGAGCTCACCGTGATGTTCTCCGACATCCGCGGGTTCACGACGATGTCGGAGAAGCTGAGCCCCGAAGGTCTCACGCAATTTTTGAACGAGTACCTCACGCCGATGACGGAAATCCTCATCAAGCACGAGGGCACGCTCGACAAGTACATGGGCGACGCGATCATGGCGTTTTGGGGCGCGCCCATCGAGCAGAAAGACCACGCCGCGCGCGCGTGTGTCACCGCCGTCGAGATGCTCGAGGAACTCGAGGTGCTGAAGGCGAAATGGCGCGCCGAAGGCAAACCCGAGATCGACATCGGCATCGGCCTCAACTCGGGCCTGATGCGCGTGGGCTTCATGGGCTCAGCACGCATGCGCAACTACACGCTCCTCGGCGACAACGTGAACCTGGGCTCGCGCCTCGAGGGCACGAACAAGAACTACGGCACGCACATCATCGTCAGCGAGGTCACCTTCGTGCAGGCGCGCAGCGTCGTGCACGGTCGTCGCCTCGATGCGGTGCGCGTGAAGGGCAAGAAGGAGCCCGTGAACATCTACGAGGTCATCGGCAAGGGACCGATGCCCGCCGAGGTCGCCGCGTTCGTCGCACCGTTCGAGCACGGGCTCGCAGCGTTTCAGAAGCAGCAGTGGGAGGTCGCCGAAGCCAACTTCAAGGCCGCCATCGCCGCACGCGGTGGCAGCGACCCGCCGAGCGACGTCTACCTTGAGCGCATCGAGCACTTCCGCGAGGAACCACCTCCGGCCGACTGGGATGGCGTCTACGACTTCAAAACGAAGTAGCCGCAGTCACGAGTGACTTCGAACGAGAAAGGGGCTCCTGCGAGCCCCTGTTTCGTCTGGTGCGTGCTTCCGTGACCTGGCGGCTAGCAGGTTGCTGAAAAATGGCGCGTTGGGCGCGACGATGACGTCGTCAAACTTGTGTTCGACGAC
>JBIKRQ010000053.1:0-24380 GCA_044349155.1 Myxococcota bacterium
GAGTGGATCGCCAATTCAGTCTCGTCGCACTAGCAGGTGCGATGCGCGCCGCCGTCTTTCTGATTCCTCTGTTGTTTCAATGGGTTGTCGGCCGCGATCGCGGACTCGGGCTTGGCACCCGCGCCGATCAAATGGCTGCGGTCATTTGAGCCGCAGCCTGCTACGCGCCGCGCATGTCTTTTGCTGACCTCGGCCTTCATCCGACCCTGCTGAAAAACGTCGCCCACTTCACCACCGCCACGCCGATCCAGCGCGAGGCGATTCCGCCCGTGCTCGCCGGTCGCGACGCCATCGCCATCGCGCAGACGGGCACCGGCAAAACCGCCGCCTTCGCGCTGCCGCTGCTGCAGCGCTTGATGGCCACCCCCGTCGACCCCAAGGTGGTGCGCCCGACGCGCGCCCTCATCCTCACGCCCACGCGTGAGCTCGCCTCGCAGATCGCCGAGGGCATGAACGAGTTCGGCAAAGACACCGGCCTGCGCCACGAGGTCATCTTCGGCGGCGTGTCGGAAGAGCGGCAGAAGCAGGCCATGCGCCGCGGTGTCGATATCGTCGTCGCCACGCCTGGTCGCCTGCTCGACTTGATGAGCCAGCGCGCTGTGGACTTCAAGCACCTCGAAGTGCTGATCCTCGACGAAGCCGACCGCATGCTCGACATGGGCTTTCTCCCCGACGTGAAGCGCGTGATCGCCGCCCTGCCGGGCAAGCGCCAAACGCTGCTGTTTTCGGCAACGATGCCCGACGACATCACGTCGCTCGCCGCGCGCATCTTGAACAACCCCGTGCGCATCGAGGTGACGCCACCATCGACCACCGTCGAGCGCATCGACCAGAGCGTGTTCCTCGTCGACGGCCGCGAGAAGCGCTCGCTGTTGTTGCACCTGATGAAGGAGCCCGAAGTCAAGCGCGTGCTGGTGTTCACGCGCACAAAGCACGGCGCCAACAAAGTCGCGGAAACCCTTGAAAAGGCGGGCATTCCCTGCGCCGCCATCCACGGCAACAAGAGCCAGGGCGCGCGCGAAAAGGCCCTCGACGGCTTCAAGTCGGGTCGTCTGCGCGCGCTGGTGGCCACCGACCTCGCGGCCCGCGGCATCGACGTCGACGGCGTTTCCCACGTCATCCAGGTCGACCTGCCCGAAGTGCCCGAGCAGTACGTGCATCGCATTGGCCGCACCGCGCGCGCGGGCCGCGACGGCATCGCCTGGGCCTTCTGCTCCCCCGACGACCACCACCTGTTGCGTGGCATCGAAAAGACCATCCGCCAGCCCATCGCGAAGAAGCCCCACCCGTTCCCCCCGGGAACGACGACGGGCCCCGACTTGAGTGCTGACGATCGTCCGCCCCGTGAAGGCGGCGGTGGTCGCGGTGGTCGTGGCGGCGGCGGTGGTGGTGGTCGCGGCGGCCGTGGCGGCGGCGGCGGCGCGGCCGGCCGTGGTGGCCCGCGCGGCGGCAATGGTGGTGGTGGTGGCGGTGGCGGCGGTGGTCGTGGACCAGCACCCGCGGCTGGCGCATCGGCGGGCCCGTCGTCGTCGCAGAGCCGGTCGTTTCGTCCTTCGCGCTGATCGCTGCAGCAGTGAAGCAAAAGCCCCCGCAGTCGGGGGCTTTTTTGTGTCGTCAGTCGAGCACGCCCTCGTCGGCCCTGAGTTCGAAGCGCTCGATGACGATCTCGGGCGTGGTCTCGGGTGCTTCGGCCAGCACCGTGGTGTGCAACGTCAGCGCGAGCGGCTCGTCGGTGGGCGCGCTCCTCGTCAACCGCAGGGTGACCTCGCCCTCGCACACCGCCTCAGCGCACGCGAGCGTGCCATTGGCGGTGCCGTTGGCGTCCTCGTCGTCGGGCGTCAGCGTCGCCGCGATGGCGTCGTCGAGGCCCGTCACGGCCAGCTCGACGCTTTCCGTCGCATCGTCTGCTGCATGGTCAGCGTCGAACAACACCACCACCCTCGAGGCATTGCGGACGCTGATGGTGGCGACGACGACCACTTCGCTCCCGTCGATGGTGACGACGCGGTCAAGACTCGGCGTGAGCGTCTGGTCGTGGATGCACTTCAGCGCCGACAGCGGCAGGCAGAGGCACGTGGTCAGGGCTGCGATCCGCAGCGTCACTGCTGCATCTCGATGGGAGCGCTCAGTCGTTGACGTCGCAGCACCGCTGAAAACGCCGACACGCCTGTGACGTCTGCCGACGAGCAACTGCCCGGACAGCCGAGGCCGACGTCGATCACCGTGGGCTCGCTCTCGTTGCCGGCGTGATCGATGGCGACCACCTCGTACGTTTTCGTGCCGCCTTCGTCGGCCATCTCGGCGAGAAAGAAGCCACCGCTGTCATCGCGCGAAGCGTAGGCCACCACCGACGCGTCGATGATCGTGCCCTCGACGTCGCGCAACAGGTACATCGAGACCGCACCGTCGTCGTCGGGGGTCACCGAGAAGCGCGCCCACGTGCCGCCGCCGAAAAAGCCACAGCTGTTGTTCGAGGGAAATGCCGACACCG
Source organism: Myxococcota bacterium (assembly GCA_044349155.1). Classification (GTDB taxonomy): domain Bacteria; phylum Myxococcota; class UBA727; order UBA727; family VGSZ01; genus VGSZ01. The sequence continues at coordinate 2,492 of JBIKRQ010000053.1, forward strand.
CTTCGTGTGCCACGGTCGGCGTTGCGGGTGCGGTGGTGTCGTCGTCTGTGGCTGTGGTGAACGACACCGTGGCCCCGTCGGGCTGGCCGTCGCCGTCGAGGTCGTCGTTCGTGTTGGTGGGCGGTACACCGGTTTCCGACCAGCGCAGCGTGTAGCTTGTCGACGGCAAGAGCGGCTCGGACGGGGTCAAGGTGACGCCACGGTCCGATTCCGAAAACGTCATCAGGAGTTGTTGGGGCTCGCGACCAAATGAGGTGAGCCACCACGACGAGCCATCGTCTGCGGCAGGGTAGTCGCCAAAGAGGACGACGTTGCGCGGCACGACGTCGCCGTCGTTCACCGAGAAGCGCATATCCTGCACCGTCGGGATGAGGATGCTGCACGCCGCGGCGGGCACGTGGTGCGTAGCAGCGACGGCGAAGACAGCGGCAGACGCGAGCTTCAGCATGTGCCCCCCACGATGGACGGCTGCGAGCCAGGACGACGACGGCGCAGCAGCAACAGCAGCGCCGCCAACTACGACACGCCCGTGACGTTGGCTGACGAGCAGCCCCCCGGACCGCCGAGGTCGACGTTGATCACCGTGGGCTCGCTCTCGTTGCCGGCGTGGTCGATGGCCACGATCTGGTACGCCTTCGTCCCGCTCTCTTCGGAGGTGTTGCTGACCGGAATGACGGCGGTGTCGTCGGGCAGGGCAAACGGCGCGACCCTCGCATCGAGCACCGCTCCATCGACGTCGCGCAGCACGTAGGCCGCGACCACGTCGTCGTTGGTGGGTGTGATGTAGAAGCGCGCCCACGTTCCAGCCGGCTGCTCGCCGCAATCGTTGTTGGCCAACACCACCTCGGTCTCGTGTGACGCTGTGGGCGACGCCGGTGCGGTGGTGTCGTCGTCGCTCGAGGTGGTGAAGGTGATGCGCGCGCTCACGTCGTCGACAAGGCCATCGCCGTTGTCGTCTTCTGTGCCGGTGGTGTCGGCTGGCGGCGCGTCGCTGGCCGACCAACGCAGCGTGTAACTCGTCGACGGCAACAGCGGCTCGGGCGTGGTGACCGTGACCATGTCGCGCTCCGACGCTGGAAACGTCAGGACCAGCTCTTGCGGCTCGCGACCAGGCGAGGTGAGCCACCACGACGAGCCGTCGGCGACGCCATAAAAGCCACTGTAGAGCACGAGGTTGCGCGGCACGACGTCGCCATCAGCCACCGAGAACTCCATCTCCTGCACCGTCGGGATGTAGATGCTGCACGCCGCAGCGGGCACGTGGTGCGCCACAGCGACGGCGACGACAGCAGCAGACGCGAACTTCAGCATGTGACCCCCACAACCGATGGCAGCGAGCGATGCGGGCGACGACGTCGCAGCAGCAACAGCAGCCCCGCCAACGACGTGACGCCCGTGACGTCGGCCGACGAGCAACTGCCGGGGCAGCCGAGGCCGACGTCGATCACCGTGGGCTCGCTCTCGTTGCCGGCGTGGTCGATGGCGACCAGCTCGTACGTCTTGGTGCCGCCCTCTTCGGCGGTCTCGCTCACAAAAATCTCGCCGGTCTCGTCGATGACCGTCCGAAACGGCGTGACCGTCGCATCGAGCACGGCGCCATCGATGCCACGCAGCACGTAGGCGGCGATGTCGTCGTCGTTTGGCGTGATGAAAAAGCGCGACCACGTCGCACCAGACTGCCAGTCGCCATCACAGCCCTGGTAGGGAAGCACCGTCTCGGTCTCGTGTGACGACGTGGGCGCTGCGGGGGCACTGGTGTCGTCGTCGCTCGACGTGGTGAAGGTGATGCGGGCGCTGACATCGTCGGCAACGCCATCGCCGTCGAGGTCTTCGGTTCCTGCGGCGTCGTCTGGTGGTGCAGCGGTGGCGGACCAGCGCAGCGTGTAGCTCGTCGACGGCAACAGCGGCTCGGCGGTGGTCAGTGTGACCGCGCCACGCTCCGACGCTGGAAACGTCATCACCAGCTGTTGGGGTGCACGACCAAACGAGGTCACCCACCACGACGAGCCGTCGGCCTCGCCGTAGAAGTTGCTGTAGAGCACGAGGTTGCGCGGCACGACGTCGCCATCAGCCACCGAGAACTGCATCTCCTGCACGGTCGGGATGAAGGTGGTGCACGCCGCAGCCGGTACGTGGTGCGCCACAGCGACGGCGACGACAGCAGCAGACGCGAACTTCTTCAGCATGTGGGCCCCCTGAAAGCTGCCTGCACTGTAGCCGGGCCATTCGATGTCGCCAGCCGATCTCACAACCGCGCGAGGTGCCAGGCGCAGAAGTCGAAGAAGCGTTGCAGCAGGCCCCGCTGTTGCCACGCCGCCCGGTGGATCTCGGTGCTGTTGACGAGGTCGTGCTCGAACACGCCGCGCAACGCGTGGGCCATGTCGTGGTTCAAGGTCATGGCCACGACCTCGAGGTTTCGGTCGTAGCTCCAGCGGTCGAGGTTGAACGAGCCGATGTGGGCGTACACGTCGTCGACGGCGGCGGTTTTGGCGTGCAACGTCTGCCGCTGCAGCTCGTAGATGCGCACGCCGCTGTCGAGCAACGAGGCATACAGGTGACGCGCGGCGGCCTGCGCGATGCGCACGTCGGACACGCCCGCGGTCAGCACGCGCACGTCGACACCGCGTCGTGCGGCGCGCCGAAGGGCGGTGAGCAGTTGCGGTGGCGGCACGAAGTACGGCGTGGTCAAACAGATCGAGCCGCTCGCGTGCGTGACCGCGGTGTGCAGGGCGCGTTGAATGCGTCGACGACGAGAGAAGCGATCGCTGCCGAGAATCTGCACGTGGCAGCCCGAAGGACGCGCCGCCGGAGGCTCAAGCCGCGGCAACACCTGACCCGTCGCGTGCCGAAACGAGCGCGCAAATACCGCCGCGAGGTCGGCCACGGCGGGGCCACCAATCAACACATGCGTGTCGCGAAACAAGCCATTGCCAAGCAGCGGGCCGGCGTAGTCGCACGACACGTTCATGCCGCCGCAAAAGCCGTGTTCGTCGTCGACGATCAGAATCTTTCGGTGGTCGCGCACCGCGAAGCTCACAAGGTTGCGCAACGCACGCGGTGCACGCTCGCGGCTGCTCCACGGCCACAGCCGCGACCACACCCCGTCGTTGAACACCACCACCACGCCACCCGCATCGCGCAAGGCCTGGTTGTGCGCCGACGTGAGCGCCGACGAACCCACCGCGTCGACGAGCAGCTTCACCTCAACACCGCGCGCCGCTGCTGCGGTGAGGGCCGCCAGCACCCGCTGCCCAAGCGCGTCGGGAGCGAAGATGTAGGTCTCCATCCACACGCGGTGCGCGGCGTGTTCGATCGCCGACAACATCGCTGCGTAGGCGCCATCGCCCTCGAGAAATGGCGTGAGTTCGTTGCCCGTACTCGCAGCACCCAGACGCTGCAGGCGCTTCGCCGTCTTCTGCCACGCCGCCGACAACGTGCTCGACACCGCGCGCAGGGCCGCGGGCGCTTGTGGTTCGCCAGCGTGTGCTGGGTCGGGAACGTTGGTCGTGCTGGTCGACGTCGTCGTGTGGCTCACGACAACAGCCTACCGGGATTGCCGCGGTGCGACTACGCTTGCTGCATCGTCGTGGTCGACGACAACGAGGTTTTCGATGCGCGCAGTGGCAATGGCAGTGGTGGCAGCGCTCGTTGGTGTGAGCAGTGGATGCGGGCACTTCTACAGCCGCGAAGACCTCACCACCGACCTCGCCAAACACCACATCGACCTGCGCTGGGGCCGCCTCGAAAACGCCGCCACGCGCGTCGTGCCCGAGATGCGCGGACCATTCCTGCAGGTGTGGACGCAGCGGCTGAGCGGGCTCGAACTGCAAGACATGGACGTGGCAGGGGTCGCGATGATCGACGACGAGACAGCCGAAGTGGTCGTCGTCGTGGTCTACATCAACAAGCTCGACATGTCGGTGCGTACGGTGCAGCTGCCCGAGCGTTGGAAGCGTACCGACGCCGGTTGGATGCTCGCGTCGGTGGCCGACCTGCCCACCACGTCGGCGCCACCCGTCGACGACATCGGCTCGATTCACTGAACCGCCGCTACGAAGCCGGCAACGACGCCGACAATTCGCGCACGCGCGCCGCAAAGTTCTTGGGCAACGGTGCGCCCTTCTCGGCGGCGATGGCCACGTCGGTCAGCAGGCGCGCGGCTTCAGCACATGCGGCACGTTGCGGAGCACGCTCGTCGACGAGGGTGTCGAAGTGGTCGGCTGCCGCCCGCGCCATCGCCACCATCGCGCGCTGCAGCAGCGTGTGCAGCACTGCTTCAAGGGCCACGAGCGAGCGCTGCTGTGGCGGCGACTTCGACCACGCCACCACCGCGCCCAATGCCGCGCGAAAGTGCGTGGCAGCCACAACACCGTCGTCGCCGAGGTTGCTGGCTTCGATGGCGCCGGCGGCGTCTTCAATCCACTGCAAGCGCGTGCGCAGATCCGCCGAGCCCAGCTCGTCGGCGCGCCCGAGGACGTCGACCAGCGTGGTCACGTCTCGCCTGGCGTGGTTGCTGGCGGTGGTGTCGTCGTCGTTGGTGTCGTCGGCTCGGGGCTTTCACCCACGCGTTCGCCCGTGGGGGCTGCGTGCTGTTGGTGCCGCGCGCTGATGTAGCCCGCCGAGGCCGCCGCGACGACGAGGCCGGCGTTCGCCAACGTGCCCGCCAACGGAAACACGATGCGCACCACGTCGGCCAGGGCGTGGGTGACGGCGAAGAACTTCATCGCCGCCGGTGCGGTTTTGTCGCGGCATGTGTGCAGCGCACGACGCGCCGCGTTCACCGCCAACACCGCCGACAACACGGGCACTGCACCCAACAGCACGTCGCCAATGACGTTGGCAGCACCAGCACCCGCGACGCCGGCCAACGCATCCGCAGCGAGGGCAGCAGCACCCGGACCACCAAGCGCGGCGAATTCATGGACTTGGCGTGCCGCCAAGTCCATGAATATAAATATGAATTCGACCGCAAGCGGTCGAATCCGGCGATGCTCTTTTCGCTGAGTTTGACCTCGACGGTGTAGCTGAGCGCGTCGTGGTCCATCGTGCTGGTGACGTCGGTGGTCAGACCAACGCCAATGAAGCGCGCGCCCACCGGCAGCTCACCGGGCGACAGGCTGCTGTTGAGGGCCGGGCCCTGCAGCTCGATGCGGTGACCCATGCCGAGCTGTTTGCGGCCGAGCACGGTCTCGATGTTGCTCGAGCCGTCGGGGTTCACCACCTGGATGAATCGAGCCTCGAAGAGAAACCCGCTTTGGGGTTTGTCGCCGAGGCGAGTCTCCTGAGGGGTGGGCGGGGAAACTTCCCCGCCGATCAACTCGACGCCGGAGGTGCCGCGCTTGGCGAGCTCGAGCTGGCTGAACGTGACGCCGATCTGCACACCAAAGAACGAGCCGCTGATGTCGTGCAGCACGCGCTCGTGGGTGCGGATGGGTGCGACCTTGCTGAGCAGGCGATCGGCGAAGCCATCGAGCTTCGTGGGCCTGGGCAGGTGCTGCTCGTAGCTGTCGACGATGGGGGCGGTGGGCGCGGTCGGCGCTGCCGCGTCGGTGGGCGCTGCGTGTGCAGTGGCAGCAGCAGGAGCGGTGGTGGCACGGGTGACCGCGGCGGCGGCCGCGCTGGCCATCGACGACACGTTCAGGCGCGGCAACACATTCACTTTTTGGATGATGAAGGTGCTGCCGACGTTGGTCAACGGCGTTTCCGGTCAGCCAAACACGATCTGGGGGCGGCCTTCGTCGTTGCGCACGCCGGCTTCGATCGCGGCCATCACCGCGAGCACGATGTCTTCGCGAAACGGTGCTGCGGCGACCTGCACGCCGACGGGCAGCCCGGCCGAGCCCTCGTCGACGACCGCGGCCACCTTCTCGAGGCGCCCACGCACGCTGCTGCGCTGCTGTTCGTCAGCACGCACGCTGGTGACGGGGACCACACCAGCAGGCACGTTCCACAGGTTGAAGTGCATGGCGAAAGTACCGCCCAACGTGAAGTCGCGGCTCTTGCCGAGCGGGAGTGCCGGCGTCGCGTGCGGCGGACACAGGATGGCGTCGAAGCGGTGCTCGGCCCACGACGTGTGCATGGCCACGGCGATGTCGCGCGCTTTTTTCACGAGCGCCCACAAGGCTGAGGTGCGCTTCTCGCCCGCGACGAGCAACATGTTGCCCAGGTGCGGCTCGCCCATCGCGATCGCGGCACGCCCAGCGGCGATGCGGACCACATCGGGAATCTTCAGCAGGTTCCACAGCAGCGACAGCGGACCGTCGACGTCTTTGCCGTCGAGTTGGCTGCGCAACATGCGCCCACCGTCGGCCGACAGCAGGCCCATGTACGTGAAGATGCCCTCGTTCAGCAGAGGTGGGGCGTACTCCTCCACTGTCGCACCCGCAGCGCGCAGCACGTCGGCAGCACGGCGCACCGCACGCAGCACGGCGGCCGAGGGCGGCACGAAACCGTCGTCGAGCACGAGGCCAATGCGCAGGCCACGCACGTCGATGTCGGTGTACTTGCCCAGCGGCACGGGAGCGACGCGCGGATCGAGCAACGCCTGCTGCGTCGACGTGGCGACCTCCATCAGCAACGCGAGGTCGGCGACGGTGCGGCCCATCGGACCACATTGTCCGCGGATGCCTTCTTGCCCCGGCATGGGGGCGCAGCTGCCGATGTTCGACCAGCGATCGATGGTGGGCTTGAGGCCGCAGATGCCGCTGAAATGAGCAGGCACACGAATCGAGCCGCCGATGTCGGTGCCGATGCCCGCGGGCGATGACGCACTCGCGATCGCGGCACCTTCGCCGCCGGAGCTGCCACCAGGAGCGCGCGTGACGTCGTGGGGGTTCTTCGTGACGCCGTAGACCGGGTTGCTGCTCTCGACGTAGAGCATCGCCTGGCTGAGGTTGGTTTTGCCGAGGAACACCGCCCCCGCTTCGCGCAGCACGCGCACGATCACGGCGTCGGTGTCGGCGAGCATGCCACGACGTGACGGCAGGCCCATGGTGCTGGGCAATCCACGCACGTCGAGGCTCTCCTTCAGGCTGAGCGGCACACCATCGATCACCGACAACGGCGCGTGGCGGGCGCGGCGGGCATCAGCGGCATCGGCGGCGGCGCGGGCTTCGTCGTGCAACGTGATCGCGTACGGCAGGTACTTCGGCTGCACCTCGTCGATGCGAGCGAGGTAGGCGTCGGTGACCTGTCGCGACGTGAAGGCACCAGCGGCAAGGCTCGCGGCGATCTCCGTCATCGACAACTGCAACAGCGAAGTGGACGACGCGGGCGACGAGGATGAAGTGGTGCTCACGCGCGCACCGTCGACGCTCGATGGCGAGGATGCAAGCGGTCAGCGCGACGGCGCGGCGAACAGGTACGCACACACCAACAGCACGGTGGCCACGACGGTCATGGTGAGCCCCTGCGTCGAGCTCGCCGTGGTCACGACGTCCTCGAGGAGCTGCCGTGGTGCGGTCCACACGTCCCAGCTGTTGCTGCGGGCCAGGCGACCAAGGGCGATGCCAAAGCCATTCAACACAGCAACACCGCCGACGAAGCCCGCCTCAGCGACGAGCAGCTGTCGCCCCGACAACGGCAGGCGGTGCAGCACGACGTCGCGCACCTGCACCAACGACACCAGGGCGATGGCCGCACCCGCTGTCGCAAACAGCAGGATCATCGCGGCCTCGACGGTGAAGCGCGCGCTCCACGTCACGCGCGGCAGGTGAACAATGTCGGTGACGAGGTAGGCCGCGTTCGGAAAGAACAGGAGCCAACACACCAGCGCCGGCACCAACACCGGCCAACGCATCACCCGCGTGGTCGACGAAGACGCACGCGCCAGCGACAGCCACGTCGACAGGCCCAGGGGCACCACCGCAAGCCACAGGTTCCACAGGTACCAACGCCAGCCGTAGCCCTGAAAGCAGACGAGGTGCGCCGCCCACACGACGAGGGCCGCCAGTACCAACGCGAGGGTGGCCAGCAGCTGACGCGTTGGCACCGCGAACGGCCGGACCTCGTTCGACTGTTGGCCCTCCATCTCGACCTCGTGCAGTGCTCAGTGAAACAAGCGGCCCACATCGTCCTCGAAGAGAAAACCGGCTTTGCGGTTTTGTCGCGGAGGCGAGTCTCTTGAGGGGGCGGGGAAACCTCCCCGCCGATCAGTCGAACAGACCGATGGCCACGAACAGTCCCACGCGAAGCGGTCGGAACGATCAGCGAAAGAAGTCGTTGAAGATCCCAATCAGGGTCAACGCACCAACAAACACGATGCCCACCGTCGTGACACGAATCCGCGTCTCAACAGAAAGACGACGCCGACGAACGGCTTCGACTGTGAACAACAGCAGGTGCCCACCGTCGAGCACGGGTACCGGCAGCAGGTTCAACAACGCGAGGTTGATGCTGAACAGCGCCATCAGGCGGCCGAAGACGCTGGCCCCTTCTTTGGCTGCTTCGCCGGCGATGTTGGCCATCATCACGGGACCACCGAGTTGGTCGAGGCCTACTTTGCGCGTGAGCAGTGCGATGTAGCCGCTGGCGACGGCTTTGGTGGCTTCGCCCAGGGCGACCACGGCGTTGCGCGCGGCCTGCGGCACACCGATGTGCACGGTCATGGTGGGTGCAAGGCCCATGGCCGACGTGAGCGTGGCACCGACGATCTTGCGGTCTTCGTGCTTGACCAGCAGCAGCACAAACACCTGACCCGCACCGGCACTGTCGACGAGTCCGAGCACGTGGATGGCCTCGATGTTGCGCGACAAGGCGACAGGCAGATCGGCGCTCAAGCGCAGTGGCTGACCATCGACCGCGACGACGCGGTGTCCGTTGGGCACGAGGCCACGGGCGGCCGCAGGCGTGTCGGGGGCGACGCTGGCGATCACCCCTTCGACCGAGGCGACGCCGCGCCAGCGACGTTGTTGCAGCTGCGCCTGCCGCACGAGCTCCTCGACGGCAGCGACCTGCTCGGCGACGGGCCCAACGATCTCAGCATCGGTGACGGCGTAGGTGAGGCGCGTGGTGGCGGGCAACACCACCTCGCGAGCAGCGGCGGCTTTCGCTTCAGCGACGACCTGCGCGATCATGTCGGCGGTGGGAGCGCTACACGAGGTGAGCTGCCCATCAACCTCAGGTACCGCGTCGATGGCGCAGCCCGCGGTGGCACTGTCGACGTCGACGTCGGGCAGCACCAGCGCTTGCACGGGCGCTGCAGGCGGTGCGGGAATCACGATCGTGTGCTTGCCGGGTGTTGGCACCGGCGCGTTGGCCGCTGCACCTTTCGCCGGCACTGCTTTGCGTTCGATGACGAGCTCGAGTGGTGCATCGATGGCGACGTTGTCGAGCGCGTGGGTGAGGGCATCACGCGTGGCGACGGCCACACCGTTGACGCTCTTGACGACGTCACCGTGCACCACACCGGCTTTCGCGGCAGGTGAGTCGGCGGCCACGGTGATCACGGGAAGTGCTGGGCTCGCGAGCAGACCAAGACGCCCAACGGGCGTATCGTCGAGGGGATCGGGCGACGGCGACGGCGTGGGCGTGGCGTTCAGCACGACGGGCGCTGCGGCCCCAGGCCGCTCGACGGTGATCGCGGTGGGCAGGTTGGCGCGCGGTGAGACGGCGGCGACGAGGTCGGCGAACGTGGTGATCGCCTGTCCCTCGACGGCGACCACCTTGTCACCAGGGCGCAGGCCCGCACGTTCTGCTGCTTCACCCGCGAGGACGGTGCCGACCACCGGCTGCATGACCTCGTCTTCGCCGATGCCCATGCCAAAGAACAACGCGAGCGCGAGCAGGATGTTGGCTGCCGGGCCCGCAGCCGCGATCGCCATTTTGCGCGGGTAGCTTTTTTCGAGGTAGGCGCCGGCCTTGTCGGCTTCAGCGACTTCGGCGGTGGGGTCGTCGCCAAACATGCGCACGAAGCCGCCGAGCGGCAGCACCGAGATGCGGTACTCGGTTTCGCCACGCGTGAAGCCAATCAGCTTCGGACCAAAGCCAATCGAGAACGTCAGCACGCGCACGCCGCACAAGCGGGCCACGATGAAGTGGCCAAACTCGTGGACGGTGATGAGCACGCCGAGCAGGACGAGGAAGGCAAGCAGGGTCATTGCCGAGCAGCATGGCCACCCACCTCGTGCTCGGCAAGGTCCCGTGTTGGCGCAGCCTCAGCGACGCAACAGTTCGTTGACCGACACCGGGCACTCAGGGTCGCCGTTGGTGACGTCGACGAGCGGGCTGCCACACACCACAAGCCGCTGTTCTGCAGTGGGATTGATTTCCTTCAAGCGCGTGCGCAAGGCGACGACTTCTTCGTTGCTGAGCGCGAGGTTGTCGGCGAGCACGATCGAGAAGTTGTCGTCGGGGCGGTCGACGGAAAACAGGTTGTACAGACCCTTCAGGTTCACCAGGTTGCGGTTGCTGGCGATGCCCACGCCGTTGCCCACGGCACTCAAGCTCTGCAGGCCATCCAGCGTGGCCAGGTCGGTGGCCTTGACGAGGACACTGCCCGTCACCTGCTGCAGCCCCGCCAGCGGACACAGGTCACCCAACTGCGCCGTCGTTCCCGCGGTCTCGGGCACGAGGCCGAAGTCGCCCACGATGCGGGTCACATCGGTGAGAAACGCGTATTCGTCGACGATGTCGATATCGATGCCTTCGTCGCGCGTCTTGGTGGTGCGCTGCGGCCACGTCGGCGCATCGCAGCTGCCGTAGTCGATCACCGGCGCGCACAAGCCGGTGGTCGCGTCGTCGGCGTCGGGGATGCAGACGTGATCGAGCGGGCAGGGTGCATCACCTGCGGGCGTGCAGGTGGCGCCTATCCCGTCGACGGTCCCGGTGAGCGGGCAGCCCGCCAGCGTGGCCAGCAGAAACAGACCAGTGAGTTCAAACCCGAAAACAGTGGCGCGGTTCATGGCGTGCTCGTCGTGGCTGGAGGCGAGGTGGTGGCGTCGCTGGTGGCGTCGTCGGGCGGCAGGGCAAAGATCGACGTGGCGATCGCTGCTCCGCCTGCTGCGGCCAGCACGATCCCGGTCCAGATCACGGGCACACCGATCGAGTTGTACGAGGCCCGCCACGACGCCCCCGACGCCTGCAGCGCCTTCGCTTCGTCGAGGGCAGCGGCATCGCCGTCGACGTAGCGCAGCCGCAGCGGCGTGAGGCCGGCTTCCGACTGCCGAGCCGCGATCCCCGGGACGGCGCCGGCAACAATGGCGACGACGCCAACGCCCAGGCCGGCTACCCCGCCATACTGCAGGCCCTGGCGCAGCGACGACGTGCCCACCACCACGCCCGGCGACGCTGGCCCTGCAGTGGTGACAGCCGTGGTGCCGGTGCCAGCGCGGATCGCGGGTGCATCGAGGACCCAGTGGAAGTCGTCGGCGTCGTCGAGGGTGTCGGCGAGTGCTGCGACCGCAGCGTGGGCGGCGTCGACAAACGAGCCATCCATGCGCGACGAGTCGCCCTTCGCGTTCGCGACAACGCCAGTCGCGTTCACCGCGTCGATGCTCACCACGAGCTCGCCCGCCGAGGTCGTGGCGCTGGCAGCGACGACGAGATCGACGCTCTTGCTGGCGACAAGCCCCTGCAGGCAGGCGACGCGGTCTTCGGCGAGCACGCAGCCGCTGTCGTCTTTGGCGACGGTGATGTCGAGGCGACCAAAGCGGTGCAGGCGCTGCAGTGCAGCGGTGCCGGCGAGGCCACGGTCGGCGTCGCCCACATCGCCGCTCATGGGCTGCCACAGCACGCGCAGCGGGGCGTTTGCCGCCGGGGCGGCCGGCGTTTCAGGGGCGGGCTCAGCGGGAGCAGCAGCGGGTGCAGGCTCGGCCGCGAGCAGCGACAACACGAGGGGCAGAACAACGCTCATGACGCGCATCCTGTGCCTCAAGCGCACGTCCGAAAAGCCCTGGTTTTGAGCGTTGCTGCGGCGTGGTCGGAAGAAACGACCAGAGATCCGACTTCCGCAGTTGACGACTGTGTTGCCGTGGACGATAGAACCGCACGTCGATCGCGTCGCGAGACGCTGTTTGTTGGAGAACTTTATGTCGAAGCCCCTTCGCACCTACCAGCCGTCTCGCATCAAGCGCATCCGTACCCACGGCTTCCGCGCCCGTATGGCCACAGACGGCGGCCGTGACGTCATCAAGCGCCGCCGTGCTCACGGCCGCAAGCGTCTGGCTTCCACCATCTACGAGAAGTGATCAGTTCGCCGTGAACATTCGCGGCGATCAGCATCTCGTGCCAACCCTCGAGGTTGGCGACAAGCCCGGTTCTACCGGGCTTTTGTCGTTGCCGTCGAAGCCCAAAAAGCCCCGGCGGGTCGAACGCCCATGTGGGTTTCCCGCGTGGCGCCGCCTCAGAAATACCCGTGATTTCACGCGCGTAGAGCGTCAGGGCGTTCGCGCCAGCGGCACACTCGTGGCGGTAACGGTGCGGCCGGGGCCGGGCCGCGTGGGCCTGGTGGTCTCGAAGAAGGTCGACAACCGCGCCTCGGTCAGAAACCTGGTGAAGCGGCGCGTGCGCGATCTGCTGCGGCAGGAAAAGCCGCGCTACGCGAGCCGGGCGGCCGGTACGGTGGACGTGGTGGTCACGGCGCGGGCCGAGGCCGCCCTTGCCAGCTACGCCGATCTGCGGGCCGAAGTGCTGCGCGTGCTGGACCTTGCGTTGGCGAAGCTCAAGCGCTGATCCCCTGGAGACTCGGCTCAGGCGATCGCAAACGTCAGCCGGTCAGCCCGTCAGCCCGTCAAACATGGCTCAACCTGACGGAACTCGGGGGGCAGTTCACGTGCGAGCAACGCGCACGCGACGCCGGTGGACCATGGCTGCACCGTGCACAGCGTCGAACGGCCACCGACAACGTTCAAGGAGACTCAACGCCGACGTCGGCGACCAGCGACACACCCCAGCAGCAGCAGCAAGCCGTGCGGTGTGGCATCTGCAGCGCCGCAACTGCGCGCCACTTCGTAGCGAACACGTCGACGGTCGGGGCGTTCGTCACGATCGGATTGGTTGTCTTCGCCTTCGCCTTCGTCTGCTTCGCCTTCGCCCTCGCCTTCGCCTGCTTCGCCTTCGCCTTCGCCTTCGCCCTCTTCGCCTGCGCACTGGGCGCTCGACTCGCAGCCGTTGCTGTCGTCGTCATCGCAGTCAAAGCGGCCTGCCGTGCAGGTGTGGTGGCAGAGGTACAGCGCATCAATGGCGGCGCCGTGGCGGGGCTCGAACAACGAGAACGCCAGGAGGTTCACCGAGGCTGGACCGACAAACGGAGCCGACCACATGCCGCCACCTTTCCCCTGTGTTGACAGCACCGCAGCGCCATCGGCCCACACCCTTACGAATCCGCTCGTGCCGTCGACGTCGATGCTTTCGAGGTGCACGGCGTACACGCCGCTGTCGTCGACAGTGAACGAGAGTTCGTCACGGTCCAAGCCTGTGCCCAGCTCGCTCGTGACGAGCGACAGCGGCTGCAGCGAACCTGCGTACACCCACCGGCGTTCGATCTCGGTTTCAGCGTCGCCGTCGTCGACGGTGTGCAGGATCTCGTAGCCACCACACCGATCGGCGATGAACGAGGGCGCTGCTGTCGCGGCGTGCTCCAGCGTCGCCTGAGAACCAGGTGGCGGCGTGAGGTGCCAGTGGTGCGTGATGCTGGCGGGCGATGAGTCCGGGTCGAAAACCCGCGCCGACAGGCGAACCGTTGCGCCCACGTTGACCAGGAAACGCCGTGCTTCAAGCGCTGGCAGCTCGAGGCGCGAACGGGGCGGCGCTGGTGCCCCCAGGAGCATGCGCAGCGCTGCGCCGGCACGAACCGAGCTGCCCCCAAAGCTTCCAGCGAGATCAACCCGACTGGCTGACGACGACGCAATCAGAAGGGCGCGCGCCTCGGCGGCTCCGAGGGCTGGATCGCGCTCCAGCAGCAGCGCCACCACGCCGGCGACCAGCGGGGCCGCAAACGACGTGCCTTCGACCGTCGCGTAGGGCCCCGAAAGGCCAGGCGTGGAGACGTTCGACGTGGACAGCATGCCCGCCCCGCCGGGTGCGGCGACGTCGACCGCGAGTGGACCGTAGTTGGAGAAGCCGAGCAGCCAGTCACCGCGCGACATGGCGCCAACAGAGATGATGGCGTCGTTGTCGAGCTCGACGGGATAGTCGTCGACGCCTGCAGCATCGAGGTTGCGGTGGTCGTTGCCCGCAGCAAGAACAAGGATCGCCCCGCGTTCGGCGGCATAGGCCATGGCATCCGCGTCGATCTGCGAGAAGACGTCGCCGGTGCCCCAGCTGTGGTTCTGCAGTCGCACGCCGCGGTCGGTGGCGTAGATCGTGGCCTCGGCGGTCGCGGCAACGCCGGCACCGTCGCCAAGGGCACGCAGGGGCAGCACCAGGGCATGCGGTGCCATGCCAGCGATGCCGAAGCGGTTGTTCGTTGACGCAGCGATGACACCAGCGACCTCGGTGCCGTGCGAGTGGGTCGCGCCTGCTGGCCGGTCGAAGTCGGGCACGGGATCGTCGGGGTCGTTGTCGTTGTCGACGAAGTCCCAACCGATCACGTCATCGATGTAGCCATTGCCCTCGTTGTCGCGTCCGTCTTCGCGCTCTGCCGTGTTGCGGGCGATCTTGTCGCGAAGGTCTTCATGGGTTGTGCGCGTGCCCGTGTCGATCACGGCCACGGTGACGCCCTCGCCCGTCGCCAACGTCCAAGCATCAACAGCATCCACGTCGTTGCCAACGGGCCAGTTGCCCTGACCGACGTTTTGCAGCGCCCACTGCTCCGAGAACAACCAGTCATTGGGGAGTCGAGGCTGTGGCACCCAGTTCGGTTGGGCGACGGCCACGCGCGCGTCGGCAGCGAGCTTTCGTGCGGCGTCGCGGCGCTCTGCGGCTCGCTCTGCGGTGTGGTGTGTGCGCGATGCCGTCGAGGCGCGGCCGGTTCGACAGGCCTCATCAACGGCGACAACCCAGCCAATCTGTGGGAGCTGCCGCGACATCCGCAGGTGGTGATCGGCAAGAACCGCTTCGATGTCGGTCGCCTTGTGGGGGCGAAACAGCACTTCACACGGCACCGCATCAATCGGCGCCATGAGCGCGATCGCACCGGCAATGGCGACAAGCATCAGCAGCCTCCGGCGATCTGGCAGGAGCCGCCAAAGCAGCACGTTCCGGGGACACAGCGCTCGGTGAACGGGTCGCACTGACCACCGGACTCGATGTGGCACAGGCCGCCAATGCAGACCTCGTTGTCGCCACAAGCGTTGCCGCATTCTCCGCAGTTGTCGTGGTCGGTCTCGAGGTCGACGCAGATCTGGAAGCACGTGTCGATGCACGTCGTTGCTTCGATCGCGAGCACGTAGCTGGTGCGTCCTTCGAACGCCCTGACCTCGATGTCGATCACGCCATCGTTCACCGTGCGCGTCACGGACTCAGCACAGGTTGGCGACTCGCTCACGCCGCCATCACGGGTGTAGAGGTCGAGGTCCGCCGTCGCATCGTCACACACCAGCGTCAGGCGATAGGTGCCAGCACCCGCGACCCCGATCCGAAGGCGATCAACGTTGTCGCTGTCGGCGTCGGCTTCGCCGGAAACCTGCGCGGCACCATCGACGATCCCCAACGTGCGCAGCGCGCCCTCGTCGGTGGCCGCGTTGTTCGGTTCCACCTCAACAAAGGCTTCACCCTCACCCTCACCTTCGCCTTCACCCTCACCCTCACCTGCGCCTTCACCCTCACCCTCACCCTCACCTTCGCCTTCGCCTTCGCCTTCGCCTTCGCCTTCGCCTTCGCCTTCCTCGCCTTCGCCTTCGCCTTCGTTGTCCGTGTCTCCGTCCCGACGACGACGGCTCTCTTCGACAAAGCACCGGCCATCGGGGGACTCGACGCTGCCAACCGGGCAGCGTCCAAACTCGCTGCAGCCCACCAGCACAAGACAAACGACACCAACCACCGCACGCGTGTCCATCGCAGCCTCCGTACCCGTCGCTGACACAGGTGCAACACGAGGCTGAACAGTGGCCGCAAAAACCGAACACCTGGCACTCCGCCAGGCGTTCAAGGCGCCAATGCCAAGACGCCAGTCGCGCCCTACCCCCCGCAGAACGCGGCAAAGGCCTCGGCGCTGTTGTCGAACCCTCGTTCGCTCGCCAGCTCCCAGGGGCGCGCACAGGCGCTGACGTTCGCGCACCACTGGTAGCCGGCCGACGGGATGCAGCCGTGTTCGTCGCGATCGCCGCCAACGACGACCGGGCCGGTGGCGGCCGGTTCTGAAACGTGTGCTGGTCCGCTGCTGCATGCCCCAACGGTCATGACAACGCAGACGACGATCTGACGGCACACACGGTTCATGGCGCTCACTTTCGGGGGCGGGGCAGCTCGAACTGGTTCAGGCGGTTCACGAGGGTTCGGCGCGAAATCCCCAGCAATTCTGCGGCCTTGGTCTGGTTGCCGCCGCAGCTGCGCAGGGCATCGACGATGCGTTGTCGCTCGAGATCGGTGACGGCCTCTTTGAGGTTTTCGCCGGGGCGCGGGCCAGCAAACGCGTCGTCTGGCCGAACAGCAGCGCGCACGGCGGGGCGGGTGTGGGGGCCGTCGTCGTCGTCGTCGCCGACGTGGCGCCACGCTGGTGGTGGTGCTGTTGTGCGTGCAGGTGCGGGCGCAGGCGGTGCGGTCACGCGATGACGCTGCAGGCGCTCGGCGGGCAGATGTTCGGCGGTGATGCGGCCGTCGGTGCACAACAGCACGGCGCGCTCGACGATGTTGCGCAGCTCGCGGATGTTGCCGGGCCACGCGTAGTGCTTCAGCAACGACAACGCCTCGCGCGACACGGTGGGCACTTCGGGGCGGCGGTTTCGGCGCGCAGCGTCGACGATGAAGCCCGTGCACAGCCCTTCGATCTCCGACACACGCTCGCGCAGCGGTGGGATCTCGACGGTGATGCCGTTGAGGCGGAAGTACAGATCCTGACGGAAGCGGCCGGCGGCGACTTCGCCCTCGAGGTCTTTGTGACTCGCGGCGAGGAAGCGCACGTCGATCGATCGCGGCGACAGCCCGCCCACGCGCAACACCTGCCGCTCCTCGAGCACGCGCAGCAGCTTGGCCTGGATCGACGAACTCATCTCGCCGATCTCGTCGAGAAACACCGTGCCTTTCTCGGCGACTTCAAACAGGCCGGGCTTGGTGTTCACCGCACCAGAGAAGGCGCCGCGCTCGTGGCCAAACAGCTCGCTCTCGAGGAGCGTTTCGGTGAGGGCTGCACAATTGAGGCCGACAAACGGTTTGCCCGCGCGCGGTGACAGCCGGTGGATTTCTTTGGCCATCACCTCTTTGCCCACGCCGGTTTCGCCGTGGATCACGATCGAGATGTCGCTGTCGGCGACGCGCTCGACGAGGCGCTGCAGCTGCGCCATCGGCGACGGTGTTTCGGCGGCAGGCGCGCGGTGCTGCACCAGGTGGACTTCTGCGGTGGTGGGTTCGGGCTCGCTGCTCGACACGCCGGCGTTGGCGACGGCGAGGAGCTGTGACGCCGTTCGCCCATCGCGCGGAAACAACGCGAAGCCGATGCGGACCGTGGCCTCGTCGCGCCCGAGCTGTTGGCGCAGCTGCTCACAGGCGAGCTCGACGTCGGACCACGGCTGGTCCATGAACATGAGCTCGAGTTCGCCCGGCGCGTACTCGGCGGCGATCACTGCGGGGGGCAGGGCGGCCTCGAGGGCTTCGGCGAGCACACCGTCGGCAAGTGGGACGACGACGTCGACGTGGATGCGACACAGCGTGAGGTCGGCCATGAACGCGCGCACGGTGGCTTCGTCGCTGCGACGGCGTGCACTGATGCGGCGCGCGATTTCCTCGTCGACGCGGCTCTCGAAATAGCTGTGATCGTAGATGCGGCGGCGGGCGCGCTCGGCTTTTCGTCGGCGCTGCAGCACGACCATAACCGTGCCGAGCTCGAAGGTTTCGCCAGCGCTGACGACGACGGTTTGCTGTGCGGTGAGCAAGCGATCGCGCACCTTGGTGCCGTTCAAGCTGCCCAGGTCGGTGATGGTGAGGTGGTCGCCGTGCACCTGCAGCAGGGCGTGACGGCGGCTGATGCTGTCTTCGTCGAGGTGTACTGAGACCTCGCTGCTGCGGCCGATCACGTGTTCGCCGTCGTCGAGCGTGAAGGTTGAGGTGTGACGGGCCCCGACCACATGCAGGCGCCAGCTGCCAGGCTCAACACTTTTGGGTTCAGCATCGACCACGGCCATCATCGCTGTGGCGCTGCCCTCGGCGCGGGAGGGACGCCCACGGGGCGCGTCGTCGGCAAAGACGTCGTCGCCGGTGTGTGACCGTTTCGTCATGGGGCACAACATGGCGCGTCAACGGCGCGGTTGTCGACTCCTGCTCCGTCGTTGGGTGGACCCGGACGCATCGGCCGCCTGACGGACGGCGCGGACGCGCCAAACACCGTCATCGACGAGGAGCGACGGCCACTGCACCCGACACGCGCTGACGATCGAGGGTGTCGCGCAAGCGCCGGGTCAGCACCTTGATCACGCCCTGCGCGATCTCGCTTTTCTCAGCGAGGATCTCGTTGAAGTCGTCGCGCTCGATCTTCAGGCAGACGACGTCGGTGACCGCGGTGGCCGAGGCGCTGCGGGGCTCGTTGTCGAGCAACGCCATCTCACCAAACACGCCGCGTTCGCCCAGCACGGCGAGGTCTTCGGCCACGCCCGTGACGTGGATGCGCACCTTGCCCGCGATGATCAAAAACAACGTTTGCCCGTTGTCGCCCTGGCGAACGATCTCGTCGCCGCTGTCGAACTGCACCTCGTCGGTGATGAGGGCAATCTGCGAAAGGTCTTCACCCGGGATCTGCGAAAACAGATCGATGCTCTTCAAAAAGAGCACCTTCTCGACGGTGCTGATGCCGGTGGCCTGGGTGCTCATCGCCACGGACCATGCGCACGCTGCTCGCGCGGCGCAACGGCTGCCCCGCCAACACCAGTGGTCTTGCAGGGTGTGACCGCGCACACCGATGCCAGCAGACGCCGTTCGAAGGGCGCTCTCGCATGCGGCTGCAGCGTCGTCGTCGATGCGGACACCGCACGCGCGGACGTGGAATTTCGCACGACGACTCCCTACGGTCGCTGCCAGGTGGTGACGCGTGGGAGCCTCGATCAAGGCCAGCTATTTTGCGACGACGATTGCAGCGCTCGACGTGCTCGGGCCCGAGAAGGCTGCGATTGCGCGGGCGCGCTGCAGCGAATCGATCGAGTTGCTCGCGCGCGTGTCGCGGGCCGATTGGATCCCCGTCGAGCACGACGTGGTGCTCTCGCAGATCGTGTTCGACCTCGGCGGCGTGCAGGCTGTGCGCGACGTGAACCGCGTTGGGTTTTTACAGTCGATCGAGGGGCCAATGCTGCGCCCGTTGTTCAACAGCGCCGTCACGATCTTTGGGCTGACGCCGCGCGCCCTGCTCAAGCTGTTTCAGCGCGGCTGGGACTCGGGGATGAGAGAAGGCGGGGAAGTTCGCCTGAGCACCGACCAGCCCATGACGGCGACGGTGCTTCACGACAAGTACCCGGCAAGCGACGTCTGGCGCGAAGGGCTCGCGGGCATTGTCGAGGGCATGTACGAGGCGACAAGGCACACCGGCACGGTCACCATGACGACGACGCGCGACTGCGCCACCTACCCACTGCACGTGGAAGCCGCGGGCCTGACCTGAGCCCCGAAGCGAAACCCGCTTTGGGGTTTGTCGCCGAGGCGAGTACGCACGGCCCATGCGCACACTCTTGTTGGCCACGGGCAACGCCAAAAAAGGTCGCGAACTCGCAGACATCTGCGGCGGCCGCTTTCACGTCGTCACCCTTGGTGATGTCGGTTTGTCTGACCTCGTCGTCGTCGAAGACGCTCCCGACTTTGCGGGCAACGCGCTGAAGAAGGCGAAGGCCGCTGCGGCGGCGTTGCCGGCAGACGCGAACGTCGACGTCGTCGTGGCCGATGACTCTGGCCTGTGCGTTGAGGCGCTCGATGGCCACCCCGGTGTGCGCTCGGCGCGCTTTTCGAGCGATGCGGGCTATGCGCCAGCGGGTGTTTCCGTTGACGCCGCGAACAACCGCTTGTTGCTGGTGATGTTGGCAGCCGTGCCCGCGGGTCGACGTCAGGCGCACTTTCACTGTTCCGTCGCGGGCCTCGATCGACGGACTGGCGATGTGTTCGCGGCACAGGGGCGCGTCGACGGTGCCATCGCGTTGGATGAAATGGGTGGCGGGGGCTTTGGCTACGACCCGTTGTTTGTCGTCGACGACGCGGGGGCCGAAGCATTGCGCGGCAAGCGGATGGCCGAGCTGTCGGCGGCTGAGAAGCACGGCATCAGCCACCGCGGTCGCGCGCTGCAGGTGTTGTTGGCGCAGCTGACGGGAGGCGCTCGATGACGACGTCACCGCCGCCCACGGCACCTGAGCGCGAGACCTTCGCGCCGGGCTTGTTTGCCGGCATGACCATCGCTGTCAGCGGTGGTGGCTCGGGCATTGGTCGACGGACGGCGGTGCGCTTTGCCGAGTTGGGCGGCAACGTCAGCCTGTGCGGTCGCCGTCTCGAGCTGCTCGAAGAAACGAAGATCCTCGTCGAGCAAGCGGCCGCTGCGCGCGGCATGCCGGGCCGCTGTGTGGTTGCTTCAGCCGACGTGAAGCAGCCCGACACGTTGGCGGCCTGGCGCGATGCCACCCTGGCGGCGTTCGGTGCTGTCGACGTGCTGGTGTGCAATGCCGGCGCGAACTTCCTGGCCCCCGCGGCGGGCATTTCGCCCAACGGTTTTGCCATCGTGATCAACACCGTGTTGCTTGGCACCTGGAACACCGTGCACGCGTTTTTTCCGGCGTTGTCGACGAGGAAGCACAGCAGCATCGTGATGATGGCGGCCACCAACGGCTACACGTCGTCGGCACTCATGGCCCACAGCGGTGCGGGCAAAGCAGGCATGCTCAACCTCACGCAAACCCTCGCGGTCGAGTGGGCGGGCGTTGGCATTCGCGTCAACGCCGTGGCTCCCGGGCCGGTGAACACCGAGGGTGCCAACAGCCGCCTGTGGGCCGACGCTGAGGCGCGCGCTCGCGTTGAGGCCACCGTCCCGCTGGGCCGCATGGGCAGCAGTGACGACTGTGCTGATGCCGTGCTGTTTCTGTGCTCGCCTGCCGCACAGTTCATCACGGGCAGCACGCTCACCGTCGACGGCGGCAACGCGCTGAAGCAGGCACCCGCGTTGTTTTGACCATTGTGGTCACGGCGTGAGCAGCAGATGCCGACGCCACTGCTGGCCCCACGTCAGTCGCCGGTTTGCGCGAAGAACGAACACGCAAAGCTCTGCTCACGGCCGGTGCCGCGCACGAAACGACCGATGATGATGCCCTCGGTTCGCTCCCGCAGCGCGCACGCCCTGCGGTCGACCTTGAAGACGTACCCTGAGCGCTTCGGTGCCGTGACGCCGCGGCTGCCGTAAAATCCCCACCGCGCGGCGCGCGAGGCGTCGTAGACCAACTGCTCAGCGGTGAACGTGGCGCCGCTCGCGGTGTCGAGTGCGACCCGGGCCACGAGCAGGGCGTCGGAGTCGGCGCCGACCACGGCCCGCTCGGTGTCGAGCGTGTGCACGTCGTAGCCAACAGCGCGCAGGTCGACGCCGACGTTGTCGGAATTGCGCCGGACGAGCACGTCGAGCACCAGCGGCATGAGCTCGGGGTGCTGCCGAAACTTCGCCTTCCACGGCTGCTCGGTGAGGCTCAGCAGGTCGACGTAGTCGCGCCGCCTCATGCATTCGCGCAGGATGAGCCAGCCGGCATCGGGGTCTTTGGCGTGACGTTCGCGCGCCTGCAACTCGCATGCGGTGGCACTGTGGGCGTTCGCGGCCACGACCATCGGGTCGACAACATTGTCGACGTCA